>DNGI01000247.1 GCA_003486645.1 Cyanobacteria bacterium UBA11370 | reverse complement strand
TCCTTACTCGAAACCCCTGATGCTCCCATTATGGGGTTCCCCACACCCTACACCCTACCCCCTACACCCTCTTCATTTAACCAATAGGATTAACATCCCCGACAAATTTCAATAAATCTGCCATTGTAAATGTCCCTGGTTTTTCGGCAGGTAGGGTTGGCTTCCAGTAGGGATTTCGCACCAAAAATGAACTGCTATCTGCTTCCAAAAGACCGACAAAAACCTCAGCAATAATACGGCTTCCAACTTGCCCCAAATGGTTGCCTTGACCCTGAATCTGACCCTCTTTAAGAATGTAATACCATAGTGGGGATTCAATATGAAAGTTATGCTTGGCAGCAACTTCTCCATCTGCACCTTGGGCAATCTCAGATTTCTTTAATGGCTTAAATTTCATGCGTCGGGCGATACTTTGACCCGATGGTAAACCGACACTGCGACCCCGAAGTAAGTTTCTCACAGCGAGTGAACTTGGAGATGGAACATTCGGTAAATTTTTGAGGGGTTCAACCAGGAATGGATCTAACTTTCGGCTTAATCCAACATTCACCTCTGGGTCAATTTGGAAAAACCTCCGCCAGTCAATAATCCAGTTGCTGGGAATTGGAACTGTTGCGCCTTGTGGTCCTGATTTTGCTGTGAAAAGAAACAGTAATTCCAGAGTTGCATCGGTGATTCTACTGGGACTGGGGATAGGAGTAAAAACCCGATTGTAGTCATAAACTGCACGAATCATGCTATGACCAAGACGATAGGATGCTACCGAAAACTCGATAGGAATAAATGGATCGTCCTTAAATTTATAAAAGCGTCGCCCTTTATTAAGTACTTCGTCTAGCTGTTCGTTATCAAGAATTCGAGGCAAAAAGTCATAGAGTAAAATCCATTGATAGTGCCAAATTAGTAATTCTCTGGCTTGTTCAAACGGGGAACGGTCAATAGAAGAAACGGGTTTAATGGTGCCATCTTTAATTCCTGTCACCAGCTTATTATGACACTTGAGAAAAGCAAGATGGAGTTGTGCAACAATTAAATTTTCGTCATTGCGGGGGTCGCCCAGAAGACCAAGACCACTTGACGCACGCGGGAGATCGTTGGGTTTTGCAGGAAGTGGTTCGTCCGGAATTCCTGTACCACTTTCGTTTGTCAATCCGATTAAGAATAGATCAGGATCAATGAGTTGATAGAGATACGGTTGGGTATCGGGTCCAGAACCATAGAGACTATCTAAATCTAACATTGGTGTTCGGAAATTTTTCAACGCCAATGGGTCAACAATAATCTCTTGGAGAGTTGTCGTATCGAAGGTGATGTCATGATCAATAAATTGACCGAGATAGGTGTATCCTGCTGGAACTTTTACATTGTCACCCTCTGGATTATTGGGGTTTGAATCGTTCATTGCTTCCCCTAACTCCGTCAAACTTTCTATTGATGGAGTGAACGAAGGAAGTTTCGGAAACATTCTGCCGAACTTCCCAACTGGAGCAAATTCACCTACGGGTTGATTTTCCCCTGTCCGAGGGCCAAATCCATGTCGTCTACGCATAGTTCTCGCGTGTTTTAGTAATTCCGTGTTGTATGAAATGAACAGTTGAAGACACTATCCTGGAAAAAAATTTTGGAATAATTAGTCCTCCGGATAACCAGTTATTTTGTTAGTGTCTGGGTCTGTTTCCACTAATATGAGGTATAGACTAACCAATTCACAGTACCCTCAAGGGTACTTTTCAAAACTATAAAAACAATGCTGGTAAAAATATGGCAAGGAATTAAAAAGATAATAATAAAAAGGATGAGGAGATAAAAGCCATGCCACCAAGTTGTATTCTTGAGCATCAAGGGGTTCAAAATGGGCATCCTTTAACCTTCTTATCCTAAAAGAATGGGGATTACAGCCAGGTTACTTGCGATCGCTCATGTAACACTCTCCCATAAACTGCCTCTGTTTGTTCAGCGAGTTTAGGCCAACTGAAGCGACATTCTAAATCTTCATAAGCATTGTCCACCAACCATCTAGCATATCCAGGATTTTTCAGGACTTCCAAAATACCCCACGCTAAGGAATCAGAATTATTGGTATAAGTCACAACCCCGGTTTGGGTATGTCGTACTACTTCCGGGAACCCCCCTGTATCTGAGACTACCACAGGGACACGAGCTGCAAAACTTTCTAACGCGACAATGCCAAACGGTTCGTAAAGACTAGGGAAAACTGCACAGTCAGCTACAGTCTGGAATTTATCGAGATCGGCATCAGACATAAACCCAGTAAAATAACATTTGTGCCCAAGTCCTAAATCCCAAGCTTGGCGTTTCAGGTGATCAGTATTGCCACCGCCGATAATTACAAATTTAGCATGACCTCCCATTTCCCAAAGAACTTTTGGAGCCGCATTCAGTAACACAAATACCCCTTTTTCATGGGTCATACGACCTACATAATAAACAATTTCTTCGTCATCAACAGCAAAATGGCGGCGAAAATTCCAATAATCAAAGTTGGGATCTCGGTGTTTTTTGTGAGGTCGAATCCCGTTATAAACCACATCAATTTTATCCCAAGGAGTTCCTAGAGCGTGTTCGACTTCTCGCCGCATATAATCCGTACAAACGATAACGCGCCACGCATTGTAAGCCAGCAACTTTTCCTTGCCACTGATGTAGTGATGCTCGTGGTTATGAATGCCATTGTAGCGACCAAATTCTGTAGCATGGATTGTGGCAACTAAGGGAGTTTTAAACGTATGTTTGAGTGCGATCGCCGCATCTCCAACGAGCCAATCATGAGCATGAATAATATCAAATGGTCCTTCTTCTAAGAGTAATTTGCCTCCTTGGTGTCCCATGCTCTCATTGAGGTTTACAACCCAATGAAAAAAGTCATGACTCGCAGCAACCGATACCCGATGGACGTGAACACCATCCACTACCTCATACAGTGGAGCCTCGCCGAACTCTACTGTGATTAAATGGATTTCATGACCGAGGTTAACTAGCTCCGGATATAGCTCGGCGACATGACGTGCAATTCCTCCCACAATCCGAGGTGGAAATTCCCAAGTTAGTACCAAAATCTTCATTGCGTCTAATCCCCAACAATTTATCTATTTTTCAACCTTGACATATTTATTAATTTTTATCCGAGTAATTAAGCCTTTTATTGTTAAATCTTGTTAAAAATTTTCAAACTTCCTTAAGGATAAAGCCTAGAGTTGTTCTAAACTAACTCCTCTGTAAAGAAAAGATTAAGGTTAACCGGATACGAACATCTTCTTACCCTCAACCTTACACCCTATTTTCCAGCCAGTTATTGACTAATACCTTATGATCAGTATTCGCCTGCAACGATTATTAATTTCCTTAACTCCTCACTCCTATAGCCGTCAAATTATAGTTTGGTTTAGTTTAAGTTTAATTTTTGCTACACTTTACAGTGGCTTGGGACTACAGGAAGCATTTAGCCATAAATATATTGTACAAGATGATGCTCGACAACACGTATTTTGGATGCAGCGATTCCTCGATTCAGACTTATTTTCCGATGATTTAATTGCCAACTATTTTCAATCTGTAGCACCTATTGGATATACAACAATTTACAAAATAGCTGCCGTTTTCGGGATTAATCCTCTCATTTTTAATAAACTTTTACCCTTGATTTTAGGTGCGATCGCAACTTGTTATTGTTTTGGCATTTGTCTGCAACTCTTGCCTGTGCCAATCGCTGGTTTTATTGCCTCTTTGTTACTCAATCAATCTTTATGGATGAAGGATGATTTAATATCAGCCACACCCAGAGCATTTGTTTATCCCCTGTTTCTCGCTTTTTTATACTATTTACTTCAGCGCTCTATCTTGTTGTGTTTAGTTGCGATCGCGCTTTTAGGTTTGTTCTATCCTCAATATGTATTAATCTGCGTAGGTATTTTAATTTTGCAATTTTTTGATAACGGCAACAAGCCAATTTCTCACTCACACTATCGACAAGATTATCTTTTATTTAGGCTGGGTTTAGGAATGTCGATAGCTGTAATTTTATTTTACGCCTTGACCCAAGGAGAGTTTGAACCCGTTATTACAGCAACTCAAGCCAACGCCTTACCTGAATTCTGGGCTAAAGGACGTAGTGCATTTTTCCGAAATAATCCTTTGACGTTTTTCTTACTGGGTGAACGCAGTGGTTTATTAAATGTAGGGTTTGTTAGACCGGGAACTTTAACATTAGGGTTATTATTACCAATCCTATCACGATTTCCTAATCAATTTCCTTTAGTTAAGCAGATTTCAACTCGTATTCGCCTCTTATTACACCTTTTATTAGTCTCTCTTGGGATGTTTTTAGCAGCTCATGCACTGCTGTTCAAACTTCATCTTCCCAGTCGATATACAGAACATAGTCTTCGGATATTACTGGCATTATCGGCAGGAATAGTTTTGACTCTGATTCTAGATGCACTGCTAAAAATGGGAAGTGTTCAACCAGGGGAGAATGTTCCTAATAATTTCCAATTTATTCAAGTTATAACAGTAGTATCAACAGTTTTAATTGCAGCGTTAGTAATTTTATATCCCTGCTTTGTAGAGAATTTTCCTCTTACTAAATACAAAATCGGTCATTACCCAGCTTTATATCAATTTTTTCAGGAACAACCCCAAAACAGTTTGATTGCTTCTTCCGCAGAGGAGGCGAATAATTTACCCATTTTTGCCCAGCGTTCTATTTTAGTGGGTCGGGAATATGCAATTCCCTATCATTGGGGTTATTATCGCCAGTTCCGCCAACGTACAATTGATTTAATTCAGGCTCAATACAGCCCAAATTTAGCACAAGTAAAAGACTTCATTCAGCGGTATGGAATCGATTTATGGCTGTTGGAAAATAAAGCTTTGACACTAAAATACTTAACCAAAAATGAATGGCTTAAACAGTATCAACCCGCTACCGAAGAGGCACTAACAAGACTAAGGGACGGAAGCTATCCTGCTTTGTTAGGAGTAGTTAAAGATTGTTCAGTTTTTAAGACTAAAGGCTTTATAGTACTCCAAACAAGCTGTATATTAGAAAAGAGCGAAGAGGAAATAATAAATAGAAAATAAACGTCAATGTACCTCAATAAAATGAGAGTGACTCTAATTGCAATCTATCCTCCAGTTCACAACCAACAACCAACAACCAACAACTAATAACCATGCTTCTATTACAATTCAGTACCTCTCACTATTGCCGCAAAGCACGACTAGCTCTGGGATATAAGAAAATTAATTATGATGTCCAGAACTTAACTCCTGGTCTACATATTCTGAAACTGAAACCCTTAACAGGTTTGACAACAGTACCTGTTTTATTGCCTCAACTTCCCGATCAACCCCAAGCTATATCTGATTCCACCCAGATTTTTAAATTTCTAGAAAAATACCACCCTGAACCGTCTTTATTTTTACCTAATGAACAACAACAAATAGAAGCATGGATGTTAGAAGATTGGTTTGATGAAAGTATCGGTACAGCAACTCGGTTTATTTACTATGACTTTCGAGCAGGTGCTGGTAAACACATTGATCCTTCATTCTCTAGTCAATTAGTTATTCAGGTGGTACGACATCAGTATAAAATCAACCAGGCAGCAGTGCATTTAGCGGCTGAACGTCTAGAAATAGCGCTGAAGATGTTAGAATATCGGTGGCACAAACAGTTATATTTAGTAGGCGATCGCCTCAGTGTAGCTGATTTAACCGCTGCGGCTTTACTGAGTCCCCTAGCACTAATTCCTAAATACCGTCAGAACTATCCTTGGCTGTTTGAACGTATTGCAGAAATTCACCAAATTTGTGGTGAACCCCTACCACCTGGATTAACAGAAACTGGGGAGTAAAAATATAGCGGTTCTCATGCTCATGAGGTACAAATTCCTAGGTTTTGGGGAGTGGGGAGTGGGGAATAAAACTAAGTGTACCTCACCTATTTGAGAAATGCTATATGGAAAAAACTATCGTGTTAAGTCTTTGGCTGGGAATCAATTTTATAGTAGCTAAACCCGTTCTAAGTTTACCGCCCCCAGAAGACGTACCCGAAGAAATATTGCGAACAGAAATTATCACCGAAGCGCGATCGCCAATTGATGGCAAACCCTTAACCGCCGCTGAATACGCTGAACTGCAAGCTCAAATGGCACAGCGTTCAACCCCACCCGCGCTTGATCCAGAGATTCAGCACATTATTTTCTTGCTGCGTGTGCGTAGTTTGTTCCGTACACTGACTCCTTTTTGAAGGGTGATAAACTGTAGCTAAATTGTTAGAGAAAGCTATACAAAAGCAAAAGTACCTGGCGATTGGAAATCGCGGCTACACAAACGATGTCCGCCTGCGCGGACTGTCTTAAAACCCTTGCCTTGCGGGTGCGAGTTTGTATAGCCTCAGACTTCGACGCTGTAGGCAATTTGCAACTTTGGGATGCACCCCTTCCTCCATGTTCTACAATTTGATTAGCATGGATTACCTTAACGATATTCTCAGATATCCATAACGGTTCGCTCATTGAGCAAGCTCCCGCAAAGCATTTTTATATTTTTCACTCCCTTTTCTATAAATTTTCATCACCTTTTCAAACTCAGCATTGCCAGCCAAAATCTGCACTCCATGTGCGGTTTCCGTAACAACTAAGCTATCTCCTTCACCAACCTTTAACTGTTGCAATAGTTCATCAGGTAGAGTTATTCCCAGAGCATCACCAATCCGACAAATCTTTACGGTGTACATAGCCTGAAACAAATTCACAAAATGAGTTAGTTATATTTTATCAATCTTCTGTAAGATAGACTTCTACACTTAAGGAGATCGAGACAGCAAATGACCCGCTTTCTCCATGACCAATTTGCCAAAGACTATCTCACAGAATTATTATCCCCCATTGGTGAAATCAAAACTAGTCGTGTTGTCGTTTCAGAAGTGCGGGAAGTTGACGTACTCTTTACACCCACCACTGCGCCTCCTTCCTATATTGAAAGCTTGGGATTATTAGGCAAATTAGCCACCACTCCCGCCATATTTGAACCCTTTCGCAATGCTGTAACCGTCAACCAAATCCGCAGTTGTATGGGGAAACTCTTTGACGTTTATGCTGAATTAGAACGCCTAGCCAAGCGCGAAGATAGGCGGATTGAAGAAGCTCAATTACCTCTGTTGTGGATTCTCACTCCTACCGCCTCACCCACCTTATTAGATGGCTTTAATTTTCAACCCAATTTAGGGACAAATTGGACAGAAGGAGTCTATTTTTTAGGGTTATATCAAAAAACTGCCCTAGTAGCAATTCATCAATTACCCCGTACTGAAGAGACACTGTGGTTAAGGATTTTGGGGAAGGGAAGAGTGCAAAAGCAAGCAATTGAGGAATTAACAGCACTGCCAGAAGATCACCCCTTACGAGAGAGTGCGCTAGAATTATTGTACAGTTTGCAAGCTAACTTGGAAGCTAAACGAGAATTAGAAACAGAGGATAGGGAGTTGATTATGGCATTAGCACCTCTTTATCGACAACAGATGGCAGCAGCGATCGAGCAAGGTAGGGCTGAAGGCATTCAACAGGGGAGAACGGAAGGCATTCAACAGGGTAGAACTGAAGGCAT
>DNGI01000248.1:5290-6579 GCA_003486645.1 Cyanobacteria bacterium UBA11370 | reverse complement strand
GGGGAGTGGGGAGTGGGGGAGATGGGGAGAACCAACAACCAACAACCAACAACCAACAACCAACAACTAACAACCAACAACCAACAACCAACAACTAACAACAAACTCTCCTTAGTTTTAGGATTACCTGATCGCTGTCATCGACATCGTGCCGATTGGGTGCGAGTAGCAACGAATGGACGCTTAGTGCGATCGCCAGAATTAGAACAAACCATTCTATCTGCTATGGCACGAACGTTACCACGCGATCGCTATCCCATTTGCTTCCTCCATCTCCATATTTGTCCCAGTAAAATTGATTGGAATCGCCATCCTGCTAAAGCTGAAATTTATTTACAATCCCTCTCTTACTGGCAAGAACAAGTTACAAAAGCCATTGAACAAGCCTTGCGAATTAGTGCTACCCATCTCCCCGAAGCGTCTCACTTGCATCGAGTCGAAAAATTACTCAAAGTATCCGAAGAAAAAGCCGGATATCACCTCAATCGTTCCATACAACCCACACCACAAACTAATCTAGAAAATCAAAAAACAACCGAAATTGAACTTATTGAATTACGCGCTATTGCCCAAGTTCACAATCGCTATATTTTAGCAGAACATCCAACCGGAATGTGGTTAATTGAACAACACATTGCCCATGAACGGGTATTGTACGAACAAATTTGCGATCGCTGGCAACTCCTACCCTTAGAACCACCCATCATCCTCAATTATTTAACACCCACTCAACTAGAGCAACTGCAACGTTTAGGCTTAGACGTAGAACCCTTTGGGGAACAAATGTGGGCAGTCCGAAACGCCCCAGAACTCTTACATCAACGCTCCGATTGTGCCGATGCCCTCTTAGAATTAAGCTTAGGAGGAGATTTACAAACTGCTCAAGTTGCAACCGCTTGTCGCAGTGCAATTCGGAATGGCACACCCTTAAGTTTATCCGAAATGCAGACATTATTAGACCAATGGAAAGCAACCCGTAATCCCCGTACTTGCCCCCACGGACGACCGATTTATTTATCATTAGAAGAGTCAGCACTGGCTCGTTTTTTCCGCCGCCATTGGGTTATTGGCAAGAGTCATGGAATCTAATAACGTAAGTTGCTAGTACCGCTACGCGGAATTCAAAATTCAAAATTCAAAATTCAAAATGCTTATAATACAAGCGTTTCACGGATGCGTGAATGGTAGCTTTATTTCCGCCGCACTGTACTAGTGCAGCATGACCCAAATAACTCACCAGCTAAAATCTCTCCCTTGTCTCCCTTGTCTCCCTTATCTCCCTTATCTCC
>DNGI01000248.1:3830-5028 GCA_003486645.1 Cyanobacteria bacterium UBA11370 | reverse complement strand
GTCTCCCTTGTCTCCCTTGTCCCCAAAAGTCCCCTGTTTCCCTAAGAGGTAGTCACTTTCCTTCTGCCGTCCTGCACTAGTGCGCCACCCCTCAACTATCCCTTGTAATCTTTCCGATAACCACCCATCATACTGCGGATAAATCGGCAAACGCGGCACCAAATTCCACCCATCATCCGCTAAAAGTTCTCTCAATCTCTCAACATGAAAATGGGGATAATCTGGATTCACTTCATCCTTGATCCCAATTCCTCCCAAGTCCCTAGCACCCGCCTCTAAACACGTCAGTAACCACTGAGAATCTGGAATTAAATTAGGGGGAATTTGAAGGGTAATATCCGGTGGCAAAATCTGACGCGCTCTAGTAATAACTTCCGGTAACTGATAAGGTTCAAAGGGAGTATCCTTCCAATGTTCATGACTTCCAGGACTGTAAGGTTGTAAAATCACTTCTTGGATATGACCATAACGAATATGAAGTTCTGCGATCGCCTCCAATGTCTCCCACCAATCGGCTGATGTTTCGCCAATTCCTAATAATAATCCCGTAGTAAAAGGAATTTTTAATTCTCCCGCCCAGGCTAGCTGTTGCAGTCGAATCTCTGGTAATTTACTGGGAGCATAACGATGAACGGTTTGCAATAATTGGGGTGTTAGTTGTTCTAGCATTAACCCCATTGATACATTGACTTGTTTAAGCGATTGCATTTCCTCAAAACTCAATGGACCTGCATTCGTATGTGGCAGAAAGCCTAATGATAATGCAAGTTCACCTAAATCATAAATCCGTTGAAACCACGATTTACGCCGCGACGAATTAGGATGTACCTCACCACTGAGGATCAGAATTTCACAAACACCCTGATTCTGAAGTGGTTTTAAAATTCGTTCAGCCTCGGCTAGAGTTAACCAAGCATTTTGACCCGGATCAGTGCGAAAATTGCAATAAGTACAGCGATTAAAACATTCGTAGGTAGGAACGAGTGTATAAGCAGAACTGTAGGTAACGGTTCGTGAGTCAAACGTTGGCATGGGATAGAATTATCTTGAAATCTCCTAACCTTATTGGCAGAGTTTTAATAGGATTGACTTAAGATTTTAACTCAAAACTCAAAACGGACTATCGTCCTGCTACACTAACAAAACTCAAAAATTTTGGGAGCATCCCGTTTTTGCAAAAGCGATTGGAAATCGCGGC
>DNGI01000248.1:0-3535 GCA_003486645.1 Cyanobacteria bacterium UBA11370 | reverse complement strand
CTGTAGGCAATTTGCAACTTTGGGATGCACCCAAAATTTTAACAGTCCTCCCACCCCATTTCTTGTTGCTTGGCATAAATATTTTTTAAATGCTTCTTCACCGTATTGGTGGTAATGTACAGTTTAGATGCAATCTCCTTATACGAAAGTTTAGCTCGACGCAGTAACCAAACTTCGGCTTCACGAGACGTTAACCCATATTTTTGGGCATCCGATAGGGCTAAATTTTGACTCGATTGACATCGGTCTTCTAAAGTAATTAATAGGTAAGATTGATCGCTTACGTCTAAATCAAGCCATCGCACTCGAATCCGAAATCTCGCTATATTTTCAATATCGATTTCTGATTCAATAATTATTTTTTTGTCGGCAAATAGCGTGCGACTTTCAATCAAGGATTCGCAAACTTGCCAGATAGGGTGGGGAACTAAATGGCTTTGTGATGTAGAGTTAGAAATTTGACGGCAAATTCGACGAGCAGTTTCGTTGACGTGAACCCATTGCCCTTGTTCGTTTACAATCAAAACACCATCCACAAAGCCTTCAATGATAGCTTGTAAAAAGGAAGACACTTTTACAGGTTGTCCAAAAGACTTGTTATACAGTTGTTCTGAATGATTCAAATTTTCCAGTGTTTCTAACTGATAATTTAGTGGAAGAGCAAACATGGATACCCTTAATCTCCTTCTGGATAGTCAATCCATCGTCCAGAGTCATTTGTCTTTTGCTAATACCAATTTCATAAAATCAGGCTACAAATAGTGGGTCGGGAAAAAGAGTAACGGGGAAGGAGAAAAGTTTGTAGTACTATCCTTTTCTCTCTTCCCTTTAATCTTTACCCATCTCCTCTATGTGTAGCTTTTATAAAGGGAAATGGTATAACAACTGATGACTCATGACTAAGTTCTCAACTGATTAGGTTTAGGTGTTACAAACTTTGTGAGTTTGTATGACAGTCATTCTGATTGGTGAACTTATGCAGTTACAATGAGTAGGCTTACCCAGGCTGAAGTGAGGTGAAGCATTCTGAAGCGGCATGAAGTTTTTTTGAGAGGGTTTGAATTTTCTCGCCAAATTGCGAAATCATAGAAGTAAAGGGTGTTGAACCAGATTGCTGTGGCGATCGCTCGCCGCTCTTGAAGCGCCAGTAACCAAGCACAAGGGGAGCTAAAAGGAGTTGGTTAAGACTGACGTGGAGACGCGGAGAAGTTTTTTGATCGAACCCACTGGTTTTGACCACACCCACCCAACAGCAAGAGCAAACTGTACTTTTGAGGGTGTTGATCCGTAGCATTTCTACGGCTAGAGAAAAACACCCATTCATCCCTAATCCGGAGTCTGCCATCCCTGATCCGTCATAATTTAGAACCCACCATGATGACTCGGAATACGTTCGTGCATTCTTCCAACAACCATAGGATATGAATCCAGAATTAATCGATCAGTGGTTTCCTGTTGATCAACAACGCAACTATATCTCCATGCTTGTAGGACGAGTTGGTCTAACCCGCCGTCGCGCTGAGTGTTTTGTGCGGTTGTGGACTTACTTACTCCTAAAGCAACAGCAAGAATTGGGAAATCACTTGAGGCAACCGTTAACCAATTTGCAAATCCCAGAAGGATTTGTGGCTTGTACCCATCGGGAAGCTGCCCAACTGTTCTATGCTGACAAAGACCGAGGAAGCGATCGGGCAGCGGGAATGATGCTTGACAAACTCATCGCTCTGGGATTGATCGAGAAAAAGTTTGATGGGAATACAATTTGCATCCAAATCCGCCCCCTACCCAACCTATCATTTCCCAAGTCAGAAGCGCCAGTTAAGTTAGAAGTCAATGACTTTAATCCCCGTACTGATGCCGTCCTAGTCGCCAGTTTTTTGGTTCGCAACTACAACTGGATGAACAACAACACCACTGCTGTCTCCCACAAGATTGCCAAACTCCTACGTACTTGGTCAAGCCAATACTCAACAGGGATGCGGGTGTTACGTCGCACCGATAATGACCGTCCCGTTGGTTTTTACCTGCTTTATCCCACCTCAACCGAGTCGGAGAAGAATTTCTTTCTTCCTCCCAGCAAAATCCTTCATTTAAGTTCGGCTTCAGAGATCGATCCGATGACGATGGTCGTTCCTGGTAATGGCGATTGCACATCAGTTTTTGTCCGTAGCTGGATGATTGACACTCCTTACAAGACACTCCCTAATGTTTGTCGTTTCTTAGAGGATGTCCAGCAAACACTCAGGAAAATGCAGAGCGATTTTCCCAACCTTTGCGATATGTACGCAATGACCATCCATCCCAGTTATGAAGAGTTGGCAATGGCGTTGGGATTTCAAAAAATTGCTGGCGATCCCAAGTCATCGCTTTACTGGATCTATCGCGCTGTAGACCAATTTTTAGCCCTGGATATTGCAAAATCTGTCTCATCTCTTGACTTTGCTTCCCCTGATATGGAGGTTTAGGCGATTGGTTAGGAAGTGGGGAGAAGGATTTTCAACCACCTTTACCTCTTCCCTTTTACCTCCCTTTATGCCAGAGGTCTAAATAATGCCCGCTCTAGAAAAATGAAAGCAATCTTTACAAGTGGGTTTACAAAAAGCAATAAATGGTATAAGCTAATCCTACGCAGCCTAAAAACTGCCAAATCTTAAAAAGCTTCAAGCAATAATAAAACCATGCAAACTACCGTACAACGCCGCGAAAGTGGCAGTTTATGGGATCGCTTTTGCGAGTGGGTCACTTCCACCAACAACCGCATCTATGTCGGCTGGTTCGGTGTGATCATGATCCCCACCCTCTTAACCGCTACCACCTGCTTCATCATCGCTTTCATCGCTGCTCCTCCAGTGGACATCGATGGTATCCGCGAACCTGTCGCTGGCTCTTTGATGTATGGCAACAACATCATCTCCGGTGCAGTTGTGCCTTCTTCTAACGCGATCGGTCTGCACTTCTACCCCATTTGGGAAGCCGCTTCCTTAGATGAGTGGCTCTACAATGGTGGCCCTTACCAGTTGGTGATCTTCCACTTCTTGTTGGGAGTCTTCTGCTACATGGGTCGTCAGTGGGAACTATCCTACCGTTTGGGAATGCGTCCTTGGATCTGCGTGGCTTACAGCGCACCTGTAGCTGCTGCAACCAGCGTGTTCTTAATCTACCCCATCGGTCAAGGTTCTTTCTCTGATGGTATGCCCTTGGGTATCAGCGGAACCTTCAACTTCATGTTCGTGTTTCAAGCGGAACACAACATCTTAATGCACCCCTTCCATATGTTAGGTGTGGCTGGTGTATTTGGTGGTTCTTTGTTCAGTGCGATGCACGGTTCACTCGTTACCAGTTCACTGGTACGTGAAACCACAGAAGTTGAATCACAAAACTACGGTTACAAGTTCGGACAAGAAGAAGAAACCTACAATATTGTTGCCGCTCACGGTTACTTTGGTCGGTTAATCTTCCAATATGCTTCGTTTAACAACAGCCGCAGCTTGCACTTCTTCTTGGGTGCATGGCCTGTGATTGGGATCTGGTTCAC
>DNGI01000252.1 GCA_003486645.1 Cyanobacteria bacterium UBA11370 | reverse complement strand
CACCCATAATAAAAAGTCTCCCCCTCACCCCCTCTCCCTCTCTCCCTCTCACTCTTTTTTAGGGTTATTCAACCGCACATGATATTAGTTGTTAGTTGTTTGTCTTTACCCGCTTTTCACCCTACTCTCCATGATTAAAAAAAAGAGGTCACTTCTACAGCAACCCCTATAATGATAATGATATCAACGGGTGAATTGAACTAACCCACAGTAGCGACAGCTAAACGCTCTGTGGTGACTCGGCTTTTATAATTAACGGTTTCCACAGTTGGTTTATTATCATTGGTTTCTACGACTGACTTGGGAGTAGGTTGAGCAGGAGTATTATTGCTTTCGCCTACACACAAGCGCTCACAGGGAATTGTATCTGAAAGGATTGCACTGGCCATCATACCCGTGTGAATCTCCAGCAAAGCTTCTGATAGAGCTTCAAAAACCAAGCGCTGACCCGGAAACACGACACGCTCAAAATACCAATTGGGAATGTTTGTAATACGTGCTATTTGAATATGACTAGTTGCATTTACATAGCAACAGAGAATTTGATCTTGCTTATTTGAAGGAAGAGGGTCAAGAATCTGAGCCATAACTGCCGAGGTGCTAAATGAATTAATTTTCTTATTACACTCCCCACGTTAGCACCTGCGATCCCCACTTGCTGTAAACCCGACTACCAATCACTAATCATCACCCCTAGAATTAAAAGCCTAGGAGTGATAACGTCTATTTGCCAGGTAATCGGTTCTTTAAGCCTATAGTCTGAAAGCTTTGGTTAAAATGCTTCCATTATTCGGCTCACAATACCACAACAGTGGGATGACTCACTTTATGATGGTTTTGTATTCTTCCCCACAACATACCATAGAGTTGAGCGAAGTCGATAATCTTGGTAAAGTTAAGTTATATGAAAAAGTTTCAAAGTTGTGTGAAGGAGGGTTGGGGCAACAATCCGGAATTCAAAAGCCTGGAAATGCTTACTACATAAGGTTTATAGTCCCATTGCGCTCCCTGAACTCAAAACCCCTCCACTCCTCCCGACGAGACAACAACCTTAATAAAAAACAAAATCCTTAACAGAACATTCACAATGTCACCCAAAATTCTCTATGTTCGCCTTCCCTGCAACCCGATATTTCCAATTGGCGTTGTTTACTTAGCCGATCACGTTCATAAACTCTTCCCAGAGGTTGAACAGCGCATCTTTGACTTAGGAACTATACCACCCTTAGATTTTGCTCACGCTCTCGATCGCTGTGTAGACGAATTTCAACCCACCCTATTAGTATTTTCCTGGAGAGACATTCAAATTTATGCACCCGTAGGCGGTAGAGGCGGGAATCCCCTACAAAACGCCTTCGAGTTCTACTACGCCAAAAATCCCTTGGTGAAACTACGGGGAGCATTGGGAGGACTGCGTTTAGCCGCCTCTTACTATACCGAACTCTGGCGCAACTTAGGGCTGATTCGACGCGGGTTAAACCGTGCCCGGACGTATAATCAGGATGCTCGTGTGTTGGTTGGAGGTGGTGCGGTGAGTGTGTTTTACGAGCAATTAGAGAATAAACTACCAACGGGTACGATTGTTTCGGTTGGTGAAGGGGAAACATTACTTGAAAAACTACTGCAAGATCAACCCTTTCAGGATGAACGGTGTTACGTCGTCGGTGAAACCAAACCGCGCGATCGCCTGATTCACGAATTCCCCACGCCCATTGAAAAAACGGCTTGCAATTACAATTACATTGAGAGTATTTGGCCGAGTTTTGAGTATTACCTCCAAGAGAGCGATTTCTATATCGGCGTTCAAACTAAACGGGGTTGTCCCCACAATTGCTGTTACTGTATTTATACCGTTGTGGAAGGTAAACAAGTCCGGATCAACCCAGCGGATGAAGTGGTAGCTGAGATGCGCCAACTTTACAACCGAGGGATTCGCAACTTCTGGTTTACCGATGCTCAATTTATTCCTGCACGCAAATTTATTGATGATGTTGTTGAGTTATTACAAAAAATCCTCGATTCTGGAATGACAGATATTCATTGGGCGGCTTATATCCGTGCTGATAATTTAACACCGGAAGTATGCGAACTGATGGTCAAAACCGGGATGAATTATTTTGAAATCGGGATTACCAGCGGTTCCCAAGAATTGGTCAGAAAGATGCGGATGGGTTACAATCTGCGTACTGTATTACAAAATTGTCGGGATTTAAAAGCGGCTGGTTTTAATGATTTGGTTTCTGTCAATTATTCGTTTAATGTCATAGACGAGCGACCCGAAACCATTCGTCAAACCCTTGCCTATCACCGAGAACTAGAGCGGATTTTTGGGAGTGATAAAGTTGAGCCAGCTATCTTTTTTATCGGTCTACAACCCCACACTCATTTAGAAGACTATGCCTTTGAAAATAATATTATTTCACGCAATTACGATCCCATGAGTTTAATGCCTTGGACAGCAAAGAAACTGCTGTGGAACCCCGAACCTCTCGGTTCCTTCTTCGGTGAAGTGTGTCTGCAAGCTTGGCGACAAAATCCCAATGACTTTGGTCGAGAAGTCATGAAAATTTTGGAAGAACGATTAGGTTGTGCCGATTTAGAAGAAGCACTGAATGCGCCTATCGAATCTAAATCACAACCGCCCAAACAACTCGTTGCTGCTTATTAATTATTAGTCATTGGTTCAGTTGTCAATAGCAACAAATAATGGACAACAGACAACGAACAAACAACAAACTATGTTACAAGGTTCTATTTTACAACAGTTAGAGACATCCCATCGAGGCAGCAGAAGACCCCTAAATTTTGGGGTGTACTACAAAAATACCCTGGTTGCGCTGTGCCA
The DNA here is from genome assembly GCA_003486645.1 of Cyanobacteria bacterium UBA11370. GTDB lineage: Bacteria > Cyanobacteriota > Cyanobacteriia > Cyanobacteriales > Coleofasciculaceae > UBA11370. The sequence goes on along the minus strand of DNGI01000252.1, from coordinate 7,646 downwards.
TGCTCTGGAAGACTTTATCCTAGAGTCTGGGGGAAACCCTCTCATGATTACGGCGTTTCAGCGAGGAAAGTGGTATCTGCAAGAGGCGGAACGTTATGGGGAAATTGCCGAGAAAGCCTCTCACATTGCGATCATGGCGGCATCCGATGCGGGATTTGCTGAACACCCCACCAGTCAACGATCCAATGTAGCGCTGGTCGATTTAGACCCCTCCGATCCGGTCGCGCAAGAGTGGCATTTAATTATTATGTCTGAAACATACACAGCAATGGTGTTATGTCAAGAGCTGTCAGACATGGATTATGGGGCAAAAGGACAGCCAGAGAACGACCAAGAACGCAAGTTTTATGGATTCTGGACATTTGAACCGGAATTAGTGCGGGAAACAGTCGATATTGCGATCGCCCACATTGGTCGTTACAATCAGGATCTACAACACGCCTTAACCACACAAGCTCAACAAATTACCAGTGCCTTTGGAACCAAAGAACGGGACGATATCGGGGTTGTTGTCTGTCGAGTGGTTGATTATCTGCAAAAGTCGCATAATAATTTATGCCAAGTCGAGGAAGAAACACGCTCAAGCTTGCCACTCCAGCAAGAAGCCTTGGATAATAATCTGCTTTCCAACGAAATGCAGGCATTCTTACGGATGGCACAACTGATCGATCAGGCGGATGCCACCAACCCAATGGAAGCTGCGGAAGTTGCCGCGTTATCGGAGGCGATGGGTCAATTACTCGATTTACCCGCATGGCAAATCAAACGCTTACGTCTAGCGGGGTTGCTACACCGTCTGCCACCTTTACAAGGGGTAGAAGATGTCTTAGATCCGGTTAAGTCACCGATTCAGCAAGAGGTACTGCGGCAGAAAGACGTAATGCCGAAAGCGTCCGTGTTGCGGGTTATGCCCCAGTTACAAGCGATCGCTCATATTATCTCCCATCAAACCGAACATTGGGATGGTTCCGGACGACCGGATGGGTTGGCGTATGATGCGATTCCGTTGGAATCCAGAATTTTGGCACTCATTGCCGAGTTTCAGCATCGGGTGACAGCGTATCAATCGGACGAAAATCCTATCGAACGTGCGCTAGCTTATTGTCACACTCTAGCAGGTCAGGCGTTTGACCCCAAACTGGTTGAAGCCTTGGGGTTGTTGGCAATGGGGATGCAACAAGGAATGAGTTTGCAGGTGAATCAACCTAAAATAGCAGCAGGGATCTGGTTGCTCAACTCCCACTGCGATCAAACTGTTATGAGTTCTGAGTTTTGAGTGTTGAGTTAAAACTTTAATTATAATCTCCGAAAAAGAACCTGAAACCCTTATCCTGTGTAAGCGAAAACTGAATTTATAGGGATATGTATTCAAAACTCACAACTCTTGCACTAATTTAAAAGTCAAAATTTAAAACTCAAAATTCAAAAGGGAAATTGATGGAGATAGAGGCAATTCGAGCAGGAAAAATTAAGCAATTGTCGGGAGCAAATTTAGACGACGAAGACCTTTCGGCTAGTCAGTTAGAACGGGTTAATTTGGCAGGTGCTAGTCTGGTCGGAACAAATTTTGAGAGGGCTAATCTCAATGGGGCGCGTCTGGATGGTGCTAATCTGATCTCGGCTCGATTAGTCTCAGCAGACTTGCGGTCTAATTTGTTGGGGGCGAACCTGATGCAAGCTGACTTAACAGGGGCTGACTTGCGCGGTAGCAACCTCCGAGGTGCGAACTTAATGGGTGCTAAATTAACTCAAGCTTCGTTAGCAGGTGCGTTTTTAAGTGGTGCTAATTTAATGGGAGTTAACTTGCAGGGTGTAGATTTTCGAGGGGCTGACTTGCGGGGAGCAAATCTCAATAGTGCTAATCTTCAAGGGGCAGATTTATCTCAAGCAAATTTACAAGGAGCAACCTTGAGTGAAGCGAATTTGGAAGAGGCAGATCTGCGGGGCGCTAATCTTGCAGGTGTGATACTTACAGGTGCAAATTTACTCTGTGCTGAGTTGGAACAGGCAAATTTAGAGGGTGCTAATTTAGATCGGGCTTGTGTGGTTGGTACGTCTTTAGAGGGAATAGCTGAGTGAAGTTGGGGAAGGAAGCGTGGCAACGGATTGGGTAACGGATGTAGCGGATTAACGGATTAATGGATAGGGGATATTTTGTTTATCCAGTTATTTTTAATATAGGCTTTAGGGGCAAGTGGTTGTTGTTAAAATAGCTGTAAAAATGAGCGCCTAGCTTGACTGCATGATGGAAATCTGATTGCTTTCCCTGGAGGAAAACCTAACCTTATTTTGAGCTTTATGCGATCGCGTCGCACCCTGATCTATCGGCAACATCGATAATTTGGAACTCAATCATCCGTTACATCCGTTATCACATCCGTTGCCAATTGCTGATTTGGTGAGGAGAGGATGGGAGGTGAATAAAGGCAGAGGGTGCTTTCTCCAATATAGAAATATAGAATAGAATCGCTATGGACAAACTCTCACCCTGCCCGCCGATGAGTATCAAAGAATTAATTATCCATGAAATAGAGCAGACTCCAGAGTTTCTTTTGAAAGAAGTTCTGGATTTCCTCCGGTTTCTGAAGCTCAAGGATAAATCCCAAACATTAGAACTCTATCAGGTTAGTGAATCTTCTTTACAAAAAGACTGGTTAAAGGCAGAGGAGGATGATGCTTGGCAAGATTTGTAAAAGGGGATGTTGTTGTTGTCCCTTTTCCCTTTTCAGATTTGACTCAAGCGAAGAGACGACCGGCTTTAGTTGTTGCTGTATTATCAGGGGATGATTTAATTCTGTGTCAAATTACCAGTCGTGCCGTTACTGATGAATATGCTGTTGTAATTGAGTCAAATGATTTTAGCTCTGGAGGACTGAGGCAGAGTAGCAATGTCAGACCCAATCGTTTATTTACGGCAGATAAACAAATCATCCTCTACAAGGCGGGTCAACTCAAATTAGAAAAGATTAATGAAGTGATTGCCACGATAGTGGAGATTTTGCAACAGTGAGTTGATGGCACGATTCCCTAGAGGAGGCTATTTTAGCCGGACTTGGAAGGGTTGATTTTTCCTGTGTTTTCGGATATACTTTTTTATAATGGGAAAATATGTCCGCCTGTAAATACTACACCCCTTTGGTGCTAATTAAATAGGGCAACAAATGTAATGTAACCCCACTGATCAAATAATTGCCATTCCATTTGTAGTAATCGATGGGGCGATCGCACGTTTTTCCTTTGGGTTGGTGCGTAACTTCAATCAAACACCCAACCCAAAAGTGATCGCACTTTCTGCCCTCAACCCAACCTTATTTTGAGCTTTAGGCGATCGCGTTGCACCCTGATCTATCGTCGGCAACATCGATAAGTTGGAACTCAATCATCCGTTACATCCGTTATCACATCCGTTGCCAATTGCTGATCTGTCACTTACATCTTTATATCTCTTCACAAAATCATTCTATTTTCTTTCTTTCTGCCTAGCCCCCTCTTCAAGACAGATATATTAATAGATAGGAAGATGTAACCGATAAATCTCTTTATTTTTAGTCCGATCAGCAGACTTCCTAACTATGCAACTTTTACCCAACAATACTTTTAGCCTACACACTCAAGAGTCACTATCTACTGTTATCGAGAAGTTAGCCGCCCAAATTGAAGCCCCAAAGACATTTCGATGGTCTTTTTCTCGCCACCATGTTCCCTATGAAGGAACAATTAATAACTCTGGATTTGAAATCCATCGCATTATTCGCTACCGTAACTCTTTTTTACCCACTATCCGAGGGCGATTTGAATCCTTATCAGGTGGAACTGTGATTCACATCACTCTAAAATTGCATCCCTTTGTCACCGCTTTTTTAGTGTTTTGGTACTTAGTCTGGTACAGCGCTACAATTCCAATTTTTCTGTTTGGGGCTTGGTCTGGGGATGTAGAACTATTTACAGCCTTCCAGTTCTTAGGAATGCCGATTCTATTATTAGTTATATTCGGGTGCGCGTTTTGGTACGAAGCCGATCGCAGTCGTCGTGAATTAGCACAAATTATTTTAGGAGAAGGATTTGAACAGCAAACATCCGGGAATCTAACCCCTAGAGTAGTCTGGATTATAGCGATCGCTATAATTATGATCTGGAACGTTGCCAGTTTATATGTTTTTCCATCTCTTCAACATAAATCCAAACCTATCCTATCAAAGCCCTGTTCTCAAGATGCAACCCAGTCTCCTTACTGCAATTTCATAGTTGTTCGTTTCATCAATAAACATTCTACAATCTCTGCCATTGCCCTAAGTCCTGATGGCAAAACCTTAGTCAGTGGCGGAAAAGATAAAGCACTTAAAGTTTGGGATTTACAAACGGGACAATTAAGAAAAACATTTCAGAGTGATTCCGGTGAAATTCAGACTGTAGCGATCGCACCCGATGGTAAAACCGTTGTCAGTGGGAGTGGCGATCGCATGGTTCGCATTTGGTCTATTACCTCAAATCAGCCTCCTAAAATACTCAAAGGGCATTCTAGTGATATTCGCCAAGTCAGAATTTCATCGGATAGCAAAACTATTATTAGTAGCACCTATGGCGAGATTAAAGTCTGGGATTTGGCAACAGGTAAACTAAAAGCAGCATTGCCCAATTTACCAACGGCTGAGATTCAAATTGGCCCAGTTGCAATTCAAGGCAATTCGCCACGTTTTTATCCCCTAGCTATCAGTCCAGATGCTAAAACTGCACTGGTTGAATTAAATAGCAAACTTGTGGTGTGGAATTTAGCAACTAATCAACAAACGGTTCTCAAGAACGCTAATTTATTGTTTCAATCAATTAGATCGGCACACATCAGTTTAGACGGACACATAGGAGTAATTACCTCATATAGCCAACCCAAAACTCATTTAAAACTATGGGATTTGACAACAGGAAAACTCAAAGCGCAAGAACTCCTATCCTCTTCTCCTGAACAATCGTATTATTGGCAAGAGAACATTGCCCTCAGCCGCGATCGCATTTTGGGCAACACCAATCAGGGACTGAAGGTGTGGAATTTACAAACAGGGGAACTAGAAGCCACTGTTGATCAACTGCCCATGAGACATCTGGTTGTCAGTTCCGATGGTAAACTCTTAGCAGGAATTACAGGCGATGCCTACGAGCAGAATACCCAAATTAAAGTGTTGCACCGTCCCTAACTTTAACATCTAAATCTGAGTCCTATAGCCAGTCTAAATGATTTGTAAAATACCTCTCCCTTGTCTTCAATAGTCCTCAAGAGTCTCCCAAGTTTTTCTTGTTCACGAATCAAATAGGCTAGCTATAATTCTGACATGATCAGAAAAATCTAAACCTTACTGACAGGAAGTTTGTCAACCATGAAACCGACTCCCACAATTACTCTAATCATAAGTATGTGGATATTCAGTGGCTGGGACGTTACTCAAGCTGTCGAACCTCGTCCTGGAAGTTCTTTTAAAGAATGGTGTGAAACGCAAGCGAATTTATCAGCCGAAGTCAGAAAAACCGTAGAGTTACTATTAGCCGAAGCAGGCACAACTGATTGTGAACGGGCTACCCAAAATCTATCAATTCGTAATGAACTTAACCTCGGTCACTACGAAATTACAGATATTCGTCCTCTGGCAGAACTCACCAATCTCAATTCCCTTGATCTTAGAAACAATCAAATTAAAGATGTTACTCCTTTATCCAGACTCAAAAACCTAAATGTATTGAGTCTTAGTTACAATCAAATCACAGATGTTAAACCTCTAGATAAACTCACAAATCTGACCGAACTTAGCCTTCATAAAAACCAAATTAAAGATGTTAATCCTCTGGCAAAACTCACAAATCTGAAAGGACTTAACTTAAATACCAATCAAATTAAAGATGTTAGTCCTGTGGCAAAACTCACAAATCTGAATTGGCTTTACCTCCATAACAACCAAATTACAGATGTTACCCCTCTAGCCGTACTTACAAACCTGACTCAGCTTAGGCTTGATGATAACCAAATTCAAAATATCAGCTCTCTAGCCGTACTTACAAACCTAAATTCGCTTGCCCTTGGAAACTCAATCACAGATGTTACTCCTCTGGCAGAACTGACAAATTTGACTGCGCTTTACCTCGACAATAACAAAATCCAGGATGTTACCCCTTTAGCCAAACTTACCAATTTGGAAAAGCTTTACCTCAGTTACAACGAAATTACAGATATCAGTCCTCTATCAAGCCTAACAAATCTGTATGAGCTTAACCTGACAGGTAATCCGATCGCACGCCCAATTTGTCCAGTTAGTCCCCCCGATGTTTGCGAGTTTGAGTACTTCCCACCTCAGAGAGTGAGATTATTACAACCACCCTATGAACCACTGGCTCACCACGCCTTTTAAAATTGGCTTGATGAAGGTAAGCTAGAGTTTCTATTGAATAAAATTATAGCTTTATTGAGGGATATCAAAGATAAATGAAAAAACAACTACTTGGTATTATACTGTTGATTATCTGTGGGATAGATACTGACCTTGCTTATGCACAAATTCAGTCCTATCCAACTGATGAAGAACTCCAACAATTAATGCCTGACTTTCAGCGTCAAGTTGACTATTGGAATCAATATGAACAACCTGAACGTCAAAGAGAAGCCAGGGCATTTGCAGAAAATTGGTCACGCCGCGATCCAGCAGTAGTTCCTTTTCTAGGCAGTTGGTCAGGGTGGGAAGAAACAACGGATATTTATCCTTCAACAACAGAAGGTCAAGTCTGTATAATTTACACATCAGAACCTGAAGCTAGCTTTAGTTTAGGCAAGGTTTTTAATCAGCAAATTTACACGGATAGAGGTGAGGTCATCTTTCAGCAGGGAAACTATGTAGGAGTTGCATGGAACAACGAAAATGAAGCAGGTATTACCGCTTATCGTTTGTTTGCACCTGCTGAAGTGCTAACCCTTGAATCTTTGAGTTATTGGGATGAAGGCGATCGCATAATTAATGAATTTAATGCAGCAGGCTGTATTGCCAATGAAATATATAATACTCAAGAATTAAGACGTTGCGTTACTTGGGAAGAGGTAAAAAGTGAAGTTCAATCTTTGTACGACAATCACCCTTTACCCGAACTGCCTAATGGGTTCAAAAACGGCTGCGTCTTTGGAGATAATGGCGCTTACATAATAGCTATCTATGTCTTTAAAGACGGACTACACCTACCTATGACTCAAGATAACGATACTCTTTTTGGTACGTCTATCCCGAAGCTTTCCTCTATAGATCCAGAGTATGCAATAGATGAAAATTGGCAGTCTTTAAGATTGTACAATGTCTGTGGTTCTGTGGGAAGAGCTTCTACTAGTTTCTGTCAAAATATGCCAACAGACGAAGTTTTCATCAAGGATGGGCTTGTATGCCACGATTATCTGTGCATAAACGTCGATAGCATACACCACACGGAGTTAGTACGGCTCTGGAATCAAGCGTTAAACCAAAGTCAGAGATAGCGATCGCGCTATTGGTAGGGGCGCATTGATAGGCACCCTCACTCTATTTTTCGTTCATGCGTAAGTCCTGAACTATAGTTTTGCTTTTGCGAATATCATTAAATTAGTCTTTTGTCAATCCCTTTATCTCCCCCACTCCCCACTCCCC
>DNGI01000251.1:4982-5138 GCA_003486645.1 Cyanobacteria bacterium UBA11370 | reverse complement strand
TGGGTGATTTGCCGGACATCATATTAAACCCTCATCCATTAAGTTTAATCAATTTCATCAGGATTAATTCCCTGAGAGCGCAAGTAGGCTGTTAGTCTATCAGCGCGTTGGCGTTCTTCCTCCGCCCGTTGATGTTCTTCCTCCGCCCGTTGGCGT
>DNGI01000251.1:0-4722 GCA_003486645.1 Cyanobacteria bacterium UBA11370 | reverse complement strand
CGTTCTTCCTCCGCCCGTTGACGTTCTTCCTCCGCCCGTTGACGTTCTTCCTCCGCCCGCTGACGTTCTTCTTCCGCCCGTTGACGTTCTTGTGCCAAAATTTCTACGCCCCACAATAGTAGATTTCCTTCCTCATCCCACCAGCGCAACCAATAACCCCTTCGTCCTTCTTTCTCTCCTCGCCATGTTCCTAAAAATAATCCCATCTCAGCGAACCAATGACGACCTTCTGGATCGGGTAATTCCAATTCGTAGCGTCCTTCACGCCACCGATAGACTTCTAACAATCCGGTTTCTGGCTCGAAGATAACATAAGTTGGGACTTGAAGAATTTGCTCGTAAAAAAACCATTTACCGGGAGGATGGCTGCGTTTGACGGAATATTCTTCACCATCGGTATCGGATAGGAATTCCATCACGATGCTGGGGATATCCCCTTCTAGATTCGGCGTATAACTTTTGCGATCGCTATTCGTGATTATCGGTTCTACTCTAGGGACATACAACCAATCTGGTGCTTTAATGACTAACTGGTCATTTACGGTCGCGCAAATTCCTAAATTGGATGCCATGAGCATTTCTGGTTTAATGAAGTCTATCAGTTCTACGGCTTCGCGCAACGCTCCAGCAATCAAGGGTTGACCAGTATTGTCCACAGGCTTTTCTTCTAATTTATAGTCGGCTGGGAGTTTTTCCCAAGTCACAGTCAATGTTGCCGTTGGTCTGATTAACGTTTCCTGGCTAATTACCATAACTTTTCTTAGGGGAATTTATAGTTTTTATTTTGACACTCTCCGGTCTAAAGACGCAGAGATTCTTGGTTCATTCAAGATCCCCAACTTCTTGAAGAAGCCGGGGATCTCAACGCTACAAACTCTATTGTAAAATTTCAATTAATTCAGATTATCATCCCCAGCTTTGTGTCCCAGCTTGCGCTTGAGTGCTGAAGTTGTACCCATTGCGCCAACTGCCAACAAACCAAGAACTGAAGCGGGTTCGGGAACCGATTCTGCCGCACCTTCCACCGTTAACTCCCAACTTTCCAGAGAGCCAACGTCAAGGCCTGCATTGTCGGAGAGAGTCAACCGCCATGTACCCGCAGACAACTGACCATCAAAGGCTGAGAGAGAGGGGGGAGTAAGTTACTAAAGAAGAGATATAACTTCTTAGTATGAACAGTCGAAAGACTTGTCCGAAAATTAACCTCAAACCCCTGTGGTTCCTAGGCTGGATTTTAATTTCCGGACAGGTCTAAAGTTTGTGTTGATTAGCTTCCTTATCCAACATCCCATCTATTGTCTGGGTATGTGGCGGATGAGTATACGCATGAGTTTACCGGGAACGGGAGCAGGCATCAGTGGACTCCATTCACTGATTTGGGCGAAGCGGTGGGAGTAAAGGCTATGGATGATGTTGGTAATCCCTTGACTGGAACCGATCACTAGAATTTGTACGGGTTCCCGTTCTGGATCGAGAGGTGTTGGAATTGGACGGAGGGTAGGGGTTTCTTCTGGATTGGGGAGAAAGTTTTTAGACATTGGGGTTTACCTTTGTAGATTGATACCGATTGGACTACATTTATTGTACTGGAACGTATGCCAATCGGTGTCATTTACTTGGTTATGAGCCTCTGACACAATTTGGGGCATGGGAAGAGCAGGTAAAGCCCTTAAGCAGGTATTAGAAACGTACAGCATTAGCCAAAATCAGGTCGCTGTAATGATGGGAATTGGGCGTTCTAACATCTATCGTTGGGTACATGAAGTCAGAGATCCTGGTGCTGAAATGGTGATTCAACTCAGAGATGCACTTTACAAAATTAACCCCGTGGCGGCTGAGGAGTTTGTGACGTTGTACTTGGGTAAACCACCCGAAGATCAGGAGCAATCGTAAACTTGCGTAAGTCATGAGCCTCTGACACAATTTGGGGCATGGGAAGAGCAGGGAAAGCCCTTAACCCATCCGCTACATCCGTTACCCCATCCGTTGCCACGGTGATCATAAATGCCAAGATCCCCAACTTCTTGAAGAAGCAGGGGATCTCAACGCTACAAACTCTATTGTAAAATTTCAATTAATTCAGATTATCATCCCCAGCTTTGTGCCCCAGCTTGCGCTTGAGAGCGGAACCTGCACCCATTGCGCCAACTGCCAACAAACCGAGAACTGAAGCGGGTTCGGGAACCGATTCTGACGCGCCTTCCACCGTTAACTCCCAGCTTTCCAGAGAGCCAACGTCAGCGCCTTCATTGTCGGAGAGAGTCAACCGCCATGTACCCGCAGACAACTGACCATCAAAGGCTGAGAGAGAGGGGGATGCTAGTGCGGCGCTGTCTGCACCAGTGGGGAAGTAGCCGCCGCTAGGAACAGGATTTGAACTAGCTGCTATCCAGAGGTCGCCAGTAAAGGCATCATTGAAACCGTAATTCCCTCCAAAGTCATTGGAGCTACCAACACCAGAACCTACGCGACCCACCCGGTTGAACAGACTCACGGATGTGTTGGTATCAACATTGGTCAGAGTTGCAATGAGGTCCCCGACCCAAGTGTGGCTCAGATTATTCAGTGTGACTGTGATATCGCTGATGGTTAAATTATCAGAGATCACGATATCGCTACTGATACCTGTTGGATTATTATCAGGAATGCTAAATCCAGAACCGGAGTAACTCATCGTAAGTGCCTGTGCAGGTGCAGCTACAACAGAGGCAGCCAGTGCTAATCCAGCGACTACAGAGGAAGACAGAAAGGTTTTAGCAACAGTAGAGGTAGGCATAATTTTAGGTTAGAGAACTCTTAAGAATGTTAGCTAGTGTTGATACTCGGAAATGTGAGTTCAAAGGATTCAATTTTGCTATCAAATCTAAATATTTATAAGGTGTTGAAGTTCAGATTTGATAATTTATTTGTTCCTTTCGCTCACAAACTCATCCTCGCAAATTTACGGGGGGTGGTCAATATTTCCGACGAGACTTTACCGAAAAAATACGGAATAGCTATTTTCTTTAAAGGATGTATAAAGTTGAATAGAGATCACTAAATTGGCAAAATGATTACATAATAAGGCTTATCGGGACAATCAAACCTAAAAGATTTGGTAAAGATTATGTAAAGTTCACATACTCAGCTCTTGCACCAGTCCCAATAACCCGCCAGCCAGTGGTTAAAACCACACCTCTCATAGCTCAAGTCGGTTAAATTTGAGATCATTGAGATACAAGAGCCGCTTAACCCATCCGCTACATCCGTTACCCAATCCGTTGCCAATGGAAGCGATCGCCTTTTTGCACTAGCTCTCGTGGACTTTGGGTAATAGTCTAACCAAGCCTAACCATTAAGATAGAAAGGAATGGGAAAAAACCAAATTAACAAATCAACGAATCACTAATGACCTCAACGCTGCTCACAACTCCTCCCCTCAACGCCCCAACGATTAAAACATTACCGAACGGTTTAACGATTGTGGCAGAGCAGATGCCTGTTGAAGCCGTTAATCTAAATCTCTGGATTAACGTCGGTTCAGCCATAGAATCGGATGAAATCAACGGGATGGCTCACTTCTTGGAGCATATGGTTTTTAAAGGAACACGGCGTATCAAAAGTGGCGAATTTGAGCGATTGATTGAAGAACGAGGGGCAATCACGAATGCTGCAACTAGCCATGATTACACCCACTATTATATCACAACAGCTCCTAAAGATTTTGCCGAACTTGTACCTTTGCAACTGGATGTTGTCCTCAATCCTACGATTCCTGATGATGCTTTTGAACGGGAGCGTTTGGTTGTTTTAGAAGAAATTCGTCGTTCAGAAGATAATCCCCGCCGCCGCATCTTTCGACGAGCATTTGAAACAACATTTAATTACCTACCTTACCGCCGCCAAGTTCTAGGTCCTACATCAGTCATTGAACAACTCCAACCTCACCAAATGCGGGACTTTCACACTCAATGGTATCAACCCAACGCGATAACAGCCGTAGCGGTTGGAAATTTGCCCGTTGAGCAATTAATTGAGATTGTTAGCGAGGGATTTACTCAGGAACAACCCTTCATTCCCAACAATCCAAAATCTCAAATCCAAAATCCAAAATCTCCTCCCCCTGAACCCCCTTTTAAAGAAATTATTCGCCAAGAGTATGTTGATACTACATTGCAGCAAGCTCGATTAATTATGGTTTGGCGAGTACCAGGAATGAGACAGTTGGAGAGTACCTATTCACTGGATGTCCTAGCCGCTATTTTAGGGCAAGGGCGTATGTCTAGACTCGTTAGAGATTTGCGAGAAGAACGTCAACTTGTGACCCATATTGGTGTAAGTAATATGACGCAGTTGATTCAGGGTGTATTTTATGTTTTTGCTCAGTTACCAACAGAAAATATAGCCGTTGTAGAAGCAGCGATTATTCAACACATTCGCCGATTACAGGATGAATTAGTGGCTGAAGCTGATATTACTCGCATTCGGACTCAGGTTGCTAATCGATTTATCTTTGGGAATGAAAAACCAAGCGATCGCACCAGTTTATACGGCTATTATCACTCTCAAATTGGAGACTTAGCTCCAGCCCTAAATTACCCAGCCCATATTCAAGCGGTTGATGCGATAGATATCCAAATTGCTGCCCAAAATTATCTATCGACTGATGCTTACGGTATTGTTACCGTCAAACCGGATTAGATTTTTTTACCTCAGAATGTAGGAGAGGGGGAGAGGGGGAGA
>DNGI01000465.1 GCA_003486645.1 Cyanobacteria bacterium UBA11370 | reverse complement strand
GAAAGAAAGTACTACATATGAAGGCAACTTGGTATCAAAACTCAAAACTGCCGTAGCCCCTATTCTACAGTTTTGACGGTTAATACTTGCGGTGGGGTTGAATCTGGAGGATAGAGGAAGTCTAGCTGTATCAGTCGTTTTTCTCCTGGTGCTAGTTGTACCTGAACTAAGGGTTCTACTAATTGACCTCGACGCTGCCATAGATGAAGATAGCGAGTTAAGGATTGACCTTGGTCATTGATGTAGCGTAGACGGACTGTACCTCGAAAATAGGGGAAGTCTAGCGGGGGTTGGCGGAAGCGTAGTCCTTGCAGGGAAAGTTGGTCTTCTTTGATTGGTGTTTCTAGAGTTAGTGTAACCGTTTGGGGTTGGTCAGTGGGGTTAATTAGTGGTAGGGATAGATCGTATTGGACTCCATAGTTGCCATGGGATTCATAGGCGGTATCGGGATAGCGCACTAGCATCCGCGCCGCTTGGCTTTGATTGGTTCCCATTCTGCCCCCTCGCAAGGTGCTGATAGGATAGGAGAAGGCTTTATTAGGTTGGGGAATTGTCAGAGTTTTGGCATTCGTATTATCGACCAGTTGAGCTTGCCATTGAGAGCCTTCCTGAACGCCAGCAACCCGACCGTAAATGAGTTGACCGCCAACTTGTTCTGGGGGAGTTGGGGTTTTATCACGAGGGCCTGCTAATCCACCTGTGTTTAAAAGTTGCTGCCATTCTGATAAAGTGGGAGCGCGGTCTGTACCGTTAGGATTTTTTTTCGCATACATTGCTAGACTTGCAACATAAATCTTCCCACTACTATTTAATCGCATAAAGGTTGAGCGACCATTAATGGGTTTTTCTAAATCTTTCACGGGGATGGGAAGATTCATTAACATCCGGCTTTCTCCGGCAGGAATTACTAATTTGGCGGGAAAATTAGATTGTCTAATTCCTCGCAATACTGTATCGACGGCGCGAATTCCTGGGCCAGAATAGACTTCTCCATTAGTATTTTCTACCATCGGTGGTTTTTGTTTAAAGGGTGCATCTGGCTCCATTAAATAACTTGCAGCTTGCAGTACGTCTACTGTGATAGATTGGTTCGTTGGATTATGGATAATTAGTCCTAGATAGAGCGTTTGTAAATTGGGAGGTGTGTGGGTAAAGTGGTGAGCAAATAGGTCAAATCGTCCTTGAAAGGGAAAGTTGAGATGAGCCGCCGTGACGCTTTTGTTATCGGGTGGAAAGGTTGAGAGTAAAATACCTTCAGTTTTAACCCATTCGGGGCTATTGCTGTTAAACATCGGTACGCTATCCAATTTTCCAGGAAGCGATCGCATTTCGTTATTTTGTACGATTTCCTGGGGGGTAGTCTGAGCGATAACACTAGAGTTGCGCTGGCTTTTATCTGTTAATTCAGATAATTTTGATTGGTTGTTTGCTTTGAGTCCCGTTGTACATCCAGAATTGGGAATAATAATGAGGGCTAATAGTAAGAGGGTAGCTGCAAGTCGTTGATTTTTGGGTTGAGTGGGGAGCATAGTCGTTGATTGTTAAGGGAAGCGATCGCGCCATACTAAGTAACCTGACAATTTTGCCCTCAAGACAGTTCCCATTTCCTAAAGAATACGCTATTCCCTCTTCCAACAAGCCTCTATCTATTGGTTGACTTAAAATTTACTAATATCCTTCTTTGGCTTAACGTCAGTAGTAAGCGTTGATTGTTAGGTTAACGGTAGATGATTTGGGCATAAGGTAAGGAAGACGAATCATGAATAGCGAGCAAGCATTTTTAAACCAAGAGAATGAAAATGTTGAAGCGATTGTTGTGCAATCAGATGAGCCTTCAACAGAAACAGGTGTAAGTACGATTGGTGCTAGCGTGGCGGGTGCAGCGGTTGGTGCTGTAATTGGTGGCAAAGTTGCGGGTACAAAAGGAGCAGTAATAGGTGCGGTTGCTGGTGCGGTTGCTGGTGGTTTAACGGCTCAAGCGGTTCCTGATGATGCAGGAGAAAAACTCAAAGAGGCGGCTGAAAATACAGCGAATAAAGTTCAAGATACGGTTGAACAGATCAAGCCATCGATTGAAAGTTTAGCCGATAAAGCTAAACGTGTTGCTGTTAGAACCGCAGACAATATTCAAGATACCACAGAACGAGCTAAACCGGGAATTCAAAGTGCAATTGAGCAAACCGAAAATACGGCTTTAAATGCCGCCGATACAGTCCAAGATAGAGCAGAACAAGCAAAGCCATCTCATCATCAAGAGACTCCATCGATAGAAATGTCTGAACCCTTTGTGATGGAACCATCAGCTTTGATACCGGATGAAGTCGCTGTTATTGCTAGCATGGAAACCTTCCCCGGAACACAAGATACTATCGTAGAAGTTTACGAAATTTCTAAGGTTTCTGAGGAACCCGCTGATATTGAAAATTCAGATTCCTTTAAGCGTGAAAGTGAGCAGCATTTCTAAATGACAAGAGTCAGGAGTCAGAATAGCAGGACTTACGCAAGTGTCACACTTAAATCAACTTGTAGGGTGCGTCAGACCAATTTATTGATCGAGATAATCAGGGTTTGCTCGTCTG
>DNGI01000204.1:11843-18691 GCA_003486645.1 Cyanobacteria bacterium UBA11370 | reverse complement strand
CCCCTCCCCACTCCCCCTCTCCCCAAATACGAGATAATAAAAAACTTGAAGGCTTTACATTACACCAAAAATTATGGCAGACAAAATTAAGGCGAAGAGTTTAGTGCGAGTAAATCGTGAGAAGCTAGAAAATAGCCTAGAAGCGCAAGCTAGCGATACCCGCTTTCCACCTTACCTATTTGAGAGTGATGGGGAAGTTATTGATGTCAAGGGTGACTATGCACTGGTTAAGTTCTACGTCCCTACACCGAATGTTTGGTTACGTATCGACCAGCTAGAGGCAACTGGTTAAAGTAGAAATGTAGCGATCGCGTCCTTCCTATGACATCCTTTGCCAATTTACCTATTGCTTGCAATGACCACCGTGTCTCTATTATTGGTGGTGGTCATGTCGGTAGTACCCTTGCTCACCGCATTGCTCAGAATAACTTAGCCAATGTCGTACTCGTTGATATTGTAGAGGGAATGCCCCAAGGGATTGCGCTGGATTTAATGCAGGCGCAGGGGATGGATCGTCATAATCGCACAATTTTGGGCAGCAATGACTACGCCGATACCGCAGGTTCCGATATTGTGGTAATTACCGCTGGTATCCCGCGCAAACCGGGGATGAATCGGGACGATCTGATTAAGATCAATGCCAAGATTGTGGTAGAGGTGGCTCAAAAGGCGATCGCTTACTCCCCCGATGCGCTGTATATTATTGTCACAAATCCCCTAGATGTCATGACTTACCTCGCATGGCAAACTCTAGGTTTACCTACATCGCGGGTAATGGGGATGGCGGGGGTTCTGGATTCGGCGCGATTTCAAACCTTTATTGCCATGGAGTTGGGCGTTTCTGTCGCTGATGTGAGAGCGTTAGTATTAGGAGGTCATGGGGATTTAATGGTTCCCTTACCCCGCCACTCTACAGTTGGGGGAATTCCGATTACAGAATTGATGGATGATGAAACGATTGAACGATTAATCGAGCGTACTCGGAATGGTGGAGCAGAAATTGTTAATTTAATGAAGACAGGAGGTGCTTATTCTGCGCCAGCGTCTGCTACATCCTTAATGGTAGAAGCAATTTTACACAATCAGTCGCGGTTAGTGCCAGCGTCTGCTTATCTTCAAGGGGAATATGGTTTAGATGATATTTTTATGGGAGTACCAACGCTGTTAGGATGTCGGGGAATTGAAAAGGTTGTAGAACTGAAGCTTTTAGATACCGAACGCGCGGCACTTCATACCTCTGCGGAATCGGTGAGAGCAAATATTAAGCGGGCGTGGGAGATGTTGGGGAGTTGAATTTTGGGGTGGGGAATGAACCCTATCATGTCGGGTTGAATAACGCTAAAAAAAGATTGAGGGGGAGAGGAAGTTACCTGTTTGAATGCAACTTGTATAAATTCCAATTAAATGGAAGGGCAGTTTAGCCGTTCTCAGACGTTCTCGATACAATAGTTAACAGTCATTGTCTAGCTCACCAATGACTAATCACCAATGACTAATCACTAATGACTAATGACCAAAACCCTGTTACTGGGTCTTAAAGCAGACCATTTCCGCCATCCTCTAGATTTGGAAGCAACCAACACCCTTAAGCAATTGCCCGGACTTGATTTAATGGTACGGAATTTGTTAGGGCCTTTGGCGGAACAGTTCTTTTATTTAAACAATATCGCTGCTAGTGTTTTAGTGGGTGAAAATCAACTGCCAGATTTGCATAAACTCTTATTAGAAGCGTGCAAAACTCTCGATTTAGATCCGCCCCAACTCTACGTACAGCAACATCCCGTACCGAATGCTTATACGTTTGCCATGCGAGGGAAGCAACCGTTTATTGTTTTGCACACGTCCTTAATTGATATGCTAACGCCAGAAGAAATTCAGGCGGTGATTGCTCACGAACTAGGGCATCTCAAGTGCGAACATGGCGTTTATCTAACCCCGCTCAATATTATTATTTTGGCAGCTAGTTTACTCCCCACTTGGGGAACGGTGATTGCCCAAAGCCTCCAGGAAACTATGCTGGAATGGTTACGATGTGCCGAGTTTAGTTGCGATCGCGCTGCCCTTCTGGCAACTCAAAATCCTAGAGTGGTGATGTCGGTACTGATGAAATTAGCAGGTGGTTCTCCAACCCTAGCCCCCCAACTTAACTTAGATGCGTTCATTGCTCAAGCTAGGGCTTATGATGAGATTAGTAAAACGGAGTTGGGTGAATTGCTGAAATCCGCTCAGACTGCTCAACTAAGTCATCCCGTTCCCGTACTCCGGGCACGAGAAATTGATCGTTGGGCAAGTTCACAAGCCTATCAATCCTTGTTGCAGCAGCCCCAAATAGGATATAATGAGAAGGCTGCACCCAAGGGCGGGTGGCGAAATTGGTAGACGCACCACACTCAAAATGTGGCGGCCTTTGGTCATGAGAGTTCGAGTCTCTCCCCGCCCACTTCCAAGATTTTAAATTTTGGAGTTTGGAGTTTGGGTTGTGAGTAAGGGGAAAGATGATGACACAGCGATTAAAGCGGTGGGAGTCTCCCCGCCGTCAGGGACGGAACGATAAGGGTAAAGGGGGTTCGGCAAGGCAGCGACAGTTGAAGAAACAAACTCAGATGCTGCGGAAGAAACTCCAAGAGAATCAAGAATCAGACAAGCGGAAAGATAATCAGAAGAGAATTGACACTCTCCGGCGTGAACGCACGGAGATTCTTGGCTCACCGAGATCACTTAACCTAGATTCCTTGCGTCGTCTAAGCCAGAGGTGAGACTCTCCCCAAGCGTTACTTCGGGTATGCCCTACCCTAGTTGCATTGCTGCAAGTCCTGTTTAGTTTGAAACAAATCTGCTTCAAAAACTGATTCGTCTAGTTCCTGTGAATCTTTTACCTGCTGCTTTGTGGAAGCTAGAACAATGCAGCCGAACCGCATAGATTCAATTGTCAAGGTTCAGCGCTTCGTCTTTCGACAGCAAGGTTTTTTAAGTGGTTGATTACCTTTGCCACTGGTACAATGTTACCAAAAAGCCGTCGTAGAACGACGGGGTTTTAGACCCAAATTTTCGATAATCTAAATAATCTCAATTGAGATGCACAAAAGCTTACCCTTGCGGATTTTGGGTTTGGGATTGAGAAATCTCATAGATGATAAAGACTGGTAGGATTTCTCCATCCTGCACGTATTTCGGGAATGGGTATCAAAAACTTGACGGGATTAAAGATGGGATGGGTTGGAGGTGAGAGTTCAATAAAGATTCTGCTGACGCAACCTTTTTTGGGGAAACTCACACCGTTTTGTTGGCGAATAACGGGTATTGCCCTTACCAGTACATTCGGGGCAATGTCCATGTCGTTGTCGGTGGTAAACTCGGTTTTGGCTAACTCACTGAGTTCTATTGAAAGTTCCGAGGATAGATCTGTCTTGAAAATGGGGAGTGGGGACGGGAAAAGTCCAAATCCTTTACCTCTGAATTCGCAGTTGGATTCAAATAGAGGAGTTGAGACAGACGCGGAGATGGGGGGACAGGGGGACGCGGAGAACGTGAATGTGCTACCTGTTAATAGAACTTTGTATCATTATCAATCCGATGAACAACTAGAGGAGGGTAGCGATCGCCACCTAATCACTCAAGATATACAACCCCAGAACCTTCCTGTTACACCGGAAAATCTCCAACCAAACCCGAACGAAGACCGCTTTCCCCAACCTACACCTATCCCAGAACCCTTATCACCGGATTCAGCGCCTCCCCTCCAACCTCCTCCAACCCCGACTCCTCCTACAACTCCAGACTCACCCACGATCCAAATCCAGAAAATCAACGTGATTGGTAGCACCATCTTTGATGCGGATGAACTCAATCCTATTGTGCAGCCTTTTGAAGGACGCGCTCTGAACCTGGAAGAACTCCGACAGGTTGCTGATGCGATTACTCAACTCTATTTAGATCGAGGCTACATCACTTCTAGAGCAATTCTCGCCGATCAAGTGATTACCGATGGCATGGTCGAAATTGCTGTTATAGAGGGACGCTTGGAAGACATTCAAATCCAGGGAACTCGCCGAGTGAATCCCAATTATATTCGCAGCCGGGTACAACTGGGTGCTGGACAACCTTTAAATACGGCTGAATTGGAAGATCAATTACGGTTACTCCGGGTCGATCCCTTATTTGAGAATATAGAAGCTAACCTACGAGCAGGTAGTGAAATTGGACGGAGTATTCTGAATATTCGCGTCACCGAAGCGAATCCGTTTGCCGGGAGTTTCACGATTGATAACTCTTCACCCGCTACCGTGGGTTCTGAACGAGTGGGTGTTGATTTACTCTATCGCAGTTTAACTGGGTATGGGGATGAAATTAGCACGTCTTTTTATAATTCGACGACTGGCGGGTTAACGATTTTTGACTTGGGTTATCGTATCCCTCTCAATCCTAAGAATGGAACATTACAATTAAGGGCAGTGTTTGATCGCAATCAAGTCACCGCTGAAGAATTCGCTGAGTTTGGGATTCGGGGGCGATCGCAAAGCTATGAGATTAGTTTTCGTCAACCTTTCATCCGTACCCCTACCGAAGAATTCGCCCTTTCGGTGGGATTGAGTTTCCGAGATGGTCAGACGTTTATCTCTGATGTGCCCTTTCCCTTTGGGAGTGGTCCTGATCAGGAGGGGATCACGCGCACCAGTGTGATTAAATTGGGTCAAGACTACCTACGCCGCGATCCGAAAGGGGCTTGGGCATTGCGATCGCTTGTTAGTCTAGGTACAGGTTGGTTAGGTGCGACCGTTAATCCTGATCCTATTCCGGATGGACGCTTTTTGAGTTGGTTGACTCAGGTGCAGCGTGTGCAAATTTTAAATGAGGATAATCTTTTAATTGTAGGTGCTGACCTCCAGTTAACGCCCAATAGCCTACTCTCTTCGCAACAATTTGTGATTGGAGGGGGTGAATCGGTACGAGGCTATCGACAAAATGCTAGGGTTGGGGATAATGGTGTACGATTTTTTATTGAAAATCGGATTACGTTAGAGCGAGATGAATCGGGTATTCCTATCTTTCAATTAACTCCTTTTTTTGATGCAGGATTGGTTTGGAACCATCCCAATAATCCTAACTCTCAACCTCAAGAGCGGTTTTTAGCAGGTGTTGGTCTTGGGCTAATTTGGCAACCTGTGCCAGGATTAAACCTGGAACTTGATTATGCGTTGCCTTTGGTTAAACTCGATGACCGGGGTACAAATGCTCAAGATGAGGGCTTTTACTTTAATATTCGCTATCAATTTTAAACTTACAGCAGCTTTCAGTTAAGAAACAATTGATTAAACTCTTTCCCATCTTCCCATCTCTCCATCTTGCCCTCCCCTCAAAATTTTTAACTAAGCTACCGGGAAGTCCCCCGCTATAATCGCTTCGATTTAGTGTGGGTAGTTCACCGAGACTTAAGTGCTAAAGTAAGTCCATCAGCAATCGGCACAAGGCTTAATATTACCCGTTGATCCTGGTGTAACTTTTCATTAAAATTCCGAATCGCTTGCGTGCTTTCATCCTGAACTTGAGAGTCAACCACTCGCCCCGACCAAAGAACGTTATCAATCATAATTAGACCACCAGGGCGAATCAACTGAAGCGATCGCTCATAGTACCCTTCGTAATTCTCTTTATCAGCATCAATGAAAGCAAAATCAAAGGTTTCTGCTTCTCCTGTTGCCAATAATTTATCTAACGTTTCTAAGGCAGGTGCTAATTGCAAATCTACCTTATGAGCAACGCCAGCCATTTCCCAATAGCGACGAGCAATAGTCGTATAGTCTTCACTCACATCGCACGCGACAATTTTACCATCAGAAGGCAGTGCCAGCGCTATGGCAAGGGAACTGTAGCCTGTAAAAACCCCAATTTCTAAGGTTTTTCTTGCACCTAATAACTGAACGAGTAGCGCCATAAACTGACCTTGTTCTGGTGCAATTTGCATGACACCATAGGGATGATGAGCTGTTTCTTCCCGTAGTTGATGCAGAATGTCTGGTTCCCGCAAAGAAACTGATAAAAGGTAATCGTAGAGTTGCTTATCTAAGCCAATAGTCTTTTTCATTGGTTATTACTCATACTGAATTGGGAAAATTCATAGTAAGCGGTTGTTGGTTGTTGGTTGTTGGTTGTTGGTTGTTGGTTGTCTGTTGTCATTGGCAAAGATTCTAGGTTCGTTTACATTTCATAACATAGTACGATTTATTTTCGCCCCCTTACTAACTTACTGATCATTATTTACTGCTCACTGTTGAAAGGAGATTAACATGGATCGAGTTCCCAGATTGATAGTTAACCTTATTTTAATAGCAATTTTTACGATCGCCCTCACAGCTTGTAGCCCCAATACTCCATCTCTCGGACTAGCACCAAGCAAACCGCTGGTCGAAAAAGCGATCGCACTCCAAGTCAGGCAAACTCAGCAGCAGCTTACTCAACAGTTACAATCGTTTCCTCCTAAATTTGATATTACTCAAGTGAGATTAAAGCAACTGCAACCTCTATTTTTGGGAGGTTTACCAACTTATCGAGTTCGGGGTTATTATAACCTAACTTTTAAGCTCCAAAACCAACCTGTGACTCAAACAAAAAACAATTTTGATGTTTTCATCCAGCGACAAAAAGAAGGTAAAACCTGGCGTTTATTAATTCCTGAAGATATTAGTAACACTCTACCGACACGCTGGCGCACCTACCGAATTTATTGATTTTGGATTTTGGATTTTAGATTTTGGATTTTAGATTTTGGATTTTAGATTTTGGATTTTGGATTTTAGATTTTGGATTAAAAACACTAAACTACTAATGACGAACAACCAACAACCAACAAC
>DNGI01000204.1:5114-11644 GCA_003486645.1 Cyanobacteria bacterium UBA11370 | reverse complement strand
CAACTAACAACCAACAACCAACAACCAACAACCAACAACCAACAACCAACAACCAACAACCAACAACAAAATGACAACCTTTTCAATTTCTGCCAACCAGATTCTTGATCGGATTACCGCGATCGCTCTCCAGATTTGCCAATCTCTGGATTTAAACTATATCCTCAATACTGCTGTCCATGAAGTACGCCAACTTCTTCAAACAGATCGAGTCATTATTTATCGATTCCTACCGGATTGGAGTGGTGTTGTAGAAGTAGAGTCTGTAGGTGCAGATTGGACACCTATTCTGAGTCAAACTATTCGTGACCTTTGCTTTGCTACTAAGTGCGTTGAACCTTACAAACAAGGTCGGATCAGTGCAATTGAAGATATTTATACGAGCCAAATTTATTCCTGTCATGCTGAATTACTGGCTCAATTCCAAGTAAGAGCAAATTTGGTTGTTCCAATTTTAATAAGTGGGGAGTGGGGAGTAAAAAATGGGGAGTGGGGGATTGGTGAGCAGTTAGTAGAAAATAGTCCAGATTTAAGCCAAAATCAATTGTGGGGATTGTTAATTGTTCATCACTGTGCTAGCGCTCGATACTGGCAACCTTCAGAGGTAGATTTAATTTCTACCCTTGCAAGGCACATGGCGATCGCAATTCAACAAGCCGAACTCTATCAACAAGCGAAAACGGAATTAGTAAAGCGACAAGAGGTAGAGGAAGCATTGCATCAACTCAATCAAGAATTGGAGTACAGAGTTGAGGAACGTACTGTTCAATTAAAGCAGGTTAATCAGCAATTAGTGGATGAGGTAATTGAACGTCGGCGAGTGGAAATGGAGTTGCGCGAAAGTGAGGAAAAGTTTCGTCAATTGGCAGAAAAGATTCGGGAAGTTTTTTTCGTCCGCACTGTTGATAAAGTACTTTATATTAGTCCTGCTTACGAGCAACTTTGGGGTCATTCCTGTGAAAGTCTCTACCAAGATCCTAACTCTTGGTTAGAACGTGTTCATCCTGATGATTGCGATCGCGTTGTTCAGGCTATAGAACAACAATTGGAGGGTCAAGATTTTAATCAAGAGTATCGTATTATCAGACCCGATGGTACAGTTCGTTGGATTTGGGATCGCAGTTTTATTATTACCAATGAATCAGGAGAATTTTACCGAACCGTTGGCATTGCTGAGGATATTACAGAGCGCAAGGAGACAGAAACAGCGCTGCGAGTAACGAAAGAACGCCTCCAATGTTTACTCTCTTCTGCACCAACCGTGATTTATAGCGCCAAAATTTCTGGAGATTACGGTGCTACATTTATGAGTGAAAGTGTTACCTCATTACTCGGATATAAAGCACGAGAATTTGTAGAAGATTCTAGCTTTTGGGCGAATCATATTCATCCGGAAGATGTACCAAAAGTATTTGCAAAATTACCTCAGATATTTCAGCAAGGAGAGTATGGTCATAAGTATCGTTTCCTGCATAAAAACGGCACGTATCGCTGGATCTACGATAAATTAAAGCTAGTTCGAGATGAGGCGGGTAATCCTTTAGAAATCGTAGGTTACTGGGCAGATATTACCGAACGAAAGCAAGCGGTAGAAGCGCTACGACAAAGTAATGAACGGTTAAAAACAATCATTAATACGATATCAGATGCCTTACTGATTTTGGACAATCAAGGTAAGGTTCGTTTCGCTAACTTAGCCGCTCAAAACCTCTTTGAACGACCGTTAGAACAACTCTTAAGTATAGATTTAGGTTTGCCCGTATTAGTCAACGGTACAACGGAATTAGTAATTGTTCGTCCTAATGGGGAAACTGTTGTCGTGGAAATACGCGGAGGACAAACGATTTGGGAAGGGGAATTAGTTGAGGTTCTTTCATTACGAGATATCAGCGATGCCTATCGGCAAGCTACGCAACGCAAACAAGCTGAAGAAAAACTGCGTAAGAGTGAAGCTGATTTAGCTGAAGCACAAAAACTTGCTCATGTCGGGAGTTGGGAGTGGGATTTTGCAACACAAAAGATTACTTGGTCAGCGGAGAAATTTCGGATCTGTGGTCTTGATCCGAGCCAAGTAGCACCCAATTATGAAGAATTTACCCAACAATTTATTCATCCTGATGACCGAAGTTTTGTTGAAAAAACTGTTATTCAAACAATTGAGCAAAAACAGCCTCATGAACTAGACTATCGAATCATCCGCCCCGATGAATCAATCCGCTATATTTCTGCGAAAATACAACCTATTATTGATGCTATAGGCGAAGTGTTTGGGTTATTTGGTACGGTAATGGATATTACTGAACGCCAGCTTTCAAAAGAGGCATTGTATCAAAGCGAAGCCAAATTCAGAAAGTTGTTTGAATCGAATATTATTGGTGTATTTTTTGCTGATTTAAATGGTAAAATTACTGATGTTAATGATAGTTTTCTCCAAATAGTAGGCTACACGCGAGATGATTTGTTGGAAGGGAATATTCGTTGGGATAAGATGACACCAAGCGAATATCGCTACTTAGATGAGCAGGCGATAGACCATTTGAAAAATACTCAAATAGAGCTCCCTTGGGAGAAAGAATTCATTCGCAAAGATGGGACTCGTATCCCCGTACTGATTGGGGGTGCGCTTCTGGATGGAGTTGATGATCAATCTGTTGCCTTTGTCCTCGATATTAGCGATCGCAAACGAACAGAAGCAGCCTTACAGGAACGGGAGAAACAATTTCGCCAAATCTTCCACCATGCTCCCATCGGTATGTCGTTGATCGATTTCTATACCCATCAGTTTATCCAAGTGAATCCAGCCTATTATCAAATGATGGGATATTCGGCATCTGAAATAGCATCTCTTACCTTTGAAGATATCACCCATCCCGATGATTTATTATTAGATCTGGGTTATATGGAAGAAATTGAGGAAGGTAAGATAGACAGCTTTTCTCTCGAGAAGCGCTATCTTAAAAAGAATGGGGAAATCATCTGGGGAAATTTAACCGTAAGGGTACTGAGAGACAACCAAAGTAACCCAGAATTATGTGTAGCCATGGTTGAGGATATTACCGAACGCAAGCAGTTACAAATGGAATTACAGGAAAGTGAAGAACGGTTCCGTACCTCCGTAGAAAATATGTTAGATTGCTTTGCCATCTACACGAGTATTCGGGATGAATCTGGTCAGATTGTGGATTTTTTCACCGAGTATGTCAATCCAGCAACCTGTGCTAATAACGGAATGACTAAAGAGGAACAAATTGGTACACGCTTGTGTGAACTTTTGCCCGCTCATCGAGAAACTGGACTATTTAAAGAGTATTGCCGGGTAGTAGAAACAGGTCAACCTGTGGTTAAAGAATCTCTCCTTTACGATGATACAATTAAGGGTCAGCAGTTTAAGCGAGCGTTTGATATTCGAGCCTTTAAACTTGGGGATGGATACGCCGCTTCTTGGCGCGATATCACGGAACGAAAAAAAGCCGAAGCGCAATTAAAAGACTCGTTGCATGAAAAAGAACTTTTACTTAAAGAAGTGCATCATCGGGTTAAAAATAACCTACAAATTATCTCTAGTCTCTTACGCTTACAGTCCCGACAAATTCAAGATCGACAAGTCCTTGAACTATTCCAAGAAAGCCAAAACCGAGTCCAAGCCATGGCGCTAATTCATGAAAAACTCTATCAATCCGATAACTTGGCTCAAATTGATCTCCCCGCTTATATTCAAACCTTGGTTAGTAATCTATTTTGTTCCTACGGCGCTAAAAACAGGGGCGTTACCTACAAAATCGCTATAAATTTGGAAAATGTTTGTGAAAAACAGAAAATTTCCTCAAATCCACCCTTACTCGTTATTGATAAAGCAATTCCCTGCGGCTTAATTATCAATGAACTTGTTTCCAATTCTCTCAAATACGCTTTTCGGGATCACCAAGAGGGAGAGATTGGTATCACACTCGAAACCCGTGCCAAGTCCCAACTTTTTATCCTAACGATCAGCGATAATGGTGTTGGCTTACCGGAAGGCTTGGACTTTCGCAATACCACCTCTCTTGGCTTGCAACTTGTTTGCAGACTGACCAAGCAGCTTAGAGGAACGATAACACTTGACCAAAGCAAGGGAACTGAATTTCAGATTGCCTTTGCCAACCCCCAGTTTAGATAGGGATTGGTGAATCATGTCCAATATCAAAATCCTCGTTGTTGAAGATGAAGAAATCGTTGCCTTAGATATTGAAAGTACGCTCAAGAGTTTAGGGTACAATGTCCTAGATGTCGTTGCCTCAGCAGAAGAGGCGATCGCCACGGTTGCGAAAATCCAGCCCGATTTAGTGCTAATGGATATTATGCTTAAAGGGAGTATGGATGGGATACAAGCCGCCGAAAAGATTGCCCAGCACTTCCCTATTCCCGTGATCTATCTGACAGCTTATGCCGATCTAAATACATTGGAGCGAGCGAAACTGACCGCACCATTTGGCTATCTGCTTAAACCCTTTGAAGAAAAAGAATTGCAGACAACGATTGAAATTGCTCTGTCCCGGTATCAGGCGGAACAACTCATGCGACAGGCATTAGAAAAAGAAAAAGAACTCAACGATCTAAAATCTAAATTTATTGCCATTGCGTCCCACGAATTCCGAAATCCTCTCACCACAATCAGTTCTTCAATCAACCTGTTAAAACATTATTGTCGGGATTGTTTAGACTCAAAAAAAAGCAAGCATTTTCATCAAATTGAAACCTCAGTTGAGCAAATTAAGAACTTGCTAGATGATGTGTTACTCATTGGCAAAGCTGATGCCGGGAAACTCGAACTTCACCCAGTACCCTTAGATTTACTACAATTCTGCCGTGATTTGGTTGAAGAGCTACAACTTAATGCAGGTGCGACTTATCATGTGGCGTTTACGGCTCAAGGACAATTCACAAATATCCAAATAGATCCGAATCTTCTACGACATATCCTCACCAATCTAATTTCTAATGCGATTAAATACTCTCCAAAAGGTGGAATTGTTAATTTTGGCTTATCGGGTGAAGATAAACGAGTAACATTCCGTATTCAGGATTGGGGTATTGGTATTCCTCTAGAAGATCAGCAGCAACTGTTTGAATCCTTCCATCGTGCTAGCAATGTCGGTAGTATTGAAGGGACAGGATTGGGGCTTTCTATTGTTAAACGATGTGTCGATGTACATCAAGGTCAGATTTCAGTAGACAGCACGATTGGTGTTGGAACAACCTTTACCGTTACACTACCTTTAATTTGAAAACAGGGAGTGCGCCAACAACCAACAACTAACAACCAACAACCAACAACCAACAACCAACAACCAACAACCAACAACATTCTACAAGGAGAATTCAACTTGAAGTATCAAAATTCGCAAAATTGGCAAGCCTTAGTTGGTGGAATTATTGCCGCAGCACTCATTCTACTCAGTTTTAGCTCTTTTGTTATTATCAACCCTGGTCAAGCCGGAGTACTGAGTATTTTGGGGAAAGCCAGAGATGGAGCTTTACTAGAGGGTATCCACATCAAACCACCCCTGATTTCAACCGTAGATATTTATGATGTAACGGTGCAAAAATTTGAAGTCCCGGCGCAGAGTTCGACGAAAGATCTTCAGGATTTATCAGCAAGTTTTGCGATCAACTTCCGCCTCGATCCAACCCAAGTCGTTGATATTAGGAGGAAACAAGGCACATTACAGAATATTGTTTCAAAAATTATTGCACCTCAAACTCAAGAATCCTTTAAAATTGCCGCCGCCAGGAGAACCGTTGAAGAAGCAATCACTAAACGATCTGAACTCAAGCAAGATTTTGATACGGCTTTAAGCGAACGATTAGATAAATATGGAATTATCATACTCGATACTAGTGTCGTTGACCTAGCATTTTCTCCAGAGTTTTCTAAAGCGGTTGAAGAGAAACAAATCGCTGAACAACGAGCGCAAAGAGCGGTTTATGTCGCTCAGGAAGCGGAACAACAAGCCCAAGCAGAAATTAATCGTGCTAAGGGTAAAGCTGAGGCTCAAAGATTGTTAGCTGAAACTCTAAGAGCGCAAGGCGGACAGCTTGTTTTGCAGAAAGAAGCCATTGAAGCTTGGCGAGAAGGAGGAGCGCAAATGCCCAAAGTTTTGGTGATGGGAGGTGATTCTAAGAGTAATGTACCATTCCTGTTTAACCTGGGTAATATTCAAGATGAACCAGCCGTTCAGTAGTTAATGATTAATACAGCCTATTTGAGGTTTATGAAGTACAGTATATCCAAGCTAGATCCCCGACTTCTCCAAGAAGTCGGGGATCTGGTGTACCTCACTTACCAAAAAAGCGCTGTAACTAATGGCTATTAGCTCAAGACTGACGAAAACGGCTTATTTAAGCACTAATTCTAGGAGTAGGGTGGGCACTGCCTACCTTACCTATACCTGCTGTTTGATAGGGTGCATCCCAAAGTTGCAAATTGCCTACAGCGTCGAAGTCTGAGGCTATACAAACTCGCACCCGCAAGGCAAGGGTTTTAAGACAGT
>DNGI01000204.1:0-4838 GCA_003486645.1 Cyanobacteria bacterium UBA11370 | reverse complement strand
TGGCAAAAACGGGATGCTCCCGTTTGATATAGGTTCATCATTCCCAATCTTCATCCGAGTAAAATAGACTCGAAATATCTTCTACATTGGTTCTAATCGTTTTGATCTCTGATGCACTAAGCCTGCTTTTCCAGCTATAAATATTCGCTCGACTATTGCGTTTGATCTCAAGGTTACGTCTTCTAATCAATAACGGCTTTCTAGGCTTTTCAATGGCAGTATATTTTTCAATCTTGTTTTGAATTTTATGAGTGAATTCTATATTCAAATTATTAAATATAGTGTTAAAAAAGTATGAAGAATTCCGCGAAATATCTTCATGTCGTATTAATAGCCAATCTTTATGATTCTTTTTGTACTTTGCTATTACATAATGAACAATTTTCCAAAGTAAAATAGCTTGATCTATCACAGGATATTCTCGTTTTGTGTAGTCTTTAATTTCTGCTTCAAATGGCTCTAAATGATCCCGCATTAGTAAGGGTTGCTCAAGAAAATGTGAAAACGGAAATGTCCAATCTTTTATTTTTAGACTACCAGCAAATGCAGCCGGATGCCGAATGAGTACGATAACATTCATGTTAAACCTTGAAGCTAACCATTCCGCCGAAAATAGTGCAAGTGGGTCTTTAAGTAACGGTCTAACACGGGAGATTTGATAGTGAGAGAATTTGATATAGTCTCTTAGGCTACACCCTATATCTTTTAATGATTTTATCTGCTTAATATCTTCTTTAAAGCTGTAATTTAAATCAAGTGTATCTTTAATGGGTTGGTAAAAAGTAGATTCATTTTCCTCTGTTACATAAAAGAACCAATGCTGAAACTTGGCTCTACATATACCGAAACGCCGACGCTCTATGTTAAAGGGTTCATGAATATAGCCGATTGAAGAAGATAAGGATAACATTTTTCCTACCCAAGTTGAACCAGAGCGGTGCGAGCCAGTAACAAGGATTCCTTTCGGGTTAAGCATAATCTTGCTGCAAAAATTAACGGCTAGATTTTGTCTAACGACCTAAATTAACACGCTATCAGAAATTGAATATACTACTTTAGATAGATAATGGGTTGTAAATAGGATTAACCACATACCCATTTAAAAAAGAAACACGACACATGAGTTATTGAAACTCTGTCAGAGTAGGTTTTTCCCAATTCTTGCATCCTAAATCTAAAATCCAAAATCCAAAATGGTATCAGTTTCATGAAGAGCCAAACTGAGCCATAATGGGGTTAGACTTTAGGCGATCGCACTCTGACCTCATTGCAATCTTCCTGTGAGTAGATTTATCCTCAGATCGGGCACCAATCTCAATAGGGTAAAATCTTACTCCCCTCTCCACCTCTCTCGTTCTCCCCTTTTAGGGGAGAGGAGTAAAGAAGAATTTTTATTCTTGGAGAGGTTGGGGGAGGGATCAAAAGGCAAGCTTCCAACTGGTGCATAACGCTAATTCTAAGTGTTAACCTGTTTGATTAAGGGTTCGTACTGCAACACCAACTGATGAGTATTTTCACACTGCAATCTGTAAAAAAAGATTTTGGCATCAAAGAAATTCTTAAAGATGCCAGTTTTAGCTTAGATGCCACTGATAAAGTCGGCTTAATTGGCACGAATGGTTCCGGAAAATCAACCCTATTAAAAATGATTGCTGGACTAGAACCTATTGATGGGGGTCAACTCTTAATTAATTCTGGAGTGAGAATTGCCTACTTACCTCAACAACCCGACTTAGATGAAAGTCGTACCGTTTTAGAGCAAGTCTTTGCTGACAGCGGCGAACAAATGAATTTGATTCGTGAGTATGAAGAACTCTCCTACAAATTAGCTCACCATTCCGAAGATAGCCAACTCATGGCGCGTCTCTCGACGGTAATGCAACGGATGGAAATAACAGGTGCTTGGGAATTAGAAACCCATGCAAAAATTATCCTCACTAAGTTAGGAATTCAAGATTTTGATGCCCGGATTGGTAATTTATCAGGCGGTTATCGTAAGCGAATTGCTTTAGCAACAGCCTTACTTTCTGAACCTGATGTATTGTTGATGGATGAACCGACTAACCATCTTGATGCCATGTCTGTCGAGTGGTTACAGAGTTATTTGAAGACTTATCGAGGAGCAATTCTCTTAATTACTCATGACCGCTATTTTCTGGATCGCGTCACCAATCGTATTATTGAAATTGACCGAGGTGACCTTTATAATTATACAGGTAATTACTCTTATTTTTTAGAAAAAAAAGCTTTAGCAGAAGAATCCGCTGCCAGCCAAGAACGTAAACATTATGGAGTATTACGTCGGGAATTAGAATGGCTCAAACGAGGACCAAAAGCCCGCAGTACTAAACAGAAAGCACGGATTGATCGCATCCATCAGATGCAGGAAAGAGAATTTAAAGAAGCCCAAGGGAAAGTCGATATTTCTACTTTGGGTCGTCGGATTGGCAAGAAAGTTATTGAACTCAAGGCTATTTCTAAAGCTTACGGAGAACGCACTCTAATCAAAAATTTTACTTACGAATTCAGTCCGGATGAACGCGTTGGCATTATTGGGGAAAATGGTACGGGAAAATCCACGTTAATGGATATTATTACAGAACGCATTCAACCCGATTCAGGAACAGTTGAGATTGGATCAACAATTCATATTGGTTATTTTGACCAGCATTCCGATGATTTATTAGAAGCACTCAATCAGAATCAGCGAGTTATTGATTACCTTAAAGAAGTTGCCGAATACATCAAAACCGCAGACGGAACGTTAATTACTGCGTCGCAAATGTTGGAGCGCTTCCTTTTTCCTGGAAATCAACAATATGCCCCTATTCATAAGCTTTCAGGTGGAGAAAAACGTCGCTTATTTTTATTACGAGTACTGATGAGCGCTCCCAATGTTTTAATTCTAGATGAACCCACGAATGATTTAGATGTACAGACACTTTCTGTACTTGAAGACTATCTAGAAAACTTCAATGGCTGCGTGATTGTTGTTTCTCATGATCGCTATTTCTTAGATCGTACCGTTAACAAAATCTTTGCTTTAGAGGAGGGGGGAACTTTACGTCAGTATCCGGGGAACTATTCAGTTTATCTAGATTACAAAGAGGAAGAACAAGTTGAAGCGGCTAAACAGCATACTACTTCTCAACAGAAGAAGGAAGAATCTGCTAAGTCTGAAAAATCAGAACGGCAATCATCCAATAATGGCAAACGACGCAGGCTTTCTACTTGGGAAAAGCGGGAATTTGAAGAGTTAGAAGGTAAGATTGCCCAATTAGAAGCGGAGAAAGCACAAGCGGAAGATGCACTTTTTAATGCCCCACCTGGTAAGGTTACTCAAGTTCAAGAACTTTATCAAAAGTTAGAAACTTTAACTCAGGTAATTGATAGTGCGACTGAACGTTGGATGGAACTTGCTGAGATGGAATAGCTGTTCGGTTTTAGGTCTTAGAGTATTTTGATAAAACCTACTATCTAACACCTTGATAAGGTTATATAGCCAGTCTAAAGGATTTGTAAAATACCTCTCCCTTGTCTTCAAGAGTCCTCCTTGTCTCCAAGAGTCTTTCCTTAGAGGTTATAATCGAGAAGAAACTGGGGTAGAAGAACAGCAACTTAGCCCAAGTTTTTACCCTGTCAGTAAGTCATCATCTGAAATTATGCAACTAATGCACAATGGTCTAAAAGACCTTCTTCTAATAAACCAGTACATTCCTGAGAAAAAAATAGGATTTTTGTCACTAGAAACTCCTCTTCCTTCTTTATTAAAAAAATTTACCGAATCGCTCCCCAATTATTCTCTAGGACTACAAGTCCGTCGAGAATATCGACATATTTCTATGGGGCTTAGATCGTTAAAATTTAAAGATATTGATACTCTCTTTATTTTTGAAATTTATAATCAGCACCTATTATTTGTCCTTCCTTTACTCGCTTCGACAGGCAAAGACGTTTTTATAAGCTTGCATGGCAATCAACAATTTGCCATAAATAGTCGGATTAAGTTTCTCGGCTTAATCTACCTAAAAAATTACCTCCAACTCTTCAAAAATCTCAAAGTAGTATTATTTGAAATTGATGACGATGTTATCCCAGAAAAATTTAGACTACCTGCCGCATCAAAAGTAATTATTCCTCACCCCATTATCAGCGATGCTACCCCCAAACTAAAACCAGGTGAGCGATTACCTGCAAACACCAAAATTAAAATTGGTGTAGTGGGGATGATTCGGCAAGATAAACCGATTGGGACGTTGATTGAAAAATTGCAAGAATACATCGCCTCATCGAATTCAGGATGTGAACTCATTATTGGTACTCCCTTCGGACAAAAACCTGACTATCTTGATAAAATTGAAGCAACTTTATACGACACAACAAAAGAAAACGATTATATCAACGTATTAAAACAGATAGATATTTTAGTAATTCACTATGAAAAAGACCGCTATTATTACCGAACCAGTGGTGTAATTAGTGATGCGGGTTCTTGTGGGTGTTATATCATTGCATCTGACTATCCCGTCATCAACCATCAAGTGAATTGGCCACTACAAATTGGTTCAACCTTTGCTCATTTTAACGAAATCGGCTCCCTGATTGATCAAGCCATTAATCATATCCGAGAAAAAGGTCAAGATAACCACTGGATTTGGCGAGAACAACGTTCCGCAGAAGCAATAGCAAAACTATTATTTCCTAAAAATCACGATTAGGAATTGGTGATTACTCATTCGGCTTCTTAGTCTGATTCGGTAACTGGGAAGTTATTAACAGACAATACCCCATTTAAATGCGTCTAAGCAATTCAAAAGGGAGCATCCCGTATTTGCAAA
>DNGI01000324.1 GCA_003486645.1 Cyanobacteria bacterium UBA11370 | reverse complement strand
CACTCCCCACTCCCCACTCCTCACTTCCAAATTGAATTAAAAAACGGCAAAACTATCGAATGCGATCGCATCCTTTTAGCAACAGGTAGTAATCCTTTAGGATATCGTTGGGCAAAAGAATTCGGTCATCCGATTGAACCGCCTGTTCCTTCGTTATTTACCTTTACTATTCAAGATCCTCGCCTAAAAGATTTAGCTGGCGTAAGTGTCAATCAGGCTTCTTTACGATTACCAGAAGCAGGCAAAATCCTAAAAGAACAAACTGGGTCATTGTTAATTACTCACTGGGGATTAAGTGGCCCTGCGGTACTGAAACTTTCGGCTTGGGGGGCGAGATTTTTACACGAAAATCACTATCAAACTCCCTTAATAATTAATTGGCTTCCGCAATACAATCAAGAGAAAGTACGCCAATTAGTTCTATCCGTTAAATCCCAACTTCCCCAACGTCAGGTAACAACGAATTGTCCTGTTCCAGTTCCTAAGCGGCTTTGGATCAGTTTAGTAAATCATGTGGGAATTAGCGCACAACAACGATGGGCAGAAGTATCAAAAAAAGAACTGAATCAACTCATTCAAGAACTCAATCAAGGACGTTACCTGATTCAAGGGAAAGGGGTTTTTAAAGAGGAATTTGTCACCTGTGGAGGTGTGAGTCTCAACTCGGTAAACTTTAAAACAATGGAAAGTCGTATTTGTCCAGGGCTTTACTTTGCGGGAGAGATCTTAGATATTGATGGAATTACCGGAGGATTTAATTTTCAAAATGCTTGGACAACGGCTTGGATTGCAGGTCAAGCAATGGGTAAGATTTGATAAGGACAAAAAACAGCAATAGTTAAGGTAAAGTATTCAGAGTAATATCATGCTATCAACCACCAACGACTCAATGGGCAAAATTACAACAACCTTAGTGATCACGAATCGCCTAGACCAAGGTTTAGCAACACGGGGGAATATTCCCGCTGACCAAGTGCGTTCTATTACCTTAAACAATGTTCTAGTAGATACGGGAGCAACGACTCTATGTTTACCAAAAGAAGCGATCGCTCAATTAGGATTAGAGTTATTAAAAGAAGTCGATGTTGAAACCGCTAACGGGATTGGTAAGGCTCGGATATTTCAGGATGCTAAAATTTCCCTATTAGGTAGAGAGGGAACGTTTGAATGTCTAGAACTTCCGGGTGGTAGTTCACCTTTACTAGGAGTTATCCCGTTAGAAGCATTGGGAATTGAACTTGATCTCAAAAATCAACACTTGTATCTTCTACCGATTAGTCCGACACAAACTTATCTGACAATTCTTTAAATTGAAATAATATATAGAGTAGCGTTACACAATCTTTAAAGAGTTAAGCTATGTAAAGACTTGACTGAAAGGGCGTAGAAGGTAGGGAAAGAACCCACAACACCCAACACCCCATTTTTTAGATAGAGGAGTGAATGAAAAACCTATGAAATTTAGTGAGATTGTTCACAAGCTTGATTTAGTAAGTGAGTTCAATAGTTTAACGGATAATAAAGATTGTGACCCAGAAATTAGTGGTGTTGCACCGATTGATGAAGCTGCCAACGGAACTCTCAGTTATATTGAGGGGGGAAAGTTCGCGGCGATGGTGGGTAAGACAGACGCAAGTGCTTTAATTTTGCCGTTGGATCAAACATTACAAACCCAAGCAACAGAACGAGGAATTGCGTGGATTGCCACATCAGAACCCCGATTAGTATTTGCGAAAGCGATCGCACTTTTCTACAAACCTTGGCAACCTGCACCGGAAATTCACCCAACTGCTATTATTCATCCCGATGCTCAATTAGGAGAAAATGTTTATATTGGCGCTCATGTTGTAGTGCAAGCTGGGGTCAAAATTGGTAATCACGTTTGTATTCATCCCAATGTGGTGATTTATCCAGGAGTGGAAATTGGCGATCGCACAATCTTACACGCGAATTGTACGATTCATGAACGGAGTAAAATTGGTGCTGATTGTGTCATTCATAGTGGTGTTGTTATCGGTGGAGAAGGGTTTGGTTTTGTGCCAACAGCAGCGGGTTGGTTCAAAATGGAACAGTCGGGTTATACCGTATTAGAAGATGGTGTTGAAGTCGGTTGTAATAGCACCATTGACCGTCCGGCGGTTGGTGAAACGCGAATTTCTCGAAATACAAAAATCGATAATTTAGTGCAAATTGGTCATGGTTGCCAAGTGGGAGAAAATTGTGCAATGGCAGCACAAGTTGGATTAGCAGGTGGCGTGAAAGTCGGGAATCGTGTTATTTTAGCAGGTCAAGCCGGAGTAGCGAATCAAGCGAAAATAGGAGATGGGGCGATCGCAACTGCGAAAACTGGGATTCATAATGATATAGAACCGGGAGCAATTGTGTCAGGAATTCCGGCAATTCCCCATAAAGTTTTTCTAAAAGCCGCAGCAATTTATCATCGTTTACCAGAGATGTATCAAACCCTAAAACAGCTACAACGGCAGAAGTAATATCATGTGTAGTTGAATAACCCTAAAAAAGATTGAGGGGGAGAGGGGGAGA
>DNGI01000420.1 GCA_003486645.1 Cyanobacteria bacterium UBA11370 | reverse complement strand
ATGGTGCAAGATCTGAGTTTTAAAGGACTTTTGCTATGAGGTAGGGAATTTATTCCCTGGCGGTTATAGATAACAGTACAAGATGTGAGAAAACCTATGGCAGTACAAAACCCAAAAGACTCATGTACAAACCCAGCGAGTGACGCGATCGCTACAGCAACTCGCCTTGCTAAAGTCGCTTCCGCTGCTGTTCAGGTTGCTGCTGATACTCTGACAAATACGACCGTTACTGTAGGCAAAACGGTTGTTCCCGCGACACAACAATTCATTGAACAAGGAACAGAAACAGTAGGTAAAATTGTCACTCCCATCGCTGAAAATCCACTAATTAAATATGCCACGAAAGTTCCCGGTATCAACGTACTCTTAGCTGCACTCGGTCAAGTTGATGTGGAGAACGCTCAGAATGAAGTTGATACGTTACGACAACAATACCCGTTAGAAACTCCTGAACAATTAGCTCATCGAATTATAGTTGATACAGCGGTAAAAGCAGGAGGAGTTGGATTAATTACTAACTTTATACCTCCTTTAGCACTAACGTTATTTGCCGTTGATTTAGCCGCTGTTACTGCACTGCAAGCTGAGATGGTTTATCGGATTGCTGCTGCTTATGGATTTTCACTAACAGATCCAACCCGACGGGGTGAAGTTTTAGCTATTTTTGGATTATCGGTCGGAGGTTCGGGAGTCCTTAAAGGGGGATTAAGTTTTGTGGAACTTTTGCCTGTTATTGGTGCGGCGGTTGGTGCGTCGAGTAATGCCGCTCTAATTTATTCTCTTGGATATATTGCTTGTAGATTTTATGAGAATAAAAAAGTTTGAGGGAGAGAGGGGGAGAGGGGGAGAGGGGGAGACAAGGGAGATAAGGGAGACAAGGAAGATAAGGGGGAAAGAATGTATTACGTATGAACGCAACTTGGTATAAGGTATCTAACAGTCGAAAACTGGCAATTAGCTATTAGCCATTAGCAACTTTTACAGACAAAACAAATACAACCGGACATGATATGAGTTACTAAAACTCTGATCGAGTGCGTCTTCCCCAATCCAAAATCCAAAATCCAAAATCCAAAATAGGATGAGTATCCCGATCGCAGATTGCCTTAAGTTTAGTCTGTTGCTGTGGCGGTAACTGGTTGTAAGCTTGCTCAATTTCTTCATAAGTATAGTCAACAATCAGAGCGTGGATCTCTCCCACCGTTTGTATGGCTAGCATGGCTGTTTTGAGATTAGCGATCGCGTCCCTATTGGTCATCATTAAATCTGTTTAATCACTTCTAATAAAAATCTCTCTCCCTCCCCCTCTCTCCCCTTCTCTTCTACATCCTGATTCTTCAAAGGAATAATAACAGTAAACGTTGTCCCTACATTGACTTCACTTTCAACCCTAATCTTACCATTATGGCGCTCTACGCATTTTTTAACAATAGCTAATCCCAATCCTGTACCTGAAATAGTCCCGACATTACTACTACGATAGAAGGCATCGAATAACTGGTCTTGGTCTTTTTGTGGAATACCAATTCCACTATCTTTGATTCGGAACGTAACAGCATCAGAGGCAAAAATTAGGTCAAACTGGATCTTACCTCCCCCAGGCGAGTACTTAATTGCATTGGATAGTAAATTAGTCAGGAATTGCCGCAGCAGTTTTTCATCCATACAAACGGCGTGACAGACACCTAGGTTTTGAAAGTCAATTTGGTGTTTTGTTTTAGCAGTCAGTTGCAATTCTTCGATTAGTTCCTGACAAAAGGTAACTAAATCTAAAGGAACAGGTTTAAAGTTTAGTTTCCCGGCTTCAGCTTTATTAATCAGTAATACATCACTGATCAATTGAGTCATATGATGCACCGTGTTTTGAATCCGTTGAAAATGACGTTGACGTTTATTTTGCGACCATTTATGACCGTAATGTTCCAGTAACTCTGCCGAGGACAGAATAGTTGCTAGGGGAGTCCGATATTCATGGGAAACGACGGAAATAATATTAGATTTGAGTTCACTCAATTCTTTTTCTTTAGTTAACGCATTGCGAAGTTCTTCTTCCAATCTCTGACGCTGGGTAATTTCACGTTGTAGATATTGATTTTTTTGCCTTAATTCTTCTGTTTGTTCTGTCACTCGGCATTCTAATTCTTCATTTAACCGTTGTAACTGTTCTTCACTGTGGCGCAGGCGTTTTAAGGTTTGAACCCGTTCTATACCATGACGAATCGCTCGCAGAAGCAATTCACTATCAATTTTACCCTTAATTAAATAATCTTGCGCTCCCTGTCGTAACGCTTCTATACCCGTCACTTTATCCGTAAAACCGGTGAGGACAACAATCGGTAAATCCGGTACGGCTTCATGAGTTTGCGCCACTGTCATTAACCCCTGTTTATCCGGTAAAGAGAGGTCTAAAAGCACGACATCAAATTGACTTTCTTTAAGCAAATGAAGCGCATCTTTGAAGAGTTCAACATGGACTAATGACCACTGACTCTCTTCAGATTCTTCCAGAATTTCTTGAAGTAAGTCAGCATCAGCCGGGTTATCTTCAACTAAAAGGATCTTGATAAATTCACTGTTCATGGTTATTGCTCCGATGGCAGTTTAACCACAGCTAACCAAAACGTTTCAATCAGTTTAATCACAGAGATAAACTGATCTAAATCAATCGGTTTGCTAACGTAGCAGTTGGCATTCAATTCGTAGGTATTCAAAATATCTCCCTCAGCCGCTGAAGTCGTAAAAACCACCACAGGAATTAGTCTAAGACTAGGATCGGCTTTGATTTGAGCGAGAACCTCACGACCATCTTTTTTAGGTAAGTTAAGATCAAGCAAAATTAAATCGGGACGAGGTACATTAGTATATTTTCCCTTTTGGCGAAGAAAGTCTAGAGCTTCCAGTCCATCTTCAACCCAGTGCAAAGCATTGACAACTTTGCTATTACTCAAAGCTTCTTCCGTTAATTCGGCATCACTGGCAGAATCATCAACTAGCAAAATATCAATCGGCTTTTTGAGGGTGTTAATATTCATCGTAGTTCAATAGGTGGTCAACTGGTGCATAGGGCATGATCCCAAATCCGGTTTTATTACCCCTCATTAGAGGAAGCAGGGAAGCAGGGAGTAGGGGGCAAGGGAGAAATGAATTAAAATTACATCATGTCTATTCTCTTTTTCTCATATTAATAAATAGTTGGATGACTAAAAACCTTACCTACTTTATCTCTTTAAACACAGGGAATCGTAAAGTGAAAACTTGTGCCAACTCCTAACTCTGAATCAACCCAAATGTGCCCTCCATGACGCTCAACAATTTTCTTGCAAATTGCTAAACCTATGCCATTACCCGAATATTCGTAACGAGAACATAGGCGCTGGAAAATAGTAAAAATACGGTCAAAGTATTCTGACTCAATCCCAATGCCATTATCCCGAACCGTAAATACCCATTCGTTGCCCTGATGTGTGGCAGAAATATGGACTTGGGGTGGCTTCTCGCCGCGAAACTTGATCCCATTCCCAATCAAATTTTGAAATAATTGAATGAGTTGTGTGCGATCGCCCATGACTGTGGGTAAAGACTCATAAGTCACCACGGCATTATTCTGAGCGATCGCAATTTTTAAATGGTCTAAAACCTGGCTAATTACCCCATCACACGCTGTTGGTTGCAAGGGTTTCCCATTCCTCCCTACCCGTGAAAATTCCAGCAAATCGTTAATCAACTGCTGCATTCGGGTCGTCCCTTCAACAATATACTTAATATATTTATCGGCTTTAGCATCCAGGCTACCTTGATATTTTCGGGCTAGCAGTTGGGTATAGCTATTGATGGTTCGCAAGGGTTCTTGGAGATCGTGGGAAGCGACATAGGCAAACTGTTCTAAATCCCGGTTGGATTGGACTAATTCTTCATTTAAAACACGCAATAACTCAGCATTATTCACTAATGCTGCTTCAGTTTCTTTTTGCTCCGTAATATCTTGCACCAGGGATAAAATGGACACTAAATTGCCGAACTCATCTAATAAGATGGATTCGTACCATTGACAGTACACCACCGAGCCATTCTTGGTGACATTGCGATTCTGGTAGACAATACTAGAGGCGCTTCCATCTAGTAACCTACTCATGTTACATTTTACTAATTCAATATCTTCATCCTCAATAAACCGCCAATCTGTTGATTGTTTGCCCATAACTTCATGCGCTTTCCAACCAAAGATTTTTTCAGCTTGCTTTGACCATGATTGCACCCGAAACTCCCGATCCCATTCCACAACAGCTAGGGGAGAGTTTTCGACATGAAACCGCAAGCGTTGATGAGTATCTTGCAAGGCTTTTGTTTGTTGTTGGAGGATAATTTCTGAGAGTTTTTGCTCCGTAATATCGATCCCAAATCCTACGATTTCCAACGGTTCCCCCGCCTCGTCCCTAATTAACTTCAACTCATCGTGCATCCACCGATACTGTCCGTTTTTGTGTTGAAAGCGGTATTCATGAACGTGGTGTCCACTCTCAAAAAGTTTGGGTAAATTAGCAAAAATCCGAGGCGCATCATTGGGGTGAATCCGACTTGTCCACAAGCCGTCATCGGCTAAAAATTCCGAGGCGTGATAGCCTATAATTGCAGCAGCATTCTCGCTCATAAACGTCATGCTGTAATTTCCCAACACCTTGCAACTATAAAGTACGGCTGGGCTATGGGAAAGTAAATACTGCAACCGTTCTTGAGTCAGTCGCAGGGTTGAATTAGCTTGCTTACATTCAGTAATATCTTGATTGGAACCAATCATGCGCCATGGCTGACCGTCAGCCGTTGATAGGCAAGCACCACGGGATAAAATCCAACGGTAAGTACCATCATTATGTAGCAGTCGGTGTTCGAGTTCAAAGGTGGGAGTTAATCCCTGAATATAGTCTTGGAACGCAACCGTGGCGCGACCCCGATCATCGGGATGGATACGGTAGAACCATTCTGTGGCACGATCTGAGATTTGATCATCCTCAAAACCGAGAGTTTTTTTCCAACGCGGCGAATAGTAAATCCGATCCGTGTTCAGGTTCCAATCCCATAGTCCATCATTGGAAGCTTCTGCTACCAATTCATACCGTTCTTGAGTTTGCCGTAGAATGGCTTCCGTTTGTTTTTGCGCGGTGATATCTCGTCCCACGGCATATCCCCATCCATCCTCACCATAACACCAACTCCAGGATAACCATCGATAAGTGCCATCTTGGTGACGATAGCGGTTGTTAAAGTAACGAAAGTTGGACGAAATGTCTCTATTCCCTAACACCTCCAGACTCGCGTCTACATCCAGAGGATGTACCCATTCAATCCAAGGGCGCGATCGCAACGCTTCTGGTGTCCAGTTTAGCAACGTTTGCCAAGCCGAGTTAACTTGCCCAAATGTCCCATCCGGCTCAATTATACAAAAGAGGTCAGCTGATTGATTGAAAAAGGCTTGCAGTTGGATTTGAGATTGAACTGATTGGGAGGTAAAATTTTGAAGCCGCACGGGATTATTCCTTAGACCATTTTTGATTTTGGATTAGCTAAATGAGGCTGTTGCGTACTAATACGCCAGCGTGAATGGGTTCTCTTCATTTTTATGCGTCTTGTAAACCTCTGTTGACCGAGAAAGTACTCATTTAGTTAGACGTGGCGCGAAATGAGTCCGTGAAATTACTCATACACCAGAATGTAGCCAGGAAATCCGCTTTTCAGGGTTTAGGTTCAGGACTTATATCAAGTTGCAGTCAAAGATAGTAG
>DNGI01000067.1 GCA_003486645.1 Cyanobacteria bacterium UBA11370 | reverse complement strand
ACGTTTTTTGAGTCACGACACCCCGGGATGCGTAGCTAGTCCCCTGCTCTGTCGCTAGTGGTTAAACAAGTCTTAAGGTCACTGAGGCCGTGCTACTAGCCTAACAAGCTCTTAAAACCTTGGCGTTAGCGCAGCGTTAGCGAGGCACGAGCGTCAGCTAACTTTACCCGCAAGGGAAAATTGGAGACAACCATATCTCCACGGAGGGGCAACCATACCCCTCCACCCCGTAAGGGGAAATGTAAAGCCGTCCTAGAAGGACGGGGTTTCAAACCCATTTTTCTGATGACTCAGCTATTGAGTGATGCCGAGATTCAAGAAAAGGCTAAACAGTTAGTAGGTTGGACGGTAGACGGGAAAGAATTACGCCTGACTCGAAAGTTTAAGGATTTTGTGGACGCGATCGCCTTCGTTAATAAACTCGTTGAACCCGCCGAAGCCGCCGGACATCATCCGGATTTAGCGATTTCTTATAATCAGGTGACGGTTACTCTAACCACTCACGATGCAGGGGGTTTAACCTCAAAAGATTTTGATCTAGCTCAGACGATTTCTGAGATAGGTTAAGAAATCTTGACAAAAATTTACAATAGCTCAAGGAAAATAAGTTTGAATTTCCTGGTGACTTTCGCTCTATAATATATTTATACAAGGTCGTCAAGTCTCTTGTGGGGATTGTCAAACGAGCAAATTTAAGAAAAACTGAGGAAGAGTTGGCATAGCTTCTACTACATAGAAGATGTACCATAGTTCGAGAAGGGCGATCAAACTCTTTGTGTAAAGGTGTGAGGACAAGAGAAGATGTCTAAATTACTGTGGAAGTCTCTAGTTATTAGCCCAGCTATATTGGGAGTAACATTAGCCGTTTCTGCGGTTTCAGTTCGTGCAGCAGAGGAGGCTACTTTACGTACCGCTGACAGCACAACTCCGACAGAAGCTATTCAGGTTTCAGAGGCGACTGACGTTCAAATTCCAGCGGAAGTGGCGATTAATCCAGCTCAGGTCAGTGAAATGAGTTCTCAGCCTGAAGCCATAGCGCCCAGTTTAGCGGAGTCAGCAACAGATTCAACGCTAGCCCAAGCTGCGCCAGTTGAGCCGAGTAACGCTGAGATTTTAGATCAAATTAATCGGTACAACCGGGAAGGGCAAACTAACCAAGGACAAGTCAACAGCATCAATCAGTTGCGTGATGTTTCCCCCGGAGACTGGGCTTATGAAGCACTGCGGAGCTTGGTAGAGCGCTATAACTGTATTGTCGGTTATCCGGATGGTACGTATCGGGGCAATCGGGCATTGACTCGTTATGAGTTTGCAGCAGGCTTGAATGCGTGTTTAAACCAGATTGAGCGTTTGATTGTTACGGGTGGAACAGGGACTGAAGACTTAGAAACCCTACGACGGCTGATTCAGGAATTTGAAGCCGAACTAGCAACCCTAGGGGCACGGGTTGATAATTTGGAAGGTCGGGTTGCGTTCTTGGAAGACCATCAGTTCTCGACGACAACCAAGTTAGCGGGTGAAGCGATTTTTGCACTCACAGACGAGTTTGGTACTGGGATTGACAACAATACTGTCTTCCAAGACCGGGTTCGTTTAACCCTTAATACCAGTTTTACGGGTGAGGATCGGTTGGTCACTCGTCTGTCAGCGGGGAATGCTCAACAATTTAATGGTGTTGGTTTTGAAGGGACTCAGACCTTTAACATCAATGGCGGTAGTGAAGACAACGATGTATTAGTAGACTGGTTGGCTTACTACTTCCCGTTTGGTAGCTCAAAAGTCTATGTCGCGGCTTTTGGCGGGATTCATAGCGATTATGCTCCTACACTGAATCCTTACTTTGAGGACTATGACGGTGGGAATGGTGCGCTTTCTGCCTTTGCCTCTGAAAGCCCGATCTATCGGATCGGT
The DNA here is from genome assembly GCA_003486645.1 of Cyanobacteria bacterium UBA11370. Classification (GTDB taxonomy): domain Bacteria; phylum Cyanobacteriota; class Cyanobacteriia; order Cyanobacteriales; family Coleofasciculaceae; genus UBA11370. The sequence goes on along the minus strand of DNGI01000067.1, from coordinate 14,721 downwards.
GGAGGTGCAGGTGCAGCGGTTAGTTTAGGTGTTGGGCCTCTAGAAAGCATTTTAGGACCGAGTACCCTGACATTAGGTTACTTAGCAGGCTCTGATGCTGCCGATCCTAGCCAGAAAAATGGTCTGTTTGATGGCGATTATGCGGCATTAGCTCAGTTAAATTTCAATCTCTTTGATCGCATTGGTATTGGTGCTACCTATGTCCACGGATACCATAACAGCGGTACAAACATATTTGACATAGGTGGAGCTAACGGTGTAGTAGGTACGACCTTAGCCAATAATCCAGGACGTGGTACAACTCCTGTGGTAACGAACTCCTACGGTATTGAGGCAGCTTTCCGCCTAAGCGAGAAGATTTCAATTAGCGGTTATGGTGCTTACACCGACGGTATCCTTATTGATGAGGGAGATGCCGAAATCTGGACTTATGGTGCTGGAATTGCCTTCAGCGATTTGGGTCGGGAAGGTAATATCTTGGGAATTTTCGGTGGCGCACAACCCTACGCCGGAAGTATTGATACGGCGGGTGGTGATGATGTCAGAATTGACAAAGTACCTTACCACATCGAAGCCTTCTACAAGTACCAACTGAGCGATAATATCTCGGTTACTCCAGGTGTGATCTGGTTGATCAATCCTAACCAAATTGATGACGAGGATGATGCCATCATTGGTACACTCAGAACTACCTTTACGTTCTAGAGTACAGTTTTGGTTAAGTTACACTCGGAGTAAAATCTGAGGCTATAAGAGTAGAGAGTCTGTCTATCTTTTGAAGAAGGCAGGCTCTTTGTTATTAAGAATTTAGGAATTCGTCAAGATAAAATAATAAATGATAAAGTGCTTCTCTCTACAAGAGCCACCGCTCATTAGGACGGACGTTTAACGATGGTTCAGTCTTCTTCACCTCCGATTACACAAAGCGATCGCACTTCCGACCTAGCCGAATGCGGTTGGCGCTTTGTTGATGTCATCCAACCCAATGGCACCACCCTACGACAACAAGTACCGCTAACTTCTGAAGAATTTCTGCATCCCCAGGACGGTTTTCATTTGCCCAACAGCACTTTTCACGACGACGTGGCGAGTCATGTTAAAGATATCTTAACGCGCCGCTATGCTAACGACCCGACTACGGGAGTCTTCCGCGACTTGTTAATTGAATGGGATATTGAAGGACAAGGCAATCTCTGTCCAGATACATTCGTAGTTTTTGGAATTACCAACAAGGAGCAAAATCGCTCTAAGTTCATTGTCGCCAATGAAGGAGTGCGTCCTGCTTTTGTGGTAGAAGTTGTCTCTCCACGATACCGCAAAGAGGATCGGGAGACAAAGGTGATTGAATACGCTCGCACTCGCGTACAGGAATACGTTATTATTGATCGCCGCACTCAACGGGGACAAATTATTGAGGAAGTCTTGGGCTATCGTTTAGTAGATGGTCTTTACCAACCCATTGCCCCTGATGAGGAAGGACGTATCCGCTGCGACACGGTAGGATTACTAATGAGCTTACAGGAGGGACGCTTGATCATTGAGGATGCTAACACGGGTCAACGTTTGCTCTCGTCCTTGGAGTTGGAAGCAGCTAAGGAATCCGCCGAACAGCAAGCAGCAGAAATGGCAGCATTGCTAGAACGCTATCGAGAACGCTTTGGGGAACTACCAGAGTGAAAAGGCAAAGGGGACTGTTGTTTGTTGTTTGTTGTTAAGCGCTGTATCAGGACTTACGCAAATATTGGCTTTAAACTCAGATCTTGCACCATTTCAATGGACTTTTGCTATTAGCCCGGAGTTTTAACTCTGGGCGGGTTTTCTTGTTTTTCGACTTATTGAGAATGGACTAAAACTCTTGTCCAGTCGTCTTTAGACGACTTTAGCTATGAGACAGTGGTTTTAACCACTGGCGGTTATTGCGACTGGTGCAAGATGTGAATTTAAACCAACATCTGTAGGGGGGCATCGATATACGTCCTCACACTCATGTAGCAGTCGTGCCTAAGTTGTATGTATGTTAGGCGACTATGTTAGGCGATCGCTAGCTATACTTTTTTGAGTGGTCAGCAATCAGCTCTGAGCCTGATTGATGGAGAGGGAATCGCTTACTTAAAATGCTCAGTTTATGACCGTGCCGAGTATATGTCAAACTCTAACCATTACGAAATCTTAGATGTCAGCCCGAAAGCGACACGAACTGAAATTAAACAAGCCTATCGTCGTCTAGCCAAGCTCTTTCACCCCGATACTAATAGCAAAACTGCTGATCCTGAACAAATTATCCGGATTAATGCTGCCTATGAGGTATTGGGAGATTCTCAACGCCGTCGTTCTTATGACCAACACTTACAAGAGGTACAGTCGGAAGAACGTCTCAACCGCCAACAAAGGACTGCTGAAGCTCAACGACAGTATCACCGTCAGCGGCAAACGAAGCAAGATGTTGATACTCAACTAACAGAATGGTTACAGCAGGTTTATAAACCTGTTAATCAATTAATTACTCCCATTCTGAATGCTTTGGATACTCAAATTGATCGGCTGGCGGCTGATCCCTTTGATGATGAACTAATGGCTCAGTTCCAAGGTTATCTGGAAAAGTGCCGTCACTACCTCAATCAAGCTCAAATTGCCTTTCGTTCTCAACCCAATCCTGCCTTTGTTGCGGGTGCTGCGGCGAGTCTTTACTATTGTCTCAATCAGTTGGGAGATGGCATTGATGAGTTAGAACGTTTTACTTTTAATTACGACGATCATTACTTACATACAGGTCAGGAAATGTTTAGAATTGCAACTCATTTGCGTTGGGAAGCTCAAAATGCGCTTAAAAAAATTGTTTAATTGTTAGCTTTAAAATGGGTATAACTTTCTCCCCCTATTTTCCTAATAAGTGACTTGATGAAATCAAGAAACCACTCAGAAACCCTAAAATAGTCGAGAAAGAAACTGAGCCACCACCGAGTTCGTAGGCTTCGGGCATCATGGTACTTGATAACATCGCTAAGATAGCTCCGCCAGAGACAGCCTGAGCAATTGCCACCACTAGACCAGAAGTATGATCTTGCAACACATTTCCCCCCACTGCACACAAACCACTTAATATCACCATCCCAATCCACAAACCAAGAATTTGATGTTTTCGAGTTCCTGCTTGTTTCATTCCATTTGCACTCGATAAAGCTTCTGGGAAATTCGAGATAAACACCGCCACTAAAAAAGACCAACCGAAATGATTTTCTCCAGCATTCATACCAATCACTGCTGATTCAGGAATATTATCAATTAGAGTGCCAATCACAATTGCCAAGGGAGCAGAACGCTGCACCAATCCTTCAATTGTCGTGGGATCTTCCCGCATCAATAAATCCAATTCAACTCGATCAATTAACTGTTGTCGCCAACGCTCTAAATTCCGTTCAATCGCCACCCGTGACTCAGTAGCAAATCGTAGTCGTCGCGCCAAAGCACGGCTAAGTGCCCATGCCATATGGGGAGAATAAGTCAGTACTGTATTAAAATGTTCCTGATGCAGTTGATACAAATCCATCGGAGTCGAAGCGATAACTGTTGCCGATCGCGGTTCTCCCGTCAGTAGCGCCATCTCACCAAACACTTCTCCGGGACCCATTGTATGCAAGACTTTTGCTCCTTTGCGTACTTCTGCTTCTCCGTCTACAATCATGTAAAAGTAGTCTCCTGGAGTTCCCTCCTCGCAAAGGATCTCTCCCGGTTGAGCGTGAATTGGCTTGAGGAAGGGTGCGATCGCTTGCTGTTCCTGTAGTGGCAGGTTTTGCATCACCTCAATGTGAGCAATACGAGAGAGAACATCGGATACCTTTTCCTGACGGTGTTCAAAGAGGTAGCGGCGACTAGAAGCAGGTTTGCGGAGGAATCCTCCATGGTGATCAATATAGTGGGTGAGTCGGACGAATAAGATACCTCCTACCATAAATCCAATCAAAAGTGGTCTAAAGCCACTGGTTTGGTAAACCGGGATTGTGATTTCAAAGGCGATCGCAGATATTAAGGTGCCGCTCCCAAATGCCATAATAGCGGCTGAAAAGGTTCGGCTTGGTTGCCAAAATACCCCCACTAAGGCTCCTAATACCAAGCTCGATGCTCCTAGTATCCCTTGTAAAAAGGCTGCCATTAACATAGGTAGCTGCTGGATGACAATAAGTTTGATCCTATCGGAAAAGGGATATTGGAGTTAGTTGGGGATTGGGGAGTGGCGGCAGATAAAAAAAACCAAATACTAACTATTAAACTAGGAAAATTCATTAACTTATTTAGGCTTTAGCCAGCCAATGATTTATTAATTTTTCTGGATATAAAATTGTCAGCAGATTTTAACGATTAAACTGTTTCCCTATAAAATTACTAAGCGATTTTGAACGTTAAACTGATTACAAGTGGGAATACTATCCTATCCGGTTACTTCGGTAAGGGCAAAGTCAAGAAGATAGAGAATAGAGTATAGAGCATTTTCTATCCTTTATCTCCCTGCCTGATACCCCACTATGCAACCCCTATAGTATCGGATTTGATAGAACCAGATCAGTTTGTATTCAAGGAGGAGGCAACAATGGATGATTGAACTCCTAGCCGCACTCTCAGTAGCCGCAGCAGCAGGAATGAGGATTGCTTTGCCTCTATTAGTCATTGGATTGTTGCAAAGTGAAAATCTCTGGAACGGAATCCCCCTACTCTCTCACATTCATCCCGCCGTTTTAGTCGGTGTTTTGACCAGTTGGTCATTATTTGAGTTATTTGCCTCTAAAAAGCGGCTGGGACAGCGGATATTACAAGTTGTCCAACTAATTTTGAGTCCAGTAGTGGGCGCTATTATGGGTATTGCCGTCGCTCAGTTTGCCGAGGCTTCGATTCAATTTGTCTGGATAGTGGGTATCATCAGTAGCTTATTAGCGTTTGTACTCCAACTGGTACAAGTCGGTTGGTTCTTCCGTTTACGAGGATTGCCACTCTGGGTAGTCTTCATTCAGGATGTTTTATGTGTTGCTTTGGTCATTTTTGCCTTTGATGCCCCTCAGCAAGGCGGATTAATTGCTTTACTCTTACTATGGTTAGCAATTCGCAGTTCTAAACAGTGGCAACGCTTCTATAAAGGAAAAAATAGTTCTCACACAAACCCTAAGCACCACCGTCAGATGCCGGATTAAAGTGGTTATTGGTCATTGGTCATTGGTCATTGGTCATTGGTCATTGGTCATTGGTCATTGGTCATTGATCTTTTTTCTCAACAAACAACAAACAACAAACAACAAACAACAAATACCTAAAGCGCTTGCGCTCTAAGCCATGCTATGGGTAAACAGAGTAACTTTTGAGGTTTACGGACGTAGGCTCTTGTGTGAAAGACATCGTAATGATTACGCTCAATCACATCTAAAATACCTTGGTAGAGCATCAACGCAGCCCAAACAGGCCATCGAGAATCGCGGTTGAGTAAGTGGATACCCTTTTCGGCTTGAGTATAAAACTTACGGGCACGTTGAATTTGGAAGCGCATAAGTTCCCGCCAACGGTCATCAACAACCCCATTAAATAAGTCTTCTTCGGTATAGTTAAACAGTGCCAATTCTTCGAGAGGCAAGTAGATTCGACCTCGCTTGGCATCTTCTCCGACATCTCGTAGGATATTTGTCAACTGATTAGCAATACCAAGAGCGATCGCTTCCTCTTCTGGATGATTACCCTCAAGTTGACGATTCCAGGGAGTTTGGCGATAAGACTCATCCACTCCCAAAACCGCACTAGACATTAAACCCACCGTCCCCGCGACTCGGTAACAGTAGAGATTTAACTCGTCAAAGGTATGATAGCGACTGCGATAGAGATCCATTCGCTGACCCGCAATCATATCCCGAAACGGCTGGATATCCATCGGGAAACGTTGTAACGTATCAACTAACGCTACATCAGGACTATCGATAGGTTCTCCAGCAAAGATGGATTCGAGCTGTTTTTCCCAGCGATCCAACGTCTCAGGGGTTGTAAAAGCAGATTGGGGGCCATCTACAAGTTCGTCAGTCCGCCGACACCAAACGTAGATCGCCCAGATAGCTTGACGTTTTTCCTCCGGCATCAATAAAGTGCCCAGGTAAAATGTCTTGGAGTACTTTGCCGTGATCTGACGACAGTATTCGTAAGCCTCAGATCGGGAAGCCAGCGTTCTCATGCGCGGAGATTTAGGCAATTGGAGCATTCGTTGCAGGCAATAGGTGAGGGGCTAGGGGTACGGGGTGTGGCGGAGATAGGAGAGTGGGGGAGTGGGGGAGTGGGGGAGTTTAAGAACGTTCTTAATGACGTAACTCAGACCTTTGTGACTCTCACACTTTCTCTCAACCCTACCTCTGACACTGTTTTAGGAGATTAGGGGGTAGAAGCGAATTGGACTTCTGATGCCTGATTCCTGATTCCTGACTCGTAGTTCCTCGCAATAGCCTGCGATGTCAGCTTACCAGAAAGTACGGCTCCCTCCATACTGGCTAGGTAACGTTGCATGGTGTAATCACCAGTCAGGTAAAAATTAGCGATGGGTGTTTGTTGGGAGGGACGGTGCGCTTGTCGTCCAGGTGTTGCCTTATACACCGAACGGGGTGTTTTGACAACGTGATATTTCAGCAATTTAGCGGGATTCTCGCTACCAAAGTGATTAGGAAATAGTTTTTCTAACTCAGACATTGTGGCATTGACAATATCTTGATCCGATTTGCCAATCCAATCTTTAGCAGGTGCTAACACTAATTCCAGCATGGAACGGTTGGGGTTAGCGTATTCCTTGCAGGTGTTGCTCATGTCCGCATAGACAGAAAGCAGGGGTGAGCGTGAAAATAATAAATGGTCGATATCCGTCAGTTTACGGTCAAACCACAGATGTAAGTTAATCACGGGAACACCCTCTAACCCATCAAGTTGTTTGAAGAAATCCATTTCCTGCCACGGTTGGGGTAGCATTAACTTCAACGGATCAACGGGCATAGCTGAGACGTAAGCATCTGCTGTTAGGATTTCATCGGCTTTGCCATTTAATCCAGGAATCAGAAATCCGCGCACGCTGTTATCTGAATTGAGCAGAAATTCTTTAACAGGGGCATTTAATCGCACTTCCCCACCTCGTTCGGTAATATAATCCACCAGAGGTTGGCACAGACGTTCAGTAGGCGCACCATCCAAAAACGCCATTTTAGACCCGTTCTTTTCTTGCAGAAACCGATTAAGGGCTGTGAGTACTACCGTTGAGGAAATCTCATCAGGGTTGATAAAATTTAGTGCCTTGGACATGGCAATAAAGACTTCTTTCTCAACCCGTGGCGGTACATTTTGCAGTTTTAGCCAATCAGAGAAGGAATATTTATCCATCTCCTCAACATACTTTTGCCCCTGAATCATCGCCGGAATCAAACCAATCCCGAAGCGAATTTTCTCTGCCCAAGTTAACATATCGTTATTGCGAAGAATCGCCACAACGCCGTTAATGGGAGCAGGTAAATCAGGAAAATCAAACCGAGAATAAGTTCCCGGTGCATCGGGTTGATTGAAGATCATCGTATGCTGTTTCCACTGCAACCGATCTTCAATATCCAGTTCCTTAAACAGTTGCAGCATATTGGGATAAGCACCGAAGAAGATGTGCAAACCCGTTTCGTACCAGTCCCCGTCTTCATCCTTCCAGGCGGCAACTTTCCCGCCCAAAACATCCCGACGCTCTAGAATAATGGGGGTATGACCCGCGTCAGTTAGGTATTTGGCGCAGGAAAGTCCTGCTAGACCCGCTCCAGCGATCGCAACTCGCATTTGATGGTAATACTCTGTCTTTACGTGGTTGTGGGTGTACTCACGAAACTCATTATACTTTGCATTCTGTTACATTTCCGAATTAAACCTGATGATTCGCGTTTCCTCTCCTCAAACCCTGATGGGGACAGTTGTAGAGGCGATCGCTCTTTTTTTTTGCAAACGGATACCACTTTGGATTTTGGATGCCAGGATTGGGCTAAAACCTTTGGCTATTCTATATGTAGGGTGGCTACTGCCCCTCATATCATGTCCGGTTAAATAACCCTAAAAAAGATTGAGGGAGAGAGAGGGAGAGGGGGAGACGGGGAGAAATTTTATTAAGCTGTCATGCATTTAATTTGTATATCCTCACACCCCACACCCCACACCCCACACCCTTTTCAAAAATTTCAATGTCCAATTTAAATGGGTCTTAGCTTAGGAGTGATTAGCCGGACATGATATTACTCCTGTGAGAAAGGCTATATCTAAACGCTATTCCCTTAATTGCACAGGCATAATTAAGTAAGTCATCTTTAACCCACCTAGAGGGGTAAGAATTACAGGACTATTGCCTCCATTCATCTGCATCTGAATATTAGAGGTAGAAAGCGCCTTTAATCCATCGGTGAGATACTTAATATTAAACGCAATATCCAGGCTGTCACCCGTAACTTGAGCTGACATTGATTCAGTAGCACTACCAACATCTTGAGATTCTACCGATAAGTCAATTTGTTGATTTACACTATCAATTGTGAACTTTACAATATTATTTTTTGGGTCAGCTAATACAGCAATTCGTTCCACAGAACTGAGTAGCTGCCGACGATCAATGGCAATTTGACGCTGGAACTGGCGCGGAATTAATTGGCGGTAAGCGGGATATTGTCCTTCTAAAGTACGACTGGTTAAGCGATACTCTCCACCTTGGAAAACAATTTGACCTTGCTCAAAATGAAGTGTAACCGTATCATCAGATTGGCGCATCCCCAGCATACGTTCTAACTCTCGTAGTGTTCTAGCTGGTAGGGTAAGTTCAAAGGAGGACGTTGATTCGTTAATCTCCTCTCCTTCGTCAGTATCGTCCTCTACTTGTTCTGCCTTATTCGTTGTTTCTACTACCGCGAGTCGATGACCATCGGTTGCGGCAAATTCCAGGTTTTCTTGCTGTACAGTTAGGTGAACCCCTGTCAGCACTTGCTTTGTTTCATCCGCACTCGTGGCAAACAAGGAACCGCGTAACCCTTCGGTTAAAGCTTCTACAGGCAATTGAAGGGTGACTCCAGCTTCAACTTGGGGAAGAGGGGGGAATTCTTCAACATCCATTCCCCGCATCTGGTAACGTCCGGAGGTAGACGTTAAGATGACAATCAGGCTATTGACATCACTTTGATTAACAGGTTCTCCAATATTGTCTTCTAGAGTAATTTCTCCATCGGGTAGACGAGAAATGATGTCATTAAGAAGTTTAGCGGGAATGGCGATCGCACCCTCTTCCTCTACGTTAGCGTCAAAACTGGTTTGAATCCCTAAACTCAGATCGAAAGCCGTTAGGCGTACTTGTTGAGTTGCGGTATCCGCCTCGAATAAAACATTAGCCAGTACGGGATGGGTAGGACGAGAGGGAACGGCGCGGAGTACGAGTGAGAGGTTGGTGTTGAGTTCGCCTTGAGTACAAATTAGTTTCATAAGAAGTCAGCAGTCAGCAGTCAGCAGTAGAAGTTAGAACTGAGGATCAAACGAGGAAAGAAGCTTCTAAATAATACAGGAATCTGGTTATTAGCCTAGCTCTAAGGTTCCGTGATTCCGAATAGGGCAGACTAATCATTGTAAGAGAAGCTGTGGAAAATGTGGAAAAAGGTAGTTCACTTATTTACCAAATCACTATGAAGTAAATGTTTTGGCAATTTACCCATTGTGGAAAACACTGTGGAAAAAATGTCTATTTTTATTCACAAGGTATTTATACTCATTAGTATTGTCCGGATCGGCGTACCAAGTTTTCCTCAGCCAACTAATAATATCGGTTTCAAGCTTGGCTTTGGGTTTTACTAGTTAGGTTAATGCGATCGCTAAGTTGACGAAGTTTTTGCACCAAAGCGGCATCTGTTTGTTGTAATTGGGCAATTTTCTCACAACTATACATAACGGTGGTATGGTCTTTGCCGCCAAATTCCTCGCCAATTCTGGGTAAACTCAAGTCAGTATGCTGTCGCATTAAATACATTGCGATTTGCCTAGACCAACTAATTTCTCGCCGTCGAGAGTTTCCTTTTAACTCTTCTATCGAGACATTAAACGCATCTGCTACGGTTGCTAAAATTATCTCTGGTGAAGTTTGAATATTCTGTATGGGTGGGTTTAAAATTGGAGCAATATTCTCCACTGTCATAGGCAAACCTGAAATGGAAATATAAGCAACCGTCCGAATTAAGGCTCCCTCTAATTCCCGAATATTAGAGGTATATTGGCTAGCAATATACTCAATCACTGATCGAGGTAAACGAATATTTTCATACTCTGCTTTTTTTTGTAGAATAGCCATTCGTGTTTCCAAATCCGGCGGCTGAATATCGGCAATTAACCCCATCGAAAAGCGAGAACAGAGGCGTTCTTGTAATCGCGTAATTTGGTTAGGAGGACGGTCAGATGCTAGGACAATTTGTTTACCTGCCTCATGTAAAGTATTAAAGGTATGAAAAAACTCTTCTTGAGTATATTCTTTGCCTTCAATAAACTGAATATCATCCACTAACAATATCTCGGCATCTCGATAATGCTCCCGAAAACCCTGCATACTATCCTTACGAATGGCGGCAATGAGGTCATTCGTAAATTGCTCAGTGGAAACATAAAAAATTTTAGCATCGGGGGAATTTTCCAAACGAAAATGGCCAATTGCTTGCATTAAATGAGTTTTCCCCAAACCCACACCCCCACATAGAAATAAGGGGTTAAATTCACGTCCTGGAGATTCTGCCACTGCCAAAGCCGCTGCATGAGCCATGCGGTTATTTGAACCAACGACGAAGCGGGAAAAAACGTACTTGGGATTTAGTTTACTGGGTTTAGGTGGTTGGTTAGAGATACTTTCTGAAGCACTGGTAATCGCCGGAAGAGACCAGGAAATATCTGTGTCGCCAATAGTAGAATTTTCATCATCTGTAGCGACAGTTAGGTAAATTTCTACCGATTGACCCAAAATATCTTGCACTACATCAGCGATAGTCTTAATATAATATTTTTGCAACCAATTTCTGGCAAAAGGATTAGGCGTGCGAATCACCAAGCAGTTATTTTCCAACTGTTCAGCGCTACTACCCTTGATCCAAGTTTCAAAGGTTGGTCGGCTCAGTTGTAGTTGTAGGCGTTCTAAAACTTGAATCCAGAGCTGTTCCGGGGAAATATCCACCGTTTTTCCTCCACCAAAGTTTGCAGGATCGGGTTATTTACTACTATTTATATAGATAACCATTTTTAATTTCCAATGTACTCCCTTATGGCTCAATCATTACAAATTGCTCAGTTAGGCAACCCCATCTTGCGGCAACAAGCCCAACGAGTTGATAATATTCAAGATGAAAGCTTCCAACAGCTCATTGATCATCTGATTGCCACAGCGACAGCTTCAAACGGTGTTGGCATTGCAGCACCCCAAGTCTCTAAATCCTATCGCTTGTTGATTGTAGCGTCTCGTCCCAATCCTCGGTATCCTAACGCTCCGCTGATGGAACCGACGGCGATAATCAATCCCAGAATTTTGGCTTACTCTGATGAAATGATTAAAGGATGGGAAGGTTGTTTGAGTATTCCAGGGATTAGAGGGTTAGTACCTCGCCATCAAACAGTTGAAGTAGAATATACCAGTCGAGAGGGTAAGTTACATCGGCAGGAATTGACGGATTTTGTGGCTCGAATTTTTCAGCATGAGTATGATCACTTGGAAGGTTTTGTATTTTTAGATCGGGTGGAAACTACAACAGATATGATGACGGAACAAGAATATCAGCAGCGGATTGTTCAAAACTTGAGTTAATCGGCTGCTGATAGGACTACATTCGTTCTAAGACGGGAATCCCTAATAAAGATAGTCCCAATTTTAGAGTTCGAGCGGTTAAGTCACACAGCACTAACCGTGATGTTCGTACAGCTTCTTCAGCTTTGAGGACTGGACATTGTTCATAAAATTGATTGAATTTTTGACTTAGGTCATACAAATACAAACAAAGATGATTTGGTAGTAAATCTTGCTCAACTTTTTGGAGAACTTCACTGAGTTGTAAGAGATGTTTTGCTAAGACTAATTCGGTTTCTTCTTGTAACAGAATTTTGGCATCAGCGCCCAAGTTAGCAAAATCAATATTTCCCTTACGGCTAATACTCTGAATTCGAGCATAAGCATACAGCAAATAAGGTGCAGTATTGCCTTTATCAGCGAGCATTTTATCGTAACTAAACACATAGTTACTAGTACGATTTTGACTCAAGTCAGCATACTTAACTGCACTAATACCCGCTACCTGAGCAACTTCAGCAATAAATTCTTCCGTTTCGTTACGATTTTCTTCTGCAATTCTTGTTTCTAAATAAGTGCGGAAACGAGCGATCGCTTCATCCAACAAATCTCTTAACCGCACTGTTTCCCCAGACCGAGTTTTTAACTTTTTCCCATCTTCTCCTAACACTAAGCCAAAAGGGACATGCACAACTTTAATAGTATCTGGAATCCAACCTGCTCGTTGTGCTACCTGAAAAACTTGAGCAAAATGATTTGCCTGTCCAGCATCAGTGACATAAATAATCCGCTGTGCGCCATCTTGTTCAATCCGATAGCGTAGTGCTGCTAAATCAGTCGTCGCGTAGTTATAGCCTCCATCTGACTTTTGCACAATTAATGGTAGAGGTTCACCCTCTTTATTCGTAAATCCCTCTAGAAAAACACACTTAGCGCCTGCATTCTCAACTAACAAGCCAGACTCGTCTAAATCTTTAACTACATCTGCTAATAATGGATTATAGAAGGATTCACCTCGTTCGGTAAGATGAATATCCAGTAACTCATAAATCACCTCAAATTCTCGCCGTGATTGTTCGCACAGCAATTGCCAAGCATGACGAGTATCTTTTGCACCTGCTTGCAGTTTTACGACTTCTTGACGAGCGGTTTCTTGAAATACTTCATCCGTATCAAACCGCTGTTTTGCTTGGCGATAAAATGTGACTAAATCTCCTAAATCTATAGCATTTGATAGGGTTAATGCTTCTGGACAAACTTCGCGCAAGTAAGCAATTAACATACCAAATTGAGTTCCCCAATCGCCTACATGATTTAAGCGCAAAACATCATGACCCCGAAATTCCAAAATACGGGCAATACAATCTCCAATAATGGTTGAACGCAGGTGTCCAACGTGCATTTCCTTAGCAATATTGGGACTGGAAAAATCAACGATTACGCGCTGTACATGTTTGGCAGATAATACTCCTAAGCAAGGCTCTGTTTGAATACTATTGAGTTGAGATTCTAAATAATGAGGTTTGACGGTGAAATTAATAAAACCTGGCCCAGCTATCACGGCTGGTTCGCAGATGTCAGTAATATCAAGATGCTGAACTATGGCTTGTGCGATCGCTCGTGGGGATTGACCTAGCTGTTTCGTCAGAGACATAGCAGCATTTGATTGATAATCGCCAAATTTGGGATTGCTGGCAGATACTAACATCGGGTCTGTTCCTGCCATAGTATTGCCAAAAGCTGCGATCAATGCTTGCTCAACTTTGGCTTTTAGTTGTTCGAGAGTCGAGTTCATAACACTGAGTCAAGAAATTATAAAGACTTCAAATTATCATGATAAGTTAATAAAAATGTTACCAGAATCACTATTGAAAAACGACAATAAAATCAATTAATTAGTTGGGATAGAGGAAATTTGTTACTAAGTTCATGCTCAAATCTAGCCAAGTCGAGCGTGTAATTGGCGCACTGCTCGAAATATAATCTACCCCAGTTTCAGCTACTGCACGAATCGTTTCTAGAGTGATATTGCCAGAAGCTTCAATCTTAATTCGGTTGTGGGCAGAGCGAATGATCTGAACAGCTTGCCGCATCCTATCCAGTGGCATATTATCCAGCATGATAATATCAGCTCCATGCTCTATGGCAGCCTCTACTTGTTCAAGAGTTTCTGTTTCAACTTCAATGCTGAGGGGATAGGGTATTTGAGCGCGGAGGCAAGCGATCGCCTCTTTAATACCACCCGCCGCCGCAATATGATTATCTTTAATCATGACGGTATCATCTAGACCGAAGCGGTGATTGATTGCTCCTCCCACCTGAGTGGCATATTTCTCTAAAAGTCTTAATCCAGGTGTAGTTTTGCGAGTGTCCACTAATTGAGTAGGCAAATCAGCAATTTGGTCAACATATTTACGGGTTAGGGTAGCAATCCCACTCAAACGCATCACCAGATTGAGAGCCACTCGCTCTCCCATCAACAGCGTATCAAGAGAACCTTGTAAGCGAGCAATGACTTGCCCGGGATGACACCATTCTCCTTCAGCAACAACAGGCACAAAGCTAGTGTGTTCATTCAAGATTTGGAATACGCGCCTAGCGACAGGTAATCCCGCGATCGCTCCCGATTCCTTCGCCGTCCACTCAGCTTGTCCAAACCACTTGGTAGCACTGAATAAGCCTTGAGTGGTGCGATCGCCTCGACCAATATCCTCCAACAACCAGCTACGTAGAAGGGGGTCTAGGATTATTAAGGGGGGTAAAGCCGCCATCTGACTCACAGTGAATCGTTCTTTCTGGGTTTTTTCTGTTCTATAGAGATAACTTAGCTCACAAAGCCCTCTAGCCGAGACTTTCCAGCAGTGAAAAAATTTTTTCTCCAAAAGGTTGACAAACGCTAGTAG
>DNGI01000350.1 GCA_003486645.1 Cyanobacteria bacterium UBA11370 | reverse complement strand
ACCAACAACCAACAACCAACCTATGCAACTCAGACCCAAAATTCCTATTGCCATTGAACGCTACTTGGTAGATGGTGCGATCGCTGCGTTACTCGCTATCTTATATGCACCTCTACTCATTCATTGGTACAATGGCTGGCTCAACAAAAGTATTAGTATTGAACACGAATACTTCAGCCATGGCTTGATCGGATTACCCTTTGCGGCTTATATTGTTTGGACTCATCGACACCAATGGCGTAAGCTACCCGATAAATCCCATCCTGTAGGGTTAGCTTTGTTAGTATTGGGAGCAATTTTCTATCTCACAGGTCAATCGGAACTCGTTAATTTATCAGTGCCTATAGTTTTAGCGGGACTTTGCCTGTGGTTTAAAGGAATTCCGGGTTTTAAACTCCAAAGTTTTCCCCTACTACTAGTCTTTTTAGCAACACCGACAGCCGTTCCCTACTTAATTGAACCCTTTGCCTTACCTCTGCAACGATTTATTGCTGGGGTAGCCGGTTTTACGTTAATACAATTTGGTTTGGATGTTACTGTTGTAGGAATTAACTTGTTTGTAGGAGGACGAATTGTTGAAGTAGCTCCCCACTGTGCAGGTTTAAAGATGTTGTTTACCAGTTTATATGTTAGCTTGATGCTCTTATATTGGAGTGGAGCATTGCTCTCTCGCAAAAAGACAATTTTATTGTTATCGGGTGCTGTTGTTATCAGTGTCAGTGCAAATATTATTCGCAATACCTTACTAACATTCTTTCATGGTACAGGTAATGAAAAAGCGTTTGAGTGGTTGCATGAAAGTTGGGGTGGCGATCTGTATTCAGCCTGTATGTTGGGTACGTTAGTCCTTTTATTAAATGGAATTGAACGATATTGGCCCCAAGAACCTGAATCTCAACTCACTCATCCGGAGTTTTCCAGTTCTTCTATGACTGATGAGGAGTACAGGGAGTGAGAGACTGTTAAGCTAACAAGCCTTCAATGAGAGCAGGGATACATTGAAAGAAAGTTTTGTGGGATCAGCCGACAAGCCCGTCCATATCATGCAAATTGAAGATGTGACAGCTTATTTTATAACACCTCTAACTCCTGCAACTTCTGAATTCTGACTCAACTATAATGAAATCAGTGGATCTGCAAAAGTTAATCCAGCGCATTCGATTTAATAGAGCAATTGTCCTCCTATTATTGTTAGTTCTCGTGGCAATTGGAGCAGTTCCCAGTTACTTGACAGGAAATTGGTCTTGGACTGATGTGCCAGATATTACCAACCTGACCCAAATCAGAAATATCCGCAAGACGGGATTAGATCTCCCCTCTTGGCAAACTGTTGAGCAAAAACCAATTAATCTAGGAGGCCATGAATGGTCGTATCAGGAACTCAAGGGAGACTATCCAAAACCGATAGTCCTATTGATGCTTCCTCAAGGTTATCGCCGGAATCAACCCCAAGTTGAATGGGTCGATATCGATGGGGTTTTTCAATGGCAAACCGATTCCTACACAAAACTAAACTTTAAGGTACAAACGTCCCCATTAGTAACTAAAACCGATAGTAACCCAAAAAACTCAACGAACAACCCAACAATTGCAGAAGTTGAAGCCCGTTTCTTCCGTGCTTGGACTCAGCAACAAACCTTTGCCGTGGTGCAATGGTATGCTTGGCCGAAGGGAGGCAACCCAGCAACTAGACACTGGTTCTGGCTTGACCAAATTGCTCAGTTAAGCCGCCAGCGAGTCCCTTGGGTTGCAGTTTGTCTCCAGATTCCGATTGAACCATTAGGGAATTTGGAAGCCTCCCGACCTTTAGCAGAATCACTCAGTAAAATGATTCAGACTGCCTTAATCACCGGACCCTTTTCCGGAGCGTAAAGTAAATTATGACATCTCGCCTCTTGGTTCTTGCCTCTTCCCTTGTCTTCACAGGTGGCTTAGTTCTACCACCCTGGACGAGTGTGGTAGCTAGTTCTGCGGTAGGTCAGACTCTAACCGATCCACTTGTATCACAGCTTAATAGTAGCGATCGCGCTCAACTCCCCGTTCTTCCCTCTGGAGAAACCCTAGACTTCAATACCCCCCCTCCCAATCCCGTTGATCTCTACGTTCCTGTCCCCCCCCTAGGCTATCCAGAGCAAGCACCACAGGGACTTTCACCCGATCAATTTAACGATTACGTCCTAGGAATTGGCGATTCAATCGGGGTGACAGTAGAACGCTTTCCTGACCTTAACTTTCAAGCCACGATTGATTTACAAGGGAACATCTCAGTCCCCTTAGTGGGAAAACTACAAGTCTTAGGACTAACCCCAGAAGCCGTCCAAGATATACTTACAGAACGCTTTAATGAGTTTGTCGTCAATCCCAAAGTCACAGTCGTTTTAGCAGGTACGCGCCCAGCCACGATTACCATAACAGGTGAAGTGGTTCGACCCGGCTATTACTCCCTAGCCCCAGGTTCTCAAGTCATTGCTGCTCTCCAAGCTGCTGGGGGTGTTACCAATACAGGCGATTTGCGTACCGTTGTCGTCCGTCGGCGCTCACCCGATGGTAATTCAATCCTTGAGCAACAGGTTGATTTATTTAACCCCCTCCAAAACGCCTCAGCTCTACCCGACGATTTGCGCCTGCGAGATGGTGATGCCGTGGTAGTCTTGAAGTTAGAAACAGGCACAGCAACGGATTACGATCAAACCCTCGTTGCTCGCTCTACCCTCGCTCAACCAACCCTCACAATCCGAGTGTTGAGCTATCCTACTGGCAGAATCGGCAATTTGAATTTGCCCAATGGCAGTACATTTATAGATGCGCTAACCTCCCTTGCCCCTAGCCTAGAGGAAGCCAACCTACGGGAAATTGCCGTGATGCGTTTCGATCCAGAACGGGGTCAGGTTGTTACTCAAAAAATTAATGGCAAACGGGTACTATTGGGTGATATTTCCCAAAATATTCCCCTACAGGATGAAGATGTAATCGTTGTGGGTCGTAGCCTGCTGGCTAAAGTTGAGTACGCTCTCAGTTTTATCACTCGACCCTTCAGCGATTTTCTGGGCTTCCGCAACTTTTTTGATAATTTAGGAGATGTATTTGGCTCTGGTGACGATAGCAGTGGATCGAATCGCAATTAGCGCAATTAAACTACTTGACATCCTCCTCGGCCTGAAC
>DNGI01000066.1:9987-11613 GCA_003486645.1 Cyanobacteria bacterium UBA11370 | reverse complement strand
ACAACAGACAACAAACAACAAATAACCCACAACCATGAGATACGCTGTATCTGGACAGACTAATCGCAGGGAATGACCAGCGCTTATATCCTGATCGCGGCAATTTTGATATTGGGAGGAGTGATCGCAACGTTAGGCGATCGCATTGGCACGAAAGTGGGCAAGGCGCGGTTAAGCTTATTTAAGCTGCGTCCTCGCAATACGGCTACTTTAGTGACAATCATTACTGGAAGCCTAATTTCTGCTACAACATTAGGAATCTTGTTTGGCTTGAGCGAATCTCTACGGGAAGGGGTGTTTGAACTTGATAATATTCTTAAAACTCTTAGACGTACTCGTCGTGAAGTTGATACCCTCAATAACCAAAAAACTCAGGTCGAGAGTGAGTTAACAAAAGTTCAAAAGCGCCTCAATGCGACCAACCGAAATTTTCAACAAGCTCAAAGTCAACTTAAGGATATTTCTCAGCAGGCGATTGATCTACAAAAAGAAATTAAGTCCCTCTTGGTTGAACGTCAAGCGCTCTTGCAAGAACGGAATCAGTTAAACGCAGAAATTACTAATCTAGAAACTGAAGTTAATCAATTAAAAACATTAGTAGAGCAACGCGATCAAGAACTAGCGGAACGAGACAGAACAATCCAGGAACGGAATCAACAACTTGCTGAACAAGAAACTCAACTGAAAGATATATCTCAACAAGCAACCGATCTGCGAACGGAAATTAAGTCACTCTTAGTTGAGCGCGAGGAGATAATACAACAACGGAATCAACTCTTAGCTGAACGCCAACAGTTACTCACGCAACGGAATCAACTTAAAGAGCAAATTACTCAATTAGACACTCAAGTTACTCAATTAAGAGACTTAGTGGCTCAACGCGATCGGGAATTAGAAGAGCGAGAAAAACAACGGGCTTTTTTAGAACGGCAAGTTGATATTCTGGAACAATATTATCAGAACTATCAAGTGCTACGTCAAGGGAATGTTGCTCTTTTACGCGGTCAAGTACTGGCATTTGGAGTAGTCCGGATTGTCAATCCTTCAGCTGCATCTGTCGCTGTGGATCAACTGTTGAGCGAAGCCAATCGAACGGCAACTGAAATCATTCAGCCTAATAATAATTTTAATGAACCACTCGTACAAATTACAGAAACACAAGCGAATCAGTTAATTAACCAGATTAAAGATGGTCGAGATTATGTAGTCCGTCTCCTTTCAGCCGGGAATTATGTACAGGGAGAAATGCAGATCCAAGTGTTTGCTGATACGGCTCTCAATCAAGTTCTTTTTAAACCTAGTGATATCCTAGCTGCCATTTCCATTGATGCGTCAACTAAGACAGATGAACAAATCCAACAGCGACTCGATCAGTTACTTGCTGCCTCCCAATTCCGTGCCCGTCGCGCTGGTGTTTTGGGTATAATCCAAGTGGGAGATGGTACTAGTCCTACCGAGATTGTGCGTTTTATTGAACAGTTAGAGCAACATAACCAACCCCTAGAAATACAAGCGAGAGTGCAAGAAGTCGCTTATACGGCGGGTCCCTTAAAAATCCAGCTCGTCGCTATTCAAAATGGACAGGTGATTTTTAGTACATGAAGGATTGGTTGTTGGTTGTTGGTT
>DNGI01000066.1:9571-9735 GCA_003486645.1 Cyanobacteria bacterium UBA11370 | reverse complement strand
GTTGGTTGTTGGTTGTTAGTGATTAGTTGTTGGTTTTTAGAAAAAGTAAAAATGCTCATCTATTCTCTATTTGGTTTAGACAATTTAAAATTTAGATATTAATCCAAGCTTGAGTGCAACAAAAAAATAAATACCGAGTCCAATCCAACAAACAACAAACAACA
>DNGI01000066.1:9029-9338 GCA_003486645.1 Cyanobacteria bacterium UBA11370 | reverse complement strand
AACAAACAACAAACAACAAATTTCAATGATTTTAGGATTTGATCCAGGACGTGATAAATGTGGTGTAGCAGTAATCGGAAGGGAAAAGCAGCTACTTTACCATCAGGTTGTTCTCTCACAAGAAGCGATCGCAACCCTTCAACAATTATGTCAACAATTCCTCATTGAAACCATTGTGATGGGGGATCAGACAACTGCCAAGAAGTGGAAACAAAAAATTACTGATGAGTTAGGAATCTCTGTACCTATTATTCTAGTGGATGAGCGTTATAGTACTTTAGAAGCACGCGATCGCTATTGGCAAATGTA
>DNGI01000066.1:8556-8826 GCA_003486645.1 Cyanobacteria bacterium UBA11370 | reverse complement strand
CGCTATTGGCAAATGTATCCGCCCAAAGGGTTGCAATGCCTTATCCCCCAAGGAATGCGGCAACCTCCTAGACCTGTCGATGATATTGTTGCTATTGTGTTAATTGAACGGTATTTGGCAATGGGGAGTGGGGAGTAGGAGTTATTCACTCAAAACTCAAAACTTTCAAAGTTCTGCTCGAATTGTAAAAGCATAATCTCCTCCTGGTTCTAACTGATAATCGCACCGTTCTAAAAATCGACCGAGGGGTTCTTGAATCAAGGCACGTCC
>DNGI01000066.1:8006-8347 GCA_003486645.1 Cyanobacteria bacterium UBA11370 | reverse complement strand
GGTTCTTGAATCAAGGCACGTCCTAAAGAAGGTTTAACAGACAACGTACCCTTGCGGAAAGACCACTGAAATTGCCAATGATAGTCTGCCGCTTGGACTTCACCTTCAATTTTTCCCTGTTGCCAGGAATGCCGCGTAATCCTGACATAGGCTGTAGTTTCCGGCAGATTTTTAGAACTCACAGTTGAAATGATTGACCCTATTGCACTCCATATAGCTAAACTACCGGAAAATTATCCAATATAGCACTCAGCAGTCAGCCATCAGCACTCAGCTAATAGGCTAGACAGGGAATTTTAATCTTAAGAACACAGCTTCATATGATGTTCGGCAAATCACCC
>DNGI01000066.1:0-7799 GCA_003486645.1 Cyanobacteria bacterium UBA11370 | reverse complement strand
AATCACCCCTAATAAAACTTCTCCCTCTCCCCCTCTCCCTCTCTCCCCCTCCCCCTCTCTCCCTCAAACTTTTTTAGGGTTATTCAGCAGGACATGATATCACTTCCTCCACCGATAAACTCAATGCCTCTGCTACTTGCTCCACTGTTAACCCCATGGCTAACAATTGGGGTATGGCATTTCTTCGCGCTTGTTCGGCACTATCAGCACGCTGTCGTTCTTGTTCAGCACGCTGTCGTTCTTGTTCAGCACGCTGTCGTTCTTGTTCAGCACGTTGTCGTTCTTGTTCAACACGTTGTCGTTCTAATTGAGCTTGCTCAGAACCAATTAATAAGAGATTTCCTTCCAAATCCCACCATCTTAACCACAATTGGGTTTGATTTTGATAACTCCCCTGCCAGCGTCCTAATTCCACACCCAAGGGAGTGATCGGATAATGACCCCGCTCGTTAGGGGACATCTGTTGATAATATCCGTTAACTAGATTGTAAACCTCTAAGTTGTCGTTATTAATTTGGTAGATTCCATAATAGGGAATTCGCATGATGCGTTCGTAAACCCAAAATTTTCCAGGTTTAGTAACTTCCCCGTCGCTAGAAACAGATAGAGGAGTTCGCGATCGCTCCTCAGAACCATCTCCACTCGCAAATTCTAAAGCAATTAAAGGTGCTAGATGTTCTCGCCACAGTACGTAGGAACGGCGAATTTGACCATCGAGTCGAGGGGGGACGTTAGGGACATAAAACCAATCAGGAGCTTCAGCACCTTTTTCAGGAGGGTCCGTTTCACGCCAGTATATACCACAGTCTTGCCCAATGGCGTATTGTCCATCTGGATGTAATCGTTCTAAGACTGAACCAATTGAGTCTGTAAGAATTAAACTTTGGGGATGCTCCTGGAAATTTTTCACAAAAGTACCATCCGACTCTGGAAGTTGAGTATGGTCGGGAAAGGGGGGTGGTAACTCGATCTGAGTGGCGGTTTGGGTCATAGGAAAGCGATCGCCAGCCGTAATTATTAGACTTCTTGCATAAGCTGGAAGAAAGGGTAAGCGGACAAAGTGTTTGAATCCTTTTGCCTTTTCCCTTTAACCTTTCCCCAACCTTTAACTAAAGGTAATGCCTGCAAGAGGTTTATTTTTTATAATAACAGTTCGATACACTTAAAGAAAATACTGAAAAAAACTCAAGAGGGGATGATGGCTCAGAATAATCGCTCTCAATGGGATGCTGGCAGATTTATAAAAACCCTAACCTACTTTGATGTCATCCCTTTCCTTAGCTGCTTACAGCGGCTTTTCAACCGTAGTATTCATCAAAAAAAAGAGAATTTGAAGACAACAAAACCCATGGGAATGATACTAGTCGCAGGTGCAACAGGAGGTGTTGGTAAGCGAGTTGTACAGCGTTTAATCAAAGACAATTATCGGGTACGCGCCTTAGTTCGAGATCCTCAGCGAGGGAGAGAAATGCTCGGTGATCAGGTAGAACTCTTTGAGGCAGATATCACAATTCCAGAAACATTAACGCCTGCACTGATGAAGGATATTTCTGCGGTAGTGTGTTGTACTGGAGTTCGGGTGCAACCCGTGGAAGGAGACACGCCAACCCGTGAAAAATACTATCAAGGTATCAAATTTTATATGCCAGAAGTGGTAGATAGTCCGGAAATTGTGGACTATCAAGGCATCAAAAATTTGGTACAAGCGGCTGCTAAAAATTTGGAACCGGGTAAACAATTACTCTTTGATTTCAAAAATCCTACTGATGACTTGAAAGAAACGTGGGGTGCTGTAGATGATGTGGTGATGGGTGGTGTGAGCGAAAGTTCAATTCGCTTAATTGATCAGGCAGCCTTGTTTAGCGGTATTGTTTCAACGGCAAATTCCGGGGGTTTTGTTTCTGTTCGGACTCGTAATTTTAACCCGCCTCTAAATTTATCTGAGTATGAAGGGGTTGAATTACGGGTAAAAGGAGATGGTCAGCGCTATAAGTTTATCCTGCGGAGCGAATCTAAATGGGATGGTATTTCCTATTGCTATTCCTTTGATACTCAAAAAGATAGTTGGGTTGATGTTCGTATTCCCTTTCAAGCTTTAATTCCAGTATTTCGAGCAAAAACGTTAAAAGATGTCCCGGCGTTTGATTCGAGTCAAGTTTATGCTTTACAGTTAATGCTGAGTAAATTTGAGTATGATGGCGGACTAAATCCGAACTTTCAGCCTGGAGGTTTTGCGCTACAAGTCGAAACGATTAAGGCGTATGGTGGTGAAATTAAGCCCCAGTTTATTATGATTAGTTCGGCGGGCGTGACTCGTCCAGGTCGTCCCGGAATTAATTTAGAGGAAGAACCACCCGCAGTCCGAATGAATGACCAATTGGGAGGAATTCTAACTTGGAAACTGCGAGGAGAAGATGCTGTCAGAGAAAGTGGTTTAGCTTATACAATTATCCGACCTTGTGCATTAACTGAAGAACCGGGTGGTAAAGCGTTGGTGTTTGACCAAGGGGATAATATTCGGGGTAAGGTCAGTCGGGATGATATTGCTGAACTTTGTCTACAAACACTAGAGCAACCGAAAGCTTGTCATGTAACATTTGAAGTGAAAGAGGCAGACAGTAGCGTGAATTCTCTTGATTGGGATAGTTTGTTCTTTCGATTAATCAAAGACTAAATTAAACTCATCGACATTTAAACAACTGGTTGTTGGTTGTTGGTTGTTGGTTGTTGGTTGTTGGTTGTTTTTTTACAACTGACTAATGACTAATGACTAATGACTAATGACCAATAACTCATCAATTTCTACATTTAGGTCAATGTCTAAAGGCGGAAACTTTTGTAGACTAATCAGGATGTATTAAATTAGTCATGATATGAATGTAGAGTTATTTGCCCAGCAGATACAGAACATTCACTGGCGTATCGCCGAGATGTACCGAGGTACAACGAATACGCCAGCAGATTCTCAAACGGATCTCCTCTCAGTTGCCTTTAAGGAACTTGGTATTGCTTCAGAAGAACTGCAAGTCGCGTCAGAGGAACTGATGCAGCAAACAGAAGAACTGGCACTAACGCGATCGCAACTTGAAGCTGAATACCGACACTACAAAGAACTGTTCGAGTTCATGCCGCTTGCTTATCTTGTCACTAGTCCACAAGGTAAAATTCAGGAAGCCAACCATGCTGCCGCTACACTCTTCAATGTTGATCTGTGGAAGTTATCCGGTAAACTGCTGATCAAGTTCATCCCGCTACAAGAGCGTTCGGAATTTCGCTCTCAACTCAACCAACTTTATCAATGTAACTGGGTGCAGGAGTGGAGAACTCTTATGCACTGTTCTCAAGGGCAACAGTTTAAGGTAACGTTGAGTGTTGTTCCTGTTTCTGACTTAGAAGGGAAGCTGGTTAGCTTGCGCTGGATAGTGCGTACTATTAATGACCGCAAGCAGATTTTTAAGATGTTAACCAATCAGGGTAACGATCTCTGTCAGGATCGTCCTCAGCATTTTTATACAAAAGGAGAGGTTATCCCTTTAGAACCCCAAACGATTTGGTTAGTCCATCAAGGCTTAGTCAAGCTAACGACAATGAGTGAAGATGGAGATGAAGTCCTGATTGGGTTAGCAAGTCCCTCCCTACCGTTTAGTTCCTGTTGGACTTCCTTACCAACCTATCAGGCGATCGCTCTCTCGGACAATGTTGAATTAGTTCGTATTTCCCTATCAGAAGTTGCTGAATCTCCTCATCTCTCTCAAGTCCTTTTCCCTAAACTCGGTGAACGTATCCGGCAAACTGAATCTCTTCTGGCTATTGCAGGAAGGCGACACATACAAGAGCGTTTGTATTATCTTTTATTATGGTTGAAACAGGAAGTGGGTCAACCCGTACCCCACGGAGTTCGATTAAAGATTCGCCTTACTCATCAGGATCTAGCTAATGCTTGTTGTACGACCCGCGTGACCATTACTCGGCTGTTAGGAAAGTTACAAAAACAAGGCAAAATTAAGATTGACTCCAAGAATTATATTCACTTAATTGATGAAAGTTAGGGGTTCAGATCCCCGACTTCTTGAAGAAGTTAGGGATCTCGCCTTCACGCCTTGGAATTGAGAAAGCCATTACTTTAGTTAAGCCCTCTGACCTGATTTAGTCTATCCTAAAGAAGATTTCAATAACCTGTTCTTCGCTAACTATCATTCATAGGAGAGCTGTTTCCAATTCATTATGACTTGGTTCTGCAACAATAGCTGTCATTTAGTCAACCTTACGCCCTAAAGGGATATTTGACAATCGTAGGTTAATATGAAAGCCACAGATAATGATGACATATTGATTGAACATATAAAAGCGGTACATCAGTGGACTGAAAAACTGTATCAAAATACGACAGAAGTTCGCACCCTGGAGCCGCAACTTGTACTTCAATGCTTAGAAGAACTATCAACAGCCCTAGAAGAACTGTATATTGCTGAAGAAGAAGTACGCCTACAGAATGAGGAATTGATAGTAGCTCGTCAGGCGATAGAAGCAGAACGTCAGCGTTACCGAGAGTTGTTTGAATTTGCCCCAGATGGCTACCTCGTAACGGATATTTACGGCCTAATTCAGGAAGCCAATCGTGTGGCGAGTCAGTTGCTGAATATTGAACAGAGATTTTTAATCGGAAAACCGTTAATTAACGCTGTCCCGGAAGAACATCGTCGAGCCTTTCGTGCTATGCTTATTCAACTTCATACGGTTAACCGGGTGGAAGAATGGGAAATAAGTTTGTCTAGGCGGAGAGTAGGACTCTTTGATGCCGCTTTAACGGTAGAAACGGTACGAGATGTAAACAAACAGGCGATCGCTTTGCGTTGGATGTTACGCGATATCACCTCTCGCAAGCAAGCGGAAGCCCAACTGCGCCAAGTCCAATTGGAAAACTTACAACTGATTGAAGCGGATCGCTTAAAAAGTCAATTTATGGCAACAGTTAGCCACGAATTGCGGACACCGATGAATGCAATTTTGGGCTTTTCTGAATTATTGTTGCGGGGATTTCAACGGGAACGTAACGCGCAACAAATTAATATGATCGAGCGCATTTTGAACAATGGCAAACAGCTTTTAATGATGATTGAAGAAATTCTCGATTTTTCTAAACTCAAAGCTAATCGCCTGGAATTGCGGTTAGACGCATTTGATTTAGCCGAGTTAGCAACTACCACGACGGAGGAATTACGCTCCCTAGCCGAGCAGAAAGCGATTGATTTACAGGTTCATCTTGCTAAATCTAACATCCCGGTGGTCAATGATCGGATGCGATTGCGGCAAGTTCTGGTCAATTTAATCTCTAATGCGATTAAGTTTACCGAAACGGGCAGTGTGACGTTAGAAATTTGGGAGTTACCTGAAGGGCGATTAGCTATTATTGTCAGCGATACCGGGATCGGTATTGATTTGGCTGATCAAAGCCGAATTTTTCAGGAATTTTGGCAGGTGGATCAGACGAGTACACGTAAAAATAACGGGACAGGTTTAGGGTTAGCGATCGCCAATGCCCTCGTACAATTAATGCACGGCACAATTTCGGTTGAGAGTCAGCTAGAAGCTGGGTCTACCTTTCGAGTTGAGTTACCGCGTCGAATTCTCCCTCACTAAACTGTTACGTTTTTAAATTGCTGTTTGAGACAGAGGGGGAGGGTTTAATATCATGTCTGGTTGAATAACCCTAAAAAAAAGTGAAGGCGAGAGGGAGAGGGGGAGAGGGGGAGAGGGGGAGAAATTTTTTCAGGGTAATTATGTGGACATGATATAACGTGTTAGTTTCCTATTTTTAATGGAGAATAGTGCAAAAAGTAAGGTAGCCTAAACTCATACGACTAAACAGCACCAGCAGCGAAACCACTGGGGCTTTTAACAAATAAATTAAATGTTCAATCGGGATATTATCGTTATCGGCGCTTCTGCGGGTGGGGTGGAAGCGTTAACTCGACTTGTGAGCCATTTACCATCAGACTTACCTGCGGCATTATTCGTGGTGATGCACTTTCCGTCCTTTGGCATTAGCGTTTTACCGGACATTCTCAATCGTGCTGGTTCTTTGAAAGCACTGCATCCAGAAGATAAAGCAGCCATTGAATTAGGGAAAATTTATATTGCGCCACCCGACTATCACCTGATTGTCCGACGCAACCACATTCGTTTGAGTCGTAGTCCCCGTGAGAATGGCCATCGACCCGCCATTGATACGCTGTTTCGTTCCGCTGCTAGGGCTTATAAGCGGCGAGTGGTGGGGGTAATTTTATCGGGAACGTTAGACGATGGTACGGCAGGTTTAGCAATCATTAAAACGTTTGGTGGGATTGCCATTGTGCAAGACCCGGAAGAGGCGCTGTTTGATGGGATGCCTCGGAGTGCGATTGAAAATGTTGCCGTTGACCACATCCTAAAGGTGGCTGATATTGCATCTATTTTAAATGACTTGACTCACGATCCCGTAGAGGAGGGAGAAACTGTGTCAGAGGGAATTGACCAAGAGGCTGATATTGTAGCGCAGGATAAGGCGGCGTTAGAGCAGGGTGAACGACCGGGGAACCCTGCACCCCTAACCTGTCCGGACTGCGGGGGTGTGCTTTGGGAAC
The DNA here is from genome assembly GCA_003486645.1 of Cyanobacteria bacterium UBA11370. Classification (GTDB taxonomy): domain Bacteria; phylum Cyanobacteriota; class Cyanobacteriia; order Cyanobacteriales; family Coleofasciculaceae; genus UBA11370. The sequence goes on along the minus strand of DNGI01000066.1, from coordinate 1,176 downwards.
TGGGCGATGGCAACTTGATCCGGTTCCGTTGTCATGTCGGTCATGCCTATTCCAGCGATAGCTTACTCGCAGAACAGTCAGATGGGGTAGAAAAAGCCCTGTGGTCAGCCGTCCGCAGCCTAGAGGAAAAAGCCGCACTAGCACGGCGCATGGCAGTTCAGGCACACCAACAAAAGCGCTATCTCTCAGAAGCTCAATTTAGAGAACGGGCGGAGGAAGCCAAGCAACACGCTGCTCTTCTGCGTGAGGTTATCTATCAACAGAATGAAAATAAGGTACGGAGTGAAGAGGAAAACGGAGAGGGCGGCATTGAGGGGTAAGAGTTGAGGAAGACGTTTCAAGCAGCAAGCCCTACTTAAAGAGGTTCCAATCTTCTTTAATGAAATACTAACTCTTCAATACACACTCATGGTGACTCAACAGTCCATCTCAGCTTTTCGTTTTCCCAATACCCTATTTGATGTGGTGGCATTGGCAACCTCTGCGGGTGGATTGAATGCACTCACCCAAATATTAGTTACTCTCCCAGTAGACTTTCCTGCGGCAATTACGATTGTGCAGCATCTTGACCCTCACCATCGCAGCTTGCTAGCTCCTATTCTCAATCGTTGTACACGACTTTTAGTTAAACAAGCCGAGACAGGAGACTATTTACAAGCTGGAACTGTTTACATCGCGCCTCCTAACTGGCATTTGCTGGTAAAGCCAGATGGTACACTTGCCCTTACTCAAACTGAACGGGTTAACTTTACTCGTCCGGCGGCGGATGTGCTGTTCGAGTCGGTTGCTGAAAGCTTTAAGGAACGAGCGATCGCTGTTATTTTAACTGGGATGGGACACGATGGTGCGGCTGGGATTCAGAAGGTTAAACAAATGGGAGGTATAACCATTGCTCAAAACCAAGACACGGCTGAATTTTTTAGTATGCCGAGTGCGGCTATCAAAACTAAAGCCATAGATTTCATTTTGCCCTTAAATCAAATTACTTCTACTTTGGTGAAACTCGTCAGAACTGGAGGGGTGGGTTAATGGCGAATGGTTAATGGCTATGTTAAGAACAAGGGAGCATCCCAATGCAAGCAAAAATACCAGGCGATTAGAAATCGCGGCTACACAAACAAAGACTGCCTCCGCAGGCTAGATGTATTAGTCCGCGCAGGCGGACGAAAGTTTGTA
>DNGI01000488.1:12078-14560 GCA_003486645.1 Cyanobacteria bacterium UBA11370 | reverse complement strand
TTGTTCAAAGTCGGCATGGGGCAGACGCTCGCAAGCTCGCTACCGCTACGCTATCAGCACGACTTTAAATGGACATGGAGCGACTGTAGGACTACGCAAGTAGCACGTTGCTGTGAAGTGTCAAGGAATCCTCGCACTTATAGGGCGAGGAGGTATGTCAATTACGGCAGTCTGCACCCGTTTGACGTTTCCCTAATTGATTCACCAAGCTAACCAATTCTGTAGTAGCGGCTTCTTTTCTACAGAAAGCATCGATTTTGGCGCTTTGTTTATCGATCTCCGTTTGGAATTCATTATAGGACGAATAGGCGATAATTTGAATGTCTGGGTTGAGGCGCTTGATTTGAATAGCAGCAGTCAGACCATCCATCACTGGCATTTGCAAGTCAAGGATCACTACGTCGGGATAATAGCGTTCAACCATTTCAATCGCTTCTTGACCATTGCTAGCCATACCCACAAGTTCGATATTCTTCTGTGTGGAAAGAGCTAACTTGAGGCAGAAACGAGTTAGTTCGTGGTCATCAACTACCAAAACACGTACAATTGGCTTCTCACAGGACAACATGAGGGTTTTATGATATCACAACTTGACTTTATCAGTGTACTGGATCAAACCCTTTAATCTATCTATCTTATGAGTGAGTTTGTGCCTACTCTATATCTAGTGCCTTTGCGTAAGTCCTGATAAGCTGTTCGTCATTTAAACCTGATTGTCAATAATTACAGAATCCTTGTAGTGCGACCATCTTGGTCGCTACTGATACCTAATTTAAATGCGTGACAGCTTAGTAAACGGCTAATGGATAAAAAGCAATGAGCCATTAGCCATTAACCATTAGCTATTACTAAGATATAGCCGTGATTTCGCTTTGAGCGATCGCAGGTTCTTCTCCTTCTGATTCATCCCGTACCCGCTGCAATTTTGCGCCGAGTTGCTGTAACTTTGCCTCTAATTTCTCATAGCCTCGGTCTAAATGATGCAATCCCTGAATTGTCGTTTTACCATCAGCTGCTAGTGCCGCCAACACCAACGCCGCCGATGCTCGTAAGTCTGTTGCTACCACAGGTGCGCCTGATAACATCGGGACACCTCGGATAATTGCATGGTTCCCTTTTACTCGAATATCAGCACCCATTCGGTTCAGTTCCGGAACGTGACCTAGCCGATTTTCAAATACCGTTTCAGTAATGACACTATCCCCTTCCGCTAGGGTTAATAACGCCATAAATGGAGCCTGCATATCAGTAGGAAACCCTGGATAAGGTAAGGTTTCAATATCACTCGCTCGCAGTTCCCCTGGAATAATTCGCAGACAGTTCGATGACTCACTAATAACTTTCGCCCCAATCTTTTGTAACTTGGCAATGACAGAGGTGAGATGATCGGGTATTACTGGAGAAAGAGTCAATTCCGAGTGAGTAATTGCGCCAGCCACTAAGAAGGTTCCGGCTTCAATTCGGTCAGGAATAATTGAATAGTCCACCGAATGCAAACTAGGAACTCCAGAAATAATAATTGTGTTGGTTCCAGCACCCCGAATTTTAGCGCCCATCGCTCGACAAAAATTTGCCAAATCGATTACTTCTGGTTCTTGAGCAGCATTTTCTATTGTTGTTTCTCCCTCCGCTAGCGTCGCCGCCATCATCAGGGTTTCCGTCGCGCCAACACTCGGATAATCCAGATAAATTTTTGCGCCCTTTAACCGATTGCGACCCGTGCCGCTAACATAGGCATGAACCATGCCATGATCGATGTGTACCTCCGCTCCCAAGGCTTGTAGACCCCGGACATGGAGATCGACGGGTCTAGCACCAATGGCACACCCCCCCGGTAAAGGGACTCGTGCGACTCCTAACCGCGCCAGCATTGGTCCAATGACAAAGAAACTAGCTCGTAACTGACTAACCAACTCGTAAGGGGCTTGGGACTGTTTAAGGTGACGAGCATTGATGTCCAATGTATCACCACTGCGTTCTAGCTTCATGCCCAGGCTAGAAAGAATTTCACCCATCCGCCGGATATCGACGAGGGAGGGTACGTTGCGGAGTCGGCAATCTTCGGGACACAGTAACGCGCCTGCCATAATGGCTAAGGCAGAGTTTTTCGCGCCACTAATTTTGACGTGTCCTTTGAGGGACGCTCTACCCCAAATCTGTAGAATTGATGGGTCTTGTGTGGGCAGAGAGTAGGTGTCGTTTAAGTTCAGAGAGTGATTGATGGCTGTATCCTCCAGAATCAGTGGAATTGTTGAGATTTTTTAAAATTTGGTTCTGATTCTACTGTTCGGGAAGCGATCGCGTAAAGGGGAACGGGAAAGGATTATGGCGCGATCGCTTATTCTATCTCTCGTAAGGCTTGTATTTCCTCAATACTGAGTCCTGTGGTTTGACTAATCATTTCCTCATCTAGAATGTTGAGCAGACGTTTAGCCATTTCAACTTTAGCTTGTAAAGTACCTTGTTCAATGCCTTGTTCAAT
>DNGI01000488.1:0-11813 GCA_003486645.1 Cyanobacteria bacterium UBA11370 | reverse complement strand
AATGCCTTGTTCAATGCCTTGTTGAAGTCCTTGTTGAATCCCTTGTTGAAGTCCTTGTTGAATCCCTTGTTGAAGTCCTTGTTCAATGCCTTGTTGAATCCCTTGTTTAACAGCTTTAGAAAACGCACCCCGCATATCTTGGATGAACATCTCCTGTTTCTCCAAATCTTCTAACTCGTCAGGAGAGAGGTTGGCACGATTGGCGATCGCAAAGGCTTGGCTGATTTGGGGTACACTTCCCATTGTTTCTGGGACAGTTTGCAATTTTCTGGCCGTTTTGAGGAAATAAATCCATTTATCGGTAATTGTTGTTAATTCATCCAATTCTTTTTTAAATTTGGGTAATTCAACAAACACCAGTTCAATGTCATAGATCAAATAATCCACGAGGTAATCTCTCTCTTTGAGAACAAAACGGGAAATCACCTGCTCAAATTGATTAAACATCTGAAAATCTGTAATCGTTAGGGCAATGACTGGATTGAGTAGGCTGTAATCTTCTCCCATCTGGAGTTGCATGGAATACGCTTTTGCCGCGTTATATAAAATGCGCTTCTCAAAACTCTCCACATTCAAGACTTGCATTTCAATGATTACGGTTTTGTTTCCGGTAATCTTCGCTTTCACATCGAGATAAGTATCCTTAACTCCCCGAATTTTTGGAGCTAGATAGGGATTAAGAATTTCTAAGTCTTCAATGACTGGTTGTTCATTGTATAGAATAGCATTCAAAAAGCTAATTAGAATGTCTTTGCTTTGCTCGGAACCAAATATTTTTTTGAACGCAAAATCGGTCTTGGGATTGATGAATGCCATAATGAGTTAAGCTAAAATCAAAGGATATGAGTCTATTCTAACTTAGAATTTTGAGTTAATATTAGGGAGTTGTAGTCTTCTTTTCTACTACGGGTTTACCCAATTAGATTAGCTCGGTGGCTATTACCTTATAGAATAAATAAGCTGTCGCCTATTGAAATGGGGAGATGGCGATCGCTAAACTATTAGGGTTGATCCCATTGAATTTTGTAATCATAAATTATGAGGTGCTTATGTTCCTGTCTCTCGACTATGAAACCGCATTGGAATCATTAGGATATGACTATTTTGATGAAGTTCCAGCAGCCGAATTTCCCGCTCATATCTTACGGTTTCGGAATGACCAATTGTTACCCCTATTGGGTTTAGATTCTCAAGATGTTACTGATACTGATTTTATCCAAGCCTTTGGTAAGTTTGTTGGCGTGCGACCTTTTTTAGCTTTACGGTATCACGGCTATCAATTTGGAGAATATAACTCTAGGTTAGGAGATGGCAGAGGATTTCTCTACGGACAGGTGCGAGGAACGGATGGCGAACTCTATGATTTTGGCACGAAAGGGTCAGGAACTACACCTTATTCTAGAGGGGCGGATGGCAGATTAACACTAAAAGGTGGGGTGCGGGAAGTATTAGCAGCGGAAGCATTACACTATTTAGGTGTTCGGACATCTCGGTGTTTGAGTTTGATTGAAACGGGTGAACAATTATGGCGGGGAGATGAACCGTCGCCGACTCGTTCTTCAGTAATGGTGCGGTTCAGTCGTTCTCATATTCGGTTTGGTACGTTTGAACGGCTTTACTATTTTAAACGTCGGGATTTAATCGAAAAGTTGTTAAATCATGTTATTGATTATTACTATTCTCATCTCATTTCTACTCAAGCTGAGGATAGGGTTGAACAGTATGTGCAGTTTTATGCCGAGTTGGTGGAACGAGTGGCAAAATTAGCGGCGCAATGGATGGCTGCTGGATTTTGTCATGCGGTTTTAAATACAGATAATATGTCGATTACGGGGGAAAGTTTTGATTATGGCCCCTATGGGTTTATCCCTACCTATAATCCGCTGTTTACAGCCGCTTATTTTGATTATTATGGGCGTTACAGTTATGGAAATCAACCCTTAATTTGTCGGCTGAATTTGGAGATGTTACAGCAACCGTTAGGCATGGTAATTCCGGTTGGAGATATGGAAGTAGGGTTAGGGCAGTTTGATGGATATTATTATAACTATTATCGGCAACTGATGCTGCATAAGTTGGGGTTTGAGGAGGTGAATGAACCGGAGGGGAATGACTTATTGAAGTTAACCCTTGAATTCCTTCAGAAGAGCCAGATTGGGTATCATGGTTTCTTTGCGGAATTGGCGCAGCAGTTTGATCCAATTTGGCGGGATGATGTCAGTAAAATTTTTAGTCATTCGTCGTTTTTTGAATCAACTGAGGAGCAACTATTACTAGGTAAGTGGCAAGAATTATATCATCATGTCTTGCAAAATTTATCAAGGGATGAGTTAGAGAATGTGGCTTGGCGGTTGCGGGATAAGAATCCCAAGACGGCGTTACTTCGACCTTTAATTGAGGAGGTATGGAAGGCAATTGATCAAGAGGATAATTGGCAGCCGTTTTATGAGTTAGTGGGAAAGTTGCAGGCAAAGCAGTGATATAGCGGGTGGATTTGATTCGTGAAAAAAGGCGAACTATTGGAGATAAGGGAGACAAGGAGGAGGGGTTTCACAACTCATTTCGCCTCGCTATATTAACTCATTCAAAATTAGCACTAATCAATTTAAAGATCGGGTTTGATTACGTTGTTGAGGTGATACGAACCTGGAAATACTGGCGATATAAATCGCAGCGTGGTGTTACCTCATTCCCTTGCAAATTAACTAATCCCATACTGTGTAATTTGAATCCTTGCATTGAATCTAATTGAACAGAACCCTCTGCAATAACTACTTTCTTTAAGGCATTTGCTAACTCTGGATGTTGGGACAAATTCCACAAATGTCGTCGCAAATGATCGCTATAAAGTCCGGTATCGGTAGGCGCTGTTATTAAAAGTTCAGGAAGAGTAATTTCCTGACGAGCAATATGATACAGTGCAAGCCGAATTAAATAGGGATGACCTCCAACCATTGCCATGAGTTGGTCAACCTCTGTAGTCCCCCAAGCCAGTCCGTGACGATGCGCTAAATCTTGGACTTGTTCTACCTGAAATTCAGGTAATTCAATCGGTAGTCCCACATTAAACGGCGATTGATTAATATCCATAGGAAGATACACTTCGGTAGAATGTACCACCACTAATCGAAGTTTTCGCCAAATTTCTCGATTTTTCGCTTCTTCGTGCCATGCTCGTAATAAGCCAAAAAAATCAGCAGCAAGTTCAGGATATTGAAATACTCGGTCTACTTCATCTAAACCTAAAACTAAGGGATTAGTCATATTAGCAAGTAAATACCGCTCAAAGTAAGATCGACAGCTAACCTTACTAGCAAAAATTCCGTTCCAGTAATCAGCTAATCGGTCAGGTAATTGGAGTTCTAAAGAAATAAAAGCACAGAACCATTGCAAGAATCGATCTAAATCTGTAAATAACTTACTATCCGCTAACTGAAATGTTAATGGAACAGTTGCATAACCTTGTTGAGTTGCGTGATGAAGAATTCTTGCCATTAATGAGGTTTTACCCATCTGTCGAGGTGCTTTAATTCGGATTAAAGAACCGGGTTTAGCGATCGCTTCGTAGCACCGATCCTCAATACTGGGTCGTTCCACATAAAATGCAGACGCTAATTCTACCTGTCCCCTGGGTAACTCCGGTTCCGCTACGGGTTGGGGTGGATAATTGGGGGTGATGGAATAAGACAGAGTGGGGAAGGATTTCTGGGAAGTGGGTACTGTCACCGGAGTCTCACCCGATGCCAACCAGTTTAAAATAGTTTTTTTAAGAGTAGGAGTATCGTTGGGAGAATGCCATTCCTGTTGAGGTAGTCCTCGGAGATAGCCGCGTAAGTCGTGGTTGAGTAAACTTAAAGGACAATTAATGCGAATGGGTAAAATAGCAGGTTTGTTGTCGGGTCGAGTATCCTGGAATGTCTTCGCCAATCGTACCTCTTCCGTGACCATTTCGCTGCGGGCGGCTAGAGGGGATAATAGGAGTAGGAGGCGATCGCAACCATTTAATTCAGCAGAGATTTGTTGGAGTCCCTTCGTTGCCATTCGCAAACTACCACTGACGATAAAAACGTCGTTCCCTCTATCTTTTAAGAAGGTTTCTAGTTCAGTAACGAGACTTTTATCTAGATCAGTGCCACCATGGTAACTGAGCAAAATTTTAGTGCAATTAGTTTGATGAGAAACCGTACTGTACTGCAACTGTTCGGGTCGGTATTTTACAACTAGAGTAATCAACTCAGAACGGTGTGATGATCCCCGGTTTTCGGAATTACTCAGTCCAAAAGCATCGCAGATATGCTTGATGTGTTGTCTGACTGTTGCTGGGGTAATATGCAGTTGGTCAGCAATTTGGGTATCAATATTACCCTGTAAAAATAAGTGTAATACTTCCTTCTGCCGAGGGCGCAATCCTTCGTATGCTTTTGTAAATTCCGCTGGTTCCATGGTCATTCGTTGAAATAGTCCCACTTTACCCAAAGGTTAATAACTTAATTGGGTAAATAGTTTCTCACCGATCTCCAACTTCTGAATTCAATTCATCGAAGGAATCGGGGTTTCAATAAAGAAGTCGGGGAGCTAGGTTATTCTATTTCTAATCCATAAACGTACAAACCAGTACATTTGTGTAATTACCTTTCACATCTGTGTATTTGTTACCCACAAATGGCTTCTTTGTGATATGGATTTGAGTTGAAATTGGGGAAAGGTTAAAGGATGTGAAAACCTTTTTGCCTTCCCCTTTGTAATACACTTATCGCCAATTGCAGCTTACTTGATGAATCCTCAACACGGTTGCAGGTGAACTTGGTAACAGGTGTTGCTTACTATTAGAGGTGACAAGCTGTTTTTGTTTGTCAGTACCCTGTATTCTCAAATGAGATTGATGCCAACGTCGGAAGTCAATCAAATCGAGTACGGTCACATTTTGCACACGCGCCTGTATCGCCAAGATTGTGAGATGCTGTTCGGTTATTTTATCAATCATGAGCCTGATTCTCAATGTTAGGGGTGGAGCTAATCAGCCAAAATTAGATACTGTTTTTGCTTCAACTCAAACTCTCTTGGCGCTGTTTGATGGTAAGAATTCAGGACTTACGCAGGAATTTTGGGTTGCTCGTTGTGAACTGTCTTTCCCTAATCAACTCCTGAACTTCAGCAACTCCTGAATTCTTATATTTTATATTTGATGGGACTGAAAGGGTAAGGTTGTAGGAAAGACAAAGTTGAATTGAACTAGACGGATTAGAAATGGAAGATAACGAGAGCTAGAAGCAGAAATAACCTCTGTTGTTGTTGTCTGATCAACCGAAAACTAAGGAAATTGGGAATAAGGGTTCAAACAGCCGTTGAGAAAAAGGAGCAATCAGCGGGTTCTAATCGAATAGTACTAGTCAGTCGCTCCTCTTTAAAGTCAACTCCATAAAGCATTGTGCCTCTTAAGTTTGCGCCCGTCAAATCTGTTTTTTTCAAAACAGCCCAGGTTAAGTTTGCTTCCTCTAGCGAGGCTTTTGTTAGGTTAGCTCCGGTTAAGTCAGCGCTGTTGAGATTGACTCGATCCAGTTGAGCTTCACTGAAATTAGCGGTGATTAAGTTAGCGCCTTCTAAATTGGCTCCACTTAATCTCGCTTCCTTAAAGTTAACTCCCTCTAAATCTGCGCCACTCAAATCTAATCCTTTTAACCATGCTCTGCTTAAGTTAGCAAAATTTAAAGATGAGCCATATAGCCTCGCACCAATCAGTCTGGCTTCCGATAAATTAGCCCATTTTAAGTTAGCACCACTGAGATTAGCATCTCGCAGATTGATCCGTTCTAACTGCGCTCCGCAGAGATTGGCTCCCCACAAATTTGCACGTCTAAGGTTAGCACCGCTAAGATCTGCACCACTGAGTTTTGCGCCTGGTAATTTGGATTTCACCATAAAGGCTCCACTGAGATTGGCTTTAGTCAGTTCAGCTTCTACCAGTTTGGCATCACTCATTTTGACATAACTTAAATTTGCCCAGTTCATCTGAGCGCCGCTCAAGTCAGACTTGATTAAAAAGGCTCTAGCCAAATCCGCACCTCTTAGGTTAGCGCCTGTAAGGTTGACTCCGATTAGAGTGACTCCCCTCAAGTCTGCTCCACACAGGTCAACTCCAGAAAAGTCTCTATTTCCCTGTTCATAAAGCCTGAGAAGATGTCTAACTTTCATACCGTAACTCTTCCAATGAGTATTTGTTCTTCTGAAGTCTTCACAAGACTTAATTACTAACTTGGATTATCTCTTCTTTTACCATTGTGTCTCGCTATTTTAAAAGTAAAGCTTTTTTGTTAAAAATTTACATTTTGGCTGGACTTTGTAGTACGAATTATACGGGGTATTACCTTGGGCTTTTATTGAGTTTACCCAGTTTTGCTATGAAGATTAAATTAAAATTTATAAATTTTTGTAACTCACCTTAAGTCTATTACACTGCCTGAAGTATTGTGTAAGACTTCAGAAGTTACAGGAGTTCAGCCGTTCAAGGGTTTAGGCGTTAATTGAGCTTACAAGCGCTTATAGGCTTGCGCGTCTTAATTCAAAACTCAAAACGGACTATCGTCCCGCTGCGGTAACAAAACTCAAAACTTTGAATAGCTTATCCTTTGGTGCCTGTAAATGTTACCCCAGAGATAAAGTAACGATTAAAAAAGGCATAAATTCCCAACGCTGGCAGGGTAAACACCATTGAGGCTGCCATAATGTAGTTCCAATAACTAATATACTGACCCTTAAAAGCATTTAATCCTAAAGGAAGGGTAAACATTTCAGGGTCAGATAAAATCATCAACGGCATTAAGAAGTTATTCCAAGAACCCATAAAGATAAAAATCGTCTGTGCGGCTAAAGCGGGTTTTGCCAATGGTAATACAACCTGTAAAAAGGTTTCCCAACGGCTTAATCCATCCAGTGCAGCCGCTTCTTCAAGTTCTTTAGGAAAATTCATAAAAAACTGCCGCATCATAAAAATAAAGGTAGCATTAACGGCATTGGGCACAATCAGTCCTTGGTAGGTATTTAACCAGCCTAAAGACTTTAAAATTAGATAACCGGGAATCAGGGTTACTTGTCCGGGAATCATCAAAACTGCCAAAATTATACCAAATAATAAGGGATTACCTGGAAACTGAATTCTAGCTAAAGCATACCCAGCCATCGAGTTAAAGATCAGATTGAGTGCAGTAGCGCAAACCGCAACAAACACACTATTGAGAAACCAGCGTCCAAACAACGGAGACTCAATAAAAATATTACGATAGTTCGCCCAAGTGAAATGATGGGGAATAAAGTTTAACCCACCCGCTATAATTTCATTCAGGGGTTTAAATGATGCAGATAATGCCCAAGCAAACGGTAAAAAGGTGATAATAGCATACACGATAAGAAGGCTATATAGAATAACTTTAAGCCACCGTAAAGAATTCATTTATACTCCTCTTATTCGGCTTTTTCATCTTTAAATAAGCGGCGTTGAATTAGTGTTGCAATCAGGATTACACCCGCCAGCATTAATGCTAAAGCGGCGGCATAACCCATCTCTAAACTCTTAAACGCATACTGATAAATGAGCAATACAACGGTTAGGGTTGAGTTATTTGGCCCACCCGATCCACCGGAGAAGATATAAGATTGGTCGAAGAGCTGAAATGTACCGATGATACCCATTACTATAACAAAAAATGTGACAGGTTTAAGGAGTGGGAGTGTAATTGTTAAGAATCGATCCAATTCATTCGCGCCATCGATTTTAGCAGCTTCATAGATTGAAGTGGGAATATCTTGTAAAGCGGCTAAGTAAATGACCATAAAAAAGGGTGCGGTAGACCAAATATTCATAATCATAATCGATTTGAGAGCGACATTTGGATCTCCTAACCAGTTATACGTTGGTAAATTTAAAAACACCAGAGTATTATTTAGTAATCCATTGGAGTTATAAATCCAGATAAAAATTAAGGTTAAGACGGCGGAAGAGGTAACAGTTGGCAGAAAGAAAATCACTCGAAACCATTTTTTACCTTTAAGTTGAGTATTGAGTATTAAGGCTAATCCTAAAGCCAGGATAGTTTGAGTTGGAACTACAATAATTACATATTCTGCGGTATTTTTTAAGGCAATCCAGACTCGTTCATCGTTTAGGATTCGTAGAAAATTCTTCAATTCCACAAATCGATAACTTAACCCTCCCAAAATCCGTACTTTATGAAAGGATAGAAAGATGGCATAAAGGATGGGAGTAATTAAAAATATACCTAAAATTAGGATAGTGGGAGCCATAAAGGAATAACCTGCGATCGCTTCTCTAATTTTTGGCTGTCGTAGAAGTTTGTTCATTTTGAAATGGGGAGTGGGAGAGTTTTGAGTTTTGAGTTTTGAATTAAAAAAAATTACTACACCACTTTAACTTCATAATCCAAAATCCAAAATCTAAAATCCAAAATCAACTAATAGTTAGCTTCTTGAATTTCTTCATTAGCTAATCTTTGAGCTTTATTCATTGCTACTTGTAAAATTTGCTCACCAATTAAAGCACTTAAAAATTGATTATTGAAATGGGTAACAATTATCGGTAAGGTTTCTTGGACTTGCCAAAGTGTAGCATATTCAGCTCCCCTGATAAACGGAACATATAATGGACTATTATCATAGCCAAGTTCAGCTAAAACCGAGTTTCGTGTTGGTAGTACTACTCCCCCTTTTGACCATGCTTTCATTCCTTCTTTACCCGTTAAATAAGAAATAAGTTCCCAAGCCTCATTTTTATGTTTAGCTTGTTTATTCATAACGTAAGCAACGGTATAAGCCATCGTTCCTGGTTTGCCATTAATAGAGGGGATTTCAGTTGTAGCAAATTCAATACTTGGGAATGTTTCTTGTAAGTAAGGAATTGCCCAGTTTCCTTCAATAACCATCCCGACTCTGCCCTGACCTAACATTTCACTCGCTGAACTTGCACCCACGTCTGAAGGGACAACAGAAGACCGATCTTTTCGATACTGATTAATAACGTCTTGAAGTCCTTTAAGACTATTGGGACTAGCAAACGTAGCGTAACCTTTTTCATTCGCTAAATCACCATCAAACGCTTTAATCATAAAATATTGTCGAGGCAATTCGGGTACTATCCCCAATCCATATTGTTCTCGCCTGCCATCTTGATTTCGATCAAGGGTTAGTTTTTGAGAATAGTCTTCTAATTCGTCCCATGTTTGGGGGGGAGTACTTAAACCCGCTTTCTCAAACAATTTTTTATTGTAAAAAAGACCCAGAGTTGAAAAATCTTTAGGCAATCCATAGGTTTTGCCATTATACTTAAATGCCTCAAGAAAACCGGGTTTAAAGTCAGCTAAATCTAAATCAGGAGTGATATAATTATCCAAAGGTTCCAAAACACCATTACTCATCAGTAACGGTGCTTCGGATGCGTCTAAATAAAATACATCAGGCGCAGCATCCCCAATCAATCGAGTTCTGATCACGTCCATATATTGATCGGTGATCACTTCAAATTTAACGTTTATATGGGGATGTGTAGTTTTAAAATCCTTCAATACCTGTTCTATTCGTTGTTTTTCGGTGGGACTACTTTGCCAACCGCTAAGAGTAACTGTGGTAATGCCATTTGTGCTAGTGTTTTTACAGCTTGTTAGAGAGAGAATGACTAATAATACAATCAGCCATCTGAGGAGAATTTTAGTCATGACCTAAATCCAAACAAAAGCTCCCTGGAACACCTATTTCCAGTAAAATAAAACGCTATCTATCAAAAACTTATTATTAAAGACTTATAAAAGCTGGGAGCTTTAAATAATTTCTGATCGCTAGTTGCATCTTATTTCTTAAGGTGCAGATGTTTAGCAACCGCTATTCTCTTCTTATCACTATTTTTGATTATACTATCGTTTTACCTTAATAATCCGTTATAAAAAAAACAGCGGATATCGGCAAAGGGCTAGAGGGGAAAGATTTTCATCGTTCTGCACTACACCTCTCATGCCCTATAACCCTGGTATTCATAGGGAATATTTTGATCACGCCTTCGCTCTGATTGTCAATTCTAATCAGGATAGATTTCAAGGGGTGTAGTTTTATTTCAAAATATAAACTAATCTTGAGCTATTTCTATCCTTAACTGCCAGTGGCTTGAGGAAAACCTAATCAAGAAATGGCATCAGGATTACTCCCATAGCCCTGGTTAACTGCACCCTGCAACATCGCCCGAATCTTTATGATCAAATCTGTTGGAGAGTTTACCCCAGTAAAATCCCCGGTACTAACGGTTTCCGAGTTTCTCGAACCGATACAAGAAGCAGCGGCGATCGCACCTATCGCACCTGCTAGCAAACTTAACAAACACGCCATTCGTTCTAGCCTAAAAGCCTCAACCTTGGATGGTGTTTTTTCTGCCTTCTTTTCTTGTGTAACGGCTGAGGTTTTATTGAGTAATTTCTTGCTACAACTAGGGGCAACTAGTGTTGAAATTGGGTTACTTTCAGCAATACCCATGCTTACAAATTTCCTCCAACCTATAGGTGCTTATTTTGCAGATCGAACAACGAGTCGTCGCTGGTATAGCTTACGATTATTCTGTCCGTCGCGGCTATTGTGGTTAGTTTTAGTCCTAGGAATTATACTCTTTAGTGCTAACCTTGCACCCGCCCATCAACTAATAAAATGGACGCTGATTATTGCCCTCGTTACTCACATTTTTGGTTCTTTAGGTAGTGCGTCTTGGGTTAGTTGGATGGCGGTACTCGTTCCCCAACAATTGCGGGGGCGATACTTTGGATTCCGAAATAGTGCTGCAAATCTTACTAATTTCCTATCCGTACCACTGTTGGGATTGGTGGTATCAAACTGGGGAGATGGAGCAATTCAGGGGTATAGTGTAATTTTAATTATGGCAGTTTTGGCAGGGATAATCAGTTTAGGCTGTCAGTTCTTTATGGTTGATGTTAACCCCCAAGTATCAACTCAAAAAATTACTCCGTCTCAAAATTCAGAGCAACCTTTAGGATTTTTTAGCGTTCTCAAAGATAGAAATTTCCTCACCTTTTTACTCCATTATGGCTTATGGATGTTTGCCGTTAATCTAAGTGCTCCTTTTTTCAGTATCTATCTACTCAGAGACTTAAACTTAGATGTAAGCTGGGTGACTTCCTACACGAGTTTAACCGCTGGAGCAAATGTTTTAATGTTAGTATTTTGGGGCAAGTTAGCTGACAGAATCGGCAATCGTCCCATTTTACTTTTGGTGGGAATGGTCTTAGCAATTGTGCCTTTATTAAAGTTAACCGCTAGCACCAATTCCTTTTCTTTATGGCTGTGGTTTCCCCTATTATATATGTTATCAGGTGGAGCCTGGTCAGCGATTGATTTGTGTAGTAATAACCTACAAATGGCGATCGCACCCTTACACCAACCCTCCAGTTATTTTGCGATCGCAGCAGCTTTAGGGGGATTAGGTGGGGCGTTAGGAACAACAGTCGGTGGTGTTGTCGCCGAGTTACCAAATTTTGGCGGATTACCAGGATTATTTATCCTCTCTACTGTACTGCGATTACTCGCTTTATTACCTTTAATATTCGTCCGCGAACCCCGAAGTTTCGATCTCAAAACGTTTTTAGGTGGGTAGTTGTTGGTTGTTGGTTATTGGTTGTTAGTTATTGGTTGTTAGTTATTGGTTGTTGGTTATTGGTTATTGGTTGCTGGTTATTAGTTGTTTTTTATGACTAACTAATGAGCAACAAAAACAAACAACAAACAACGGACAACAAACAACGGACAACAAA
>DNGI01000466.1 GCA_003486645.1 Cyanobacteria bacterium UBA11370 | reverse complement strand
ACTCCCCACTCCCCATTTTCAACTCAGGTAGAAACAATTAAATTAGCGTGATGTGTAATACTGATCAGTTCTGTCTTCTATTCCTGGTTTTCATAACAGGTGTTGGGTTCATCGTACTCGCTTACTTTTTGGCTGTGTCTTTTGGCTAATAATTTTCATGAATGAATGCTCCTCAAAACTTCTATAAACTCTGGCTTTTATTGCGGCGTGAAAAGCTGGATCGCCTTCTTTTATTTATTGCCATACTGATTACAATTACGGCAATTGCCTCATCTTGGCTAGAACCTAATTTATCCTTCATTGATGCGTTGTGGTGGAGTATTGTTACCTTAACAACAGTTGGCTATGGAGATATTGCTCCTGTCACCCTTGGCGGTCGCCTTATTGCTATTATTAATATGGTTGTTGGTATCGGTTTACTCGCTACCTTGAGTGCTACAATTGCCAGTCTTCTAATTGGTCAAAAAATCAAGGAGAATCTGGGGATGAATTCGTATAATTTTGAAAATCATATTATTTTATGTGAATGGAATTATCGCGCGAGAGTGATTGTTAATGAGTTACGTCTAGAACCTCAAACTCAACACACTCCAATTGTATTAATTGCCAACTTAGAACGAAAACCGATTGAGGATAAAAATTTATTCTTTATTCAAGGTCAGGTGTCTGATGAAACTCTACATCGTGCCAATTTAGTTAAAGGTAAGACGATTATAATTTTAGGCGATGATAGCTTAGATTATACCGCTCGTGATGCAAAAGTTATATTATCCACCCTAACCGTAGAAAGTATTAATCCCAATATTTATACCATTGTTGAACTTGTTGATGAAGGATATGTTCAAACGTGCAAGCGGGCTAAAGCGGATGAAATCATTGTGAGTAGTCAATTCAGTAGTATGCTCATTTCCCAAGCCACTCTCAATCATGGAATAAGTCAAGTTATCTTGGATCTGTTGAGTTCTCAAGATGGCAATCAACTCTATAAAATTCCCCTTCCTACCTCTCAAATAGGGCTTTCCTTTATTGAGGTATTTACCTATATGAAACAAGCCTATAAAAGTATAATTTTAGCCGTACAAAAAGGGAGTGAAGGTGAAGTCATTTCTAACCCTCCAACAGAGTATCTATTTGAAAATAACGACTATTTGATTGTCGTCGCTTCCGAGAAACCACGACCTTTATAGCAGAATTCAGGAGTTAGGAGTTAGGAGTTAGGAATCAGAAGTGCGATCGCATTCTTGTTGCGTTACTTGATGGCGATAGGCAAATAATTGTTCCAGTTGCGCGATTACCCACCAACCAAACAGCATCTCAACCAACCAACCTCCTGGTAAGGCAAATTCTATCGAGTCAGTCAGTCGAGTTTTCCCTCCTTCTTCAGCAAATTGGTGACGATGAATCCAATGAGAAAATGGGTTCTTCCGTACTTAGTATGCTAATTTGTCTTAAAATAATGCCATAAATCCTTGAAGAGCAAGAATTTATAGCATTAACTTAGTTAATGAAAGGCTACACAATGCGTTTAATTGAGACATAGTTTGCTTTTGATCTACTTAAACTGATAGTTTGGCATACTAAGTACGAAAGACCCCTATTTATAAACTGAGGCATTGCTAATGGCTAATTGTTAATTGCTATATTGATAATTTTTTGTCTGCCTGTCTTGGATTAGCGATTAGCCACTACCAGTCCCATCCAAAATTCCTAACATATACATAAGTTAGACATAAAACAAACCTAATTTCCAACATCAACCGTCCATACTCAAACTAGCCAGCTTGGAAGCATTATAAAAAATGCGTTAGAGGGATTAGACAATGAAAAGTTTTATCAAGCTACAACTAACCAGCGTGGGATGGACTGAGGGCTTTGCGATTTGGCAAGTCCGTAACTTCAATGACTTCAATATTCATTTTAAATGGGATGTTTATGAAACGGGTCAGACTGGTAGAGGAATTGCCCTTGCCAAATACGATGTATTTTTCCAGACTACTCTAGTTCAGAGTCCTAACACTGTAAGAATTATGGTACATGGTATCAATCATAATATTAAAACCGCACGGTTGACTCCATCATGCTATTGCTCAATTGAACCCCTCCCTGAACCTCTAGCAGTGTAATAGCAAGTTGCGGTGATTTTGAGCATTTTCCGAGATAACTATTGGGATGAGATCTGGATGTAGGGTAAATAAATTTGACTTGACTTTGCCAGTACCCATCCAAATGCCTGGGAGTGCGATCGCACCTCTCATATGATGTAAAATTTCTCCCCCTCTCCCCCTCTCCCCCTCAATCCTTATTTATGGTTATTCAACCGGACATGATATCAAGCGGCTGTATTGTAAATACTGTATCCTGCTCCAGCATAAGATTCGTAGACGTGCTGATAGATCTCTTCACACTTACACTGGTAGACTTCAGGCGCATAGCTTTCTGGTAGTTGGTCTAATATCTCTTCAATTGTCACCTTAACTTCTGCTTTCGATTGTTGTCGCCTGCGCCAATCGAGTACTAGTTTTTCTTGCTTGAGGGTTTCTAATAATTCTTTTGCTACTTTTTTAACGTCCAGCTTCTCTTTCTCAGTTAAAGTAATATCAGGTTTAGTCAGTAGGTCGAAAATAGCTAGTTCTTCTTCGTCTAGATTCTCGGATATTGCCCGTTTTTCTTCAACCTTCAGTTCCTGGGCAAACTCGACTAACTGGGTAAAGAAAGTTTCCACGTTGCGCGAACCAGCATTATAGTTATCAATCATTTGCTGGAATTTATCCCAGTAATTCATCCGGCTTTTGTTGAGGCGAACCATCCGGGTTAATTGGTGGCTAATTACCCCTTTGAGTTTCTCAGATTCGGTGTGTTTGTAACCGGAATTAAATTGAGCTTTAAGGGTATCAAAGTCAATCTGACTGAGGTCAATAACTTGGTTAGATTCGGGAATAATATACTTTAAAGTGCCGATGGATTGATCCAGGATTTCTTCAACGGTAGCTTTGACTTCGGAAATATCCACCTGGGGGGTAAGGTTTCGGATTCGTTTGGTAATTTCACCAAAGGTAGATAAGGGTTGATTAAACTCACCTGCGGCTGGGTCTGGGAGAATAGCTTTGTAGAGTTTGGTGATATTTTGAGTTAGTGCTAGATACCGCTGCTTGGAATCGTCGTTTACCAGAATAGCTTCAACCGCATCATTCCATAGTTGGGTACGCTGGAAGGCTTGGGTGGTGGTTTGGATTTGGTCGAAGTTGATGCCGCGTTCAGTGCAGAATTGGAGAGTCTGTGCGATCGCGTTTCTCAATTCCTCCACCAGTTTCGTCTTAGATTGTACCGGAGTATCGCCTTCTTCTACGCCGCCACCGGATGCCGAACCGTAAATTGCCAGCGCTTTTTGTAAGTCACGGAACACGCCGATATAGTCTACAATTAACCCGTTTACTTTCTCCCCAAATACTCGATTTGCCCTGGCGATCGTTTGCATTAGGGTGTGGTTCCGCATTGGTTTATCGAGGTAAATGGTAGAACAACTAGGGGCATCAAATCCTGTCATCCACATGGCGCAAACAAAGACGATTCGTAGGGGGTTGTTGCTGTCTTTAAATTTCTCGTCGAGTCCCGGTTTTTCTTTGGTGAGGCGGTGACGGTGGGGTTTAATGGTTAAGCCTTTTTTGTTAAACGCTTCTTCCTCATTCTGGGAGGACGAAATGATTACCGCCATGTTGGTTTCTTCGAGGTACTGAATCCTTGCGGTTAGCTGTTCGCGTTCGCTAGCGGTGGTGAGTTGGTTCTGTAACTGGGTTAACTGCTGCTGCCAATAGTGCTGGACTTTATCGTACATTTTAACAGCGGTGAAACGGTCAATAGAGACGACCATTGCTTTACCTTGGTATCCCCGTCCTAAAAAGTGAGTGACAATATCTTTAGCAATTTCGTCTAGGCGTTCTTCTCCTGTAATTAGATGATATTCTCGTGCAAATTCCCGTTCGAGTTTATTCTCTTGAGTTTCATCTAAATCCGCTGATTCTATCGCATTGGCTATCTCTTCGTTCAGTTCAGAATTAGTAAGTTCTAATTGAGGAATACGGTTTTCGTAGAATAGGGGAACGGTTGCGCCGTCTTCAACCGATTGGCGGAAGTTGTAGATGCTAATGTAGTCGCCAAATTCGCGGCGGGTGGCTTCTTCTCCCACTAACAAAGGTGTGCCAGTAAAGCCAATAAATCCGGCGTTGGGTAATGCCGTTCGCATATTTGCGGCATAAGTATCATATTGAGAACGGTGGGCTTCGTCGGCAATAACAATGATATCATTTCTATCGGAAAGTTTGGGGTATTTCTCGCCTTTTTTAGTGCGGAATTTTTGAATTAACGTGAAGATATAACGGTGATCTTCTGTCAAGAGTTGTTTGAGGTGTTCGCCACTGTTTGCCCTAACTTTATTTTCCGGTTCGGTGACAGCACCCGTTTTAGCAAAGTTTTTATAGATTTGGTCGTCTAAATCGTCTCTATCGGTGATAATTACAAATGTCCAGTTTCCCTCTACTGTGCGGTGAACCTTCTGGGAAAAGAACTGCATCGAGAAGCTTTTGCCGCTACCTTGGGTGTGCCAGAAAACGCCGAGTTTGCCTTGGTTTTCGCGGATAGTTTGCACGGCTTCAATGGCACAATTAACGCCGAGATACTGGTGATTTTTAGCGACGAGTTTGATTAATCCGCCTTGTTCTTCACTAAATAAGGTAAAGTTTTCGAGAATATCTAAGAGTTTGGTTTTGTCGCAAGTGCCGCGAATTATGGTTTCGAGGGAGATGATTCCTGTTTCACCTTTATCATTGATTTTCTTCCAGTCTGAGAAGTATTCCCAGGTGGCGGTGAGGCTACCGATTTTACTAATGCTGCCGTTGGAGAGGATGACAATGCCGTTGTACCAGAACAGTTGGGGGATGGTTTGTTTGTAGTCGGTGAAATTATTTTGATAGGCGAATTCGACTCGTTGGTTTGAGGCTTTGAGTTCGATAAATAGTAAAGGAATACCGTTAACAAAACCGATTAAATCGGTGCGGCGGGTGTACATTTCCCCGGCTATCCAGAGTTGGGAGACGAGGAAGAAGTCGTTGTTGCTGGGGGTTTGCCAATCGATAACGGTGACGTTTTCGGTAATGTCTTCGCCATCGTCGTTGCGGTAGGTGACTTTTATTCTATCTTTGAGGAGGTTGTAAATGTCTCGGTTGGCGCTGGCGAGGGTGAGGGCGCTTCTGTCGCGGGTGAGTTCCTCGATAGCGAGGGCGATCGCTTGTTGGGGGAGGTGGGGGTTGAGTTTTTCTAGGGCTGGGCGGAGTTTGGAGATTAGCACTACATCGCTTCTGGTTTCTCGCCCTAATCTGCTGGTGCCGCTATTCCATTCGTTGTAGCAGTTGGCGGTGGTGTAGCCAAGTTGTTGAAATAAGGCGATAGTTTCGAGTTCTAATGCTGCTTCTGAGTCGGGGTGGGGCATAGGATTTTTGATTTCAGATTGAGGAGAATTATCACGCTGCCATTGATTCGTTAATACCGTAGGCTAAGATTCCCAAAATTTTATTGACGTTGTTAAGAAAATGCTCTCCTAAATCTATTTCAATAATTTGCTCTTCTAATTTTAAGAATTTCCATCTATCCCCAGTTGTGACAGCCCCATAAATTTTGTTAATTTGGTTTCCTTCCCGTTCGTTAAATAGTCTTGCAGCTAACATTTCTGCTACACATTGACCTAATCCAGCATTAATATCTTCTTTTTTTGCCTCTACAATCGTGATGATGGGTGCGTTGATAAATAGCTGTTCTGGAGAACGGCTGATCAGAAAGTCACAGGTTCCGTTTAATCCTTGGGTGGCATCAACGGTAAAATCTACACCGGAGAATAAACTAATCGGGTGTGGCAAGTGCTTTTTTAATTCAATTAACACAGGAGCAATAATCATTTCTGAACGTGATTTTTCGGTATTAATGGCAAGGGCTAAAGGGAGATTATATTGAAGGGTTTCTTTTAAATAATCACTGCTGTTGAATTCTGGAACTTCTGCCAAATTTTCTACTTTTTCAAAAATCCTCAAACCAAAGGTTTTTACTACTTTTGCTAAAGTAAAGTCACTGTATGCCATATTATTCGACCTTCTAAGCTTGTTTGTTAAATATTGTAGTAGATAGTAGGGATATTCTCCTTTCCTTTGGCTTCTTTCTTGAGTACTCAGGGGTACACGCTTTTGGTCAAAAATTTCGATGACTTCTCCTAATGTTATTTCACGCCATACATTGTTCATAGTCAACGCCATCAAATCGTCCTCTCCAATAACATCACCACATTCTCAGCAATCCATTCCTCCAACTCCCACACCATACCTAATTAACTTTCCTCCTGAATTACCCTTTCCAATTGCTCAACCAGTGGTGCTAAATTATTCGTCACCGTATCCCAAACAATATCTAAATCGATTGAAAAATAAGCATGAGTCAACCGATTTCGCATCCCCACCATAACTGCCCAAGGAATCCCAGGATGTCTCGCCCTACATTCCGCTGAAATTCTCCCCGCCGCTTCACCAATAATTTCTAAATCTTTAACGACAGCCAACACCAACATCCTATCGTTAGCTAAATCCTCTTTAGTCTTTCCATACATAAAACCCAGAGCCTCTCTAGCTGCATCCTGCATATGGTGCAAGCGAGTTAAATCGTCAATTTCTGTCATACTGCACCATAGCCTCAGCCATCACTCTGTCTCGAAAATAAATACTTAACTCATTAGGAGTTCTTAAATCTATCTTTCTCCCCTCTAGCAGTTCTGAAAGTTCCATTTCCATACTGACAATCTTAAATAAACCCGGAGTTTTCCCCGGCTCAAACTCCACTAAAAAATCAATATCACTCTCCGGTGTAAAATCATCCCGTAACACCGAACCAAATAAAGACAACTTGCGGATATAATGACGCTGGCAAAATTGCGCTAGTTCTTCCTTGGGAATCTTAATCGGTAATTGTTTAGTTTCACTCATTCCTTTACCTCATTCATCATCAGACTCAAAAAATAATCAAAAATCTCATCTGGGAAAAGGCAATCTTGATTTATTCCACTTCCTAATCTTCAATTTCCAAATCCTCCACTCGCTCAAACTTTCTCGTATTATGCGTTACTAAAATAAGATTATTAGCCAATGCAATCGCAGCAATTAATAAATCATGAATTCCTATAGGAGTTCCTGCATTAGCTAATTGAGCGCGAACCCGTCCAGCAATCAAAGCCGCAAAATCATCAAGAGGTAAGGAAACAAACTCCTCTAAAAATCGTCTTTGCCTCGCCCAAGCTGAAGTCGGATCGTTACTTCTCATTGCTCCATAAAATAACTCAGCTTTAACAACCGAACTAACTACAATATCCTGACGGTCAGTTCTTAAAAATCGTTGTCTTAGCAGTTCTGATTCTCCATTAAGAAACCTCACGCAAACATTCGTATCCAGCAAATACCTCACACCAGTTCTTCCTCGTCATCAAAAAAACCTTCAGAGTCAATAATTAAAGGGTTATCTTTAAAACATCCAAACGTTTCCTCGAAAAAACCAGGACTCCAACCTTTACCTTGCGGCAGTTGCCCTTCTTCTGAAGGTGGTAACGCCTTAAATGTAACCGTGACTTCTAACTCAGCATCCGTTAACCCGACTGGCAAATCTAACCGTAAAATCCCATCTGTGCCAACGTGAGAACGTAACGTAATACTTGCCATACTCACCGCCTTTAATTCCAAGCTTAAACTTCAATTTCCTTCTAACAACATCATTATATTCTCAGCAATCCTCTCCTCTAACTCCCGCGCTTCAACATTAAGAATTTCTAACTCCTCATTCAACTCCTCCAACCGTTCCGCAAAATCAAAATCCTCCGCCTCCTTTCGTTCTGCTACCCCCACATAACGCCCCGGATTAAGACTCCATCCCTGCGCCTCAATCTCAGCTAATGTTGCCACTTTACACAACCCCGCCACATCCCAATAAGCGCCCTCTGGGAACGTTTCAGCTAACATTTTCTGACTCCTTACCTCTACCGCCTCCCCTCGGTACAGCCGCACAATACTTGATATAAACTCAACCTGTTCTTCACTAAAATCCCGATGGGCGCGGTCAATTTGCCTGTAAATATGCCGCGCATCAATAAATAACACCTTCTGCTTGCGATGGAGACGTTCCGGTGCAACGTCTCTACGACATTTCCCCTTGTCCAAAAACCACAAGGTACAGGGCAGCGTCACGGTATAAAAGAAATTAGACCCGATCGCAATCATCACATCCACCGCCCCGGTTTCTATCAACTGGCGGCGAATCTCTAACTCAGAACCTCGCGCATCCGATGCCGAGTTTGCCATGACAAACCCCGCCCGTCCGTTCTGATTTAAGGCACTATAAAATAACTGAATCCAGAGATAATTGGCATTATCTACTGAAGGTACACCAAACGGATAATGGGCGCGATCGCTCTTGATCTTCTCCCGATCCACCCCATTAACATTAAACGGCGGATTCGCCATCACAAAGGAAAACACGCCGGCGCTGTTGTGAATATCT
>DNGI01000302.1:14263-28050 GCA_003486645.1 Cyanobacteria bacterium UBA11370 | reverse complement strand
GAGTCAGATCGGCGGAATGTGGGGTAAAATGATACCCATGATTCTAACTTACTGCTACCGAATTAAACCCAGTGTCGAACAAGAAGCAACAATGCTCTACACATTAGAGCTGCTTCGTCGGCATTGGAATTTTGCTCTCGGTCAAAGGTTAGATTGGTTACGACGAACCCGCTGTCAGATTGACCGTTGTAGTATTGTTTCCGAACCCATAGGTGAGATACCTACAACAGTTAACTACTACACCCAGCAATCAGACCTAAAGCAAACTAAAGCGCTGTTTCCTGACTACAAAAATATCTGGTCAGAATCACAGCAAGTTAACTTGCAACGGTTAAATAAAGCGAGTGAGCGTTGGTTATTCCCTGATAAGTCAGGAAAACGCGGTGGTAGACCGAAGTTCAAGAAAGTGGGTGAACTGCGGTCATTTGTTTACCCACGGGTGAATTGCCCTAAAGCCGGAGCGCATCTCAACAACGGTGTATTGAAGTTGTCAAAGATAGGAGAGATGCCAGTTATCATGCATCGTCCTATCCCAGATGGGTTTGCTCTAAAAACCTGTACTATCGTCCACAAGGCTGATGGTTGGTACTGCTCTATCTCTATACAAGATGAAACCGTACCTGAAGCTATACCGCTGAATGAGGTGCAAACGGCTGTTGGGATTGATGTTGGGCTAAAGGAATTTCTTACCACGTCCGAAGGTGAAACGGTTCCAGTTCAACGGGTCTACCGTAAAACCCAGTCACACTTAGCGCGTCAACAATTGCTTTTAGCGAGAAAACAGAAGGGGTCTAATCGTAGCAGTAAGCAGAAAAACAAGATAGCCAGAATTCATCAACGAATTGGCAGAATCAGAGAAAACTTCCACTACAACAGTGCTCATAATTTGGTCAAGAAGTATGACCTGATTGCCGTGGAAGACTTGAATATCAAAGGGCTTGCAAGGGACAGGTTGAGCAAATCAATTTTGGATGCAGCATGGGGAAGGTTCATTACCATCTTGGAGGCAGTGGCAGTTAAATGCGGCGTCCGAGTGGTGAAAGTAAGTCCTCATGGAACATCTCAAAATTGCTCAAGTTGTGGAGTAAAAGTGCCGAAAACTTTATCTATCCGCCTGCACGAATGTCATAAGTGTGGGTTAGCGATGGACAGAGACGAGAACGCGGCTCGGAATATATTAGACCGAGCCTTAAACGAGGTGGGACTCATCTTGTCTGCACATGGAGGCTTTGGGGATACCCAGCCTGTGAAGTGTGAAGCTTTCTCAGGCTGGGATGGTGTGCAAGTATCTCTATTCTGAATTTAGTTGCCCCCGTTATACCCGTAGGGTTAGCGGGGGAGAACGTCACTATAACTTACCGCTTCGAGTATTGAGGTGCCTTACGAGCTTTATGTAACCCGTATTTCTTCCGTTCTTTTGCTCGTGGGTCACGAGTCAAATATCCTTCTATCTTAAGCGGTGAACGATTGTCTGGGTCGAGTTCACACAATGCTCTCGCTACACCTAAGCGAATTGAGTCCGCTTGTCCCGTCAATCCACCGCCATGAGCATTCACCAAAATATCGTAATCATTTTCTAGACCCAGAGTTTCTAGTGGGGCTTTGGCGGCTGATAGATAATTGGGATTGTAGTTAAAGTAATTGTCTCCGGGACGACCATTCACAATAAGTTGACCGCTACCCGGAACTAAACGGACTCTGGCTATTGAAGCTTTACGGCGACCCGTACCCCAATATACAGCGCGATCGCTGGTTGATTCTCCTGCTTGCATTAATTTTCTCCTCCTGGGATGGTGTTGATCGTTAAGGGTTGGGGTTGTTGAGCTTGATGGGGATGGGTGTCTCCCGCATATACTTTTAGCTTAGTAAAGAGTTTGCGACCTAAAGAATTTTTAGGTAGCATTCCCTTAACGGCATGTTCAATAATTCGTTCTGGCAGACGGGATTGGAGTTTGGCAAACGTTTCCGTCTTCATCCCACCGGGACGACCTGAATGACGACGATAGAGTTTCTGAGTGCGTTTTTTACCCGTAACGACGACTTTTTCAGCATTGACTACAATCACAAAGTCACCTGTATCCATGTGCGGAGTAAAGGTGGGTTTGTTTTTTCCTCTAAGAATCATGGCAATTTCTGTTGCCAGCCGTCCAAGACGTTGGTTACTGGCATCTACAATGTACCATTTGTGTTCTAGGGAATCTTGGGGGGGAAGGTATGTTGTTTCCATCGGTCAATCAATTTTGGATTTTAGATTTTGGATTTAACGGCTTGCAATAGGAAAGGTTCAGAAAGGTTCAGACTAGAGCATTTTGATTAGCTATTTTCAAGTCGTCTGCTTGATACAAGAGAAACTTTGGTTGAGTGTCAAACCAAATTTCTGAGGGAAACGGAGAGTTTGGATACCCTACCCTTAACAAGCATAGACCCTGAGCTGGGGCGGCTGATTTCACCTCGTCTCGCCGCTGTTGAATCCAGAGTTCAGTAAACTCTTTTGGATCTAGCTTGCCTATGCCGACTTGAATCAGCATTCCCACTACTAACCGCACCATGCCATACAAAAATCCGTTAGCTTGAATTTCTATATGAATAAATGAACCATTGCGGTAACATTCTGCGGCTTGAACATCCACCCAGGAATGCTTCCGACTGGAATTTGCTCGGTGAAAGGCGGCTAGGTGATGCTTGCCAATTAGGGGCTTTAAGGCTTCCTGAATCAGAAATTCATTTAGGGGTGCATAATAATAATGCCAACTAAAGGGTCGCACAAACAAGTTTGGACAGGCATCCGTAAAAATTGTGTACCGATAACGCCGCCAAATGGCAGAAAAACGAGCGTGCCAGTCAGAGGCAACCCCTGCCGATCCTCGAATTAGAATATCTTCCGGCAATCTACTGTTAAGAACAGCAGCCCACCGATGGGGGGGTATGGGAAGGGTAGTATTAAAGTGTGCTACCTGTGCCGCTGCGTGAACTCCTGTATCCGTGCGACCAGCACCGTATAAGGTTACGGGTCGATTTTCTAAACTAGAGAGTGCTTTTTCAATTTCCTCCTGTACGCTGCGATGATGGGGTTGCCGCTGCCACCCATAAAAATGAGTACCCAGGTATTGAATGACCAGGGCAATTCGGGATTGGTTCGTTGTGATTGGTTGTTTGTTGTTGGTTATTGGGTGTTGGTTATGGGTCATTAGAAATGGCTCCTTTGCTTTCCAACAAACAACAAACCACGAACCACAAACAACCCTTTCACACTAACTCAATAATTGCCATTTCTGCATTATCGCCACGGCGAGGCACGGTTCTTAAAATACGGGTATAGCCACCGTTGCGATCGCCATATCGGTCTTTTGCTCCTTCAAACAGAGAATGAACCAACTGCTTGTCGTACAGATAACCAAGAGCCTGACGGCGTGATGCTAACGAACCGTTTTTCGCTAGAGTAATCATTTTTTCCACATGGCTGCGGACAGCTTTTGCTCTAATCTTAGTGGTTGTGATTCGGCCATGACGAATCAATTCAGTTGCCAGACTTCTCAGCAGTGCCCGACGCTGATCCGCTGGCTTTCCTAATTGTGGTACGCGACAACGATGACGCATTTTTTTGTCCTCCTACTCATACAATCCATAAAAAATTGCTAACGGCTAATTGCTAATTGTTGATTGACTAATTTTGATTAGCCATTAGCCCTTAACTCGGTTTAGCAGTTTTTTCATGCGGCAGTGTAATTCCCAACCGTTTTTGCAAGGCTTCAATCACTTCTTCAGCTGATTTTTGACCGAAGTTTTTGATTTCTAAAAGGTCTTCCTGGCTATAATCCAGTAAATCGGCTACAGAGTTAATTTGTGCCCGTTTCAGACAATTGTAAGCTCGCACGGAGAGTTGTAATTCTTCAATTGGAATTTGACTCGTTGGATCTTCATCAACTGGAGGTTCCCCAGCTCCGGGTTTAATCTCAATATCTTTTAAGGGATTGAACAGATCTACTAGAATACTAGCGGCTTGACTCAGAGCTTCTTGAGGAGTCAAACTACCATTCGTCCAGATATCTAAGAGCAATCGATCTTTTTCTAAGGAGCCGTCAATCCGAACATCCTCAACGCTGTAGTTAACCTTAGTGACTGGCATAAATACCGCGTCAATCTGAAGGAAATCTACAGCCGAGGAGTCGTCACGTCCCCGTTCTACAGACCGATAGCCTTTGCCTTTTTCAATCCGAAATTCCATCTCTAGCCTTGCTCCTTCTGCTAGAGTGGCAATATATTGGCCGGGATCGACGATATCGACTTCCGAGGGTAAATCGAACTGAGCGGCTCTCACCGTCGATGGCCCCGTAATCATCACTCGACCAATATGCGGCCCCGGAGAATGGCTTTTGAGAACCACTTCCTTCATATTTAGCAGAATTTCCAAGACATCCTCTCGAATTCCCTCGATGGTGGCAAATTCATGATTAACGCCAGCAATCCGGACAGCGGTTACGGCTGTGCCTTCCAGGTTGGACAGGAGAACCCGCCTCAACGCGTTACCAACCGTTGTGCCTTGACCGCGTTCGAGAGGCTCCAGGACAAATTTGCTATATTGACTCTGATTCTTCTGTGCTTTAGATTCTACACACTCGATCTGAAACTGCGCCACTCCAGTGACCTCCCTCCTTATTCACAAGACCCTAACCCAAAGCAGTAAAGCGTACTTTCGTAAACTATTTCTCCTGATCGAACATTTTGTGAAATATGCCAATGACTGAAGCTTAACTCGGGTTGGTCTAGTCTAAAAAATTTGTAGCTGAGAGTCTTCGCTCTCTGGTATGGGGTTCAAAGGCAGGGAATAAAAGTGTTTTAATAACAAAAAACTTTGTCCCCGATCTTTTGCTCTTGGCAATCCCCAAACCCTGATTTGCTTTTCTAAACTCGACGTCGCTTGGGTGGACGGCAACCGTTATGCGGGATTGGGGTTACATCCCGAATCAGGGTGATTTCCAGTCCCGCCCCTTGAAGCGCCCGAATCGCCGTTTCTCGACCCGCACCTGGTCCACTGACCATAACTTCAATCTGACGCATTCCTTGGTCTATGGCTCGACGGGCAGCATTGTCAGCGGCAGTTTGTGCAGCAAAAGGAGTTCCTTTTTTTGCACCTTTAAAGCCACTTGAACCGGCTGAAGCCCACGATACTACGTCGCCTCGAATGTCAGCAATGGTGACAATCGTGTTGTTGAAGGTGGATTGGATGTAAGCCACTCCATTAGGGACGTTGCGTTTCTGTTTTTTTGTACCAGTTTTTTTAGTTGGTCGCGCCATGTCGCTTTACTTGGCTGTACTTTACTTGGCTGTATAGGTGATTCAACAACTGAGATAGATTGGGTTACTTCTTGGCAGGTGGCTTTTTCTTTCCAGCTACTGCCATGCGTCTACCACGACGAGTACGGGCATTCGTTCGGGTTCGTTGACCTCGCACAGGCAACCCCATACGATGACGACGACCACGATAGGTACCAATATCGACCAGACGCTTGATGTTCATCGCCTCCCAGCGTCTCAGATCTCCTTCCACCTGATAGTTGCTTTCTACGGCAGCTCTGAGGGCAGCAACCTCGGAATCACTCAAATCCTTGACTCTTGTGTCAGGATTAATTCCTGTTGCTTTTAAAATTTCTTGAGATCGAGATAGACCGATTCCATAGATATAAGTTAGACCGATTTCTACGCGTTTATCACGAGGAAGGTCTACACTGGCAATCCTTGCCACGCCTTTTTTTCTCCCTATTCTTGATTTTGTGCTACAAATGAGTCATATAGAGTTTCTGAGCTACCCTTGACGCTGCTTGTGCTTGGGATTTTGACAGATCACCATGACCCGACCGCGCCTTCTAATTACGCGGCACTTTTCGCAAATTTTCCGGACTGATGCTCTAACTTTCATGGGTTCTGAATGGCAATGCAAGCATATTATTATATCATTTTAAAGATTTCTTTGTCAAACAATCTTTAAATCATTGAATGGTGAATATAGATAAATCCTTGTCAATGTTATTTCTTCCGCAGACGATAGGTGATCCGACCCTTGGTTAAGTCATAAGGGGTTAATTCGACTTTAACCCGATCGCCCGGTAAAATTTTGATATAGTTCCGACGAATTTTGCCGGAAATATGGGCAAGGACATTAAAGCCATTGTCGAGATCGACCCGAAACATAGCATTAGGCAAGGATTCCGTTACGACCCCTTCCATTTCAATTAAATCTTGTTTAGCCAATTTGTTCTAACCTCAAGAATTTGTATGACTTCAACCCACTTCAGTTGGGCGGTGTTTTGTCTAGGTAGTCTTAACATATTTTATCAAATTTGCTGTCAAAACCACTGAGAACTTTAACCAGCAACCGATTTGTCGAACATCCGTCAACAGGAAGATTGACAAATTCCTAGGGAAGACAACTTAGATGATAGATCTTTATTGTAGGAGGGTATCCATCACCCCTCAAAAAACTATAGATTTATCCTTTCTACTTTTAGTTGGGTTGTTAAGTGATCACTTATTTCTGCCGTTTTGGTTGAGTCAGAATCAATAGCGGTAGAGACTTCAAGACATGATTACCTGCTCAAGAGAGTCTGTGACTTCCTCCATCGGGCGATCGCCATCAATGATTCTCAACAGCGCTCGCTCCCGGTAAAACTCAATCACAGGCGCTGTCTGGTGGCGATAAACCTCTAGACGTGTGCGAATAGTTTCTGGAGTATCATCTAAGCGTCCCCGTCCCAGAAGCCTATCCAGTAAAATCTCATCGGGAACTTCCAAGTTGATCGCACAATTACACGTTTGGTTAAGTTCCTGCAACAGCTTCTCTAAAAAAGAGGCTTGGCTGACATTACGAGGAAAGCCATCTAAAATCCAGCCCTTTTCAGCATCCGGTTGATTGAGGCGATCGCCGATGAGATCTAAAAGCAACTCATCAGGAACCAACTCTCCTCGATCCATGTAAGCTTGAGCCTTTTGCCCAAGGGGTGTTTTATCTGCAACAGCACTGCGTAAAATTTCTCCGGTAGAAATATGAGGAATTCTCAATACCTCAGCCAAACGTTGTGCCTGAGTGCCTTTCCCTGCCCCTGGTGGTCCTAAAAAGATTAATCTTGTCATTGTTGATTGTTCATTGTTCAAAAACCATTAGTTATTACTCATTAGTCATTAGTCAGCAACGGACAACGGGCAACTGACCAATGACCAAATTTTACTGTTTGACCATCCCTTCATAGCGCTGAGAAATCACATAAGTCTGAATTTGTTTAGCTGTGTCAATCGCCACACCCACCAAAATCAGTAAAGAGGTTGCTCCTAACCCCTGAAACGTTGTAATTCGAGTCGCACTTTCTACCGCCGTAGGTATAACCGCTACCAATCCAAGGAAAATAGCTCCCAAAAAGGTTAGCCGATTCAACACTCGTTCTACATACTCACTTGTTGCCCGTCCTGGACGAATACCCGGAATGCTAGCTCCCATTTTCTTTAGGTTTTGGGACATATCAACCGGGTTAACAATCAGGGAGGCGTAGAAGTAGCTAAAGAAAAGAATCAAGAGTAAATAAACTAGTGCATACAGCCATGGGGTTGGACCATTTGGGCTAACATAGGTCGATATCTGAATTAGAGCTTCGCTGACTGGCGCAAAAAATCCTTGACCCGCATTCCCACTAACAAAACCTGCCAGAGTTGCTGGGAGAAACAATACAGCCGATGCAAAGATAATGGGCATAACCCCCCCCTGGTTTAAGCGGAGGGGTAGGTAACTAGTACGCTCACGATAGAGACGGCGACCCACTTGGCGACGAGCGGAGATAATTGGAATGCGGCGGGTTCCCTCTTGGACAAAGACAATCAACACAATCATCACCAGGAAAACCAGCAACAGAATCACCACCTTGCCGACCGTTTCTCGACCCCCTGTTTGAGCGAGTTCGATAGTCTGACCGAGAGTCCGAGGTAAGGATGCCACAATATTGACAAAAATCAATAAAGATGCGCCGTTCCCAATCCCACGTTCAGTCACTAGCTCCGATATCCACATCACAAACATGGAGCCAGCCGTTAGCGCTAGAGTTGTTTCAGCAATAAATAACGGACCATAATTTACAGCATAGGGTCGGAGTAACCCGACTGTAATCCCTACACTTTGAAGCACCGCCCAGCCCAGCGCTACATAGCGAGTAATCTGAGAAATTTTTCTCCTACCCGCTTCTCCTTCATTCTTCTGTAAGTTTTCTAGGGAAGGAATTGCGGCAGTTAGCAGTTGTAGGATGATCGAAGCATTAATGTAGGGTAAAATTCCCAGAGCAAAGATGCCAACGGCGGAAAGACCGCCTCCAGAAAAAATATCCAAAAACCCTAGAACCGAGTTATTAGCGATTCCTTCAGCAAATCTTGCCCGGTCGATTCCTGGCACGGGTAAGAATACACCAAGGCGGGCTAAAATCAACAGACCAACAGTAACAAGCAACCGACCTCTAAGGCCAGCCGCTTGCGCCATTTGCATAAATGTTTCTTGAGCGGTTGGGGTTTTATCTCGACTGACGACCATAAAGGGCTACCTCTACAGGATACGGGGGATGGGACGAGAGCCGACTGGCACAAGCTAAGTGTTTATGCCTCTATCACTTCACAGCTACCACCAGCGGCCTCAATTTTGCTGCGGGCACCAGCCGTGAAAGCAGCGGCTTTAACACGTAGGGCTACATTTAGTTCCCCGTCGCCGAGAATTTTCAACGGACCGTCGTTGGTGGTAACAATACCTGCTTCCATTAATGAGGTTAACGTCACTTCTGTATCGACAGGGAGTGATGCCAGCTTACTAACGTTGATTGTAGTGTAATGTTTAGGATTAATAACCGTAAAGTGCTTTAACTTTGGCACTCGACGATACAAGGGCATTTGACCGCCTTCAAAGCCTGGTCGGGTACTGCCACCAGAGCGCGATTTTTGCCCCCGCATCCCTAATCCGCAGCTAGCGCCTTGACCAGCACTAATCCCACGACCAACACGCCGTCTGCGTTTTTTGGAGCCTTTTTGAGGAACTGCATCATGTATTCTCATAAATCTTTTTGTTGTTAGTTATTTGTTGTTGGTTATTTGTTGTTGGTTATTTGTTGTTGGTTATTTGTTGTTGGGTAGGCGATATCACTCCCTCAACAAAAAACAAACAACTAACAACTAACAACACTTAAGCATATAGTTTCTCAATAGGAATACCCCGTTCTTGAGCTACTTCTGAGAAAGTCCGTAAAGAATCTAGAGCATTAACCGCTGCTCTGGCATTATTGAGTGGGTTATTAGAGCCAAGTTGTTTAGCTAAAATATTCCGCACTCCAGCTAATTCTAAAACGGTACGCACCGCTCCCCCAGCAATTACACCTGTACCGGGAGCAGCAGGTCGCATCATGACCTTAGCACCAACAGCCGTACCATTAGAGGGGTGAGGAATAGAATTAGATTTAGTTAGGGGAACATCAATTAATTGCTTTTTGGCATCAGCAACTCCTTTGCGTACAGCCCCAATCACATCACTAGCTTTACCAACACCAACACCCACTTGACCGCGTTCATTGCCGACAACAACGATCGCCCGGAAGCTCAATTTTTTGCCGCCTTTAACCACTTTACTAACCCGGCGAATTTGAATGACTCGTTCTTGCCAGGTTGTCTCTTTTTCTTTGGCGCGGCTAGTTTTTCGACGATTTGCCATGGTTTTGTTTGTTGTTTGTTTTTTGTTGTTTGTTGTTCGTTATTTGTTGTTTGTTACTGAAAAAAAACAGCGGACAACGGACTAATAACCAACAACGAATCACTAAAAGTCTAACCCAGCTTCACGGGCAGCATCAGCTAGGGCT
Organism: Cyanobacteria bacterium UBA11370; assembly: GCA_003486645.1. Lineage (GTDB taxonomy): Bacteria > Cyanobacteriota > Cyanobacteriia > Cyanobacteriales > Coleofasciculaceae > UBA11370. Next base: position 18,181 of record DNGI01000302.1, on the reverse strand, counting down.
TTCACGCGACCGTGGTAAATATTTCCACCTCGGTCAAAGACGACCTTTGATATGCCTTTTTCAAGCGATCGCTGGGCAATCAATTTACCGACTGCGGCAGAAGCTTCACAAGTTGACCCAGATTTTAAGTCGGATTTTAAGGTCGGTTCTAGGGTTGAAGCCGCTGCTAGGGTATGTTGCAGATTATCGTCGATAACCTGAACGTAGATATGTTGATTTGAGCGAAATACAGCGAGTCTAGGACGTTCAGCCGTCCCCTCGACTTTACCACGTATCCGTCGATGCCTGCGCTGTACCGATTCTTTACGCGTAAGTTTCATGTTTACTTCTTACCTGTTTTACCAGCTTTACCAGCTTTGCGTCTGACGATTTCTCCGGCATAACGAATGCCTTTGCCCTTGTAGACTTCAGGGGGACGCACAGCACGAATTCGGGCGGCTGTATCGCCTACGGTTTCTTTATTAATCCCACGAATCACCACATTGGTGTTGTTTTCAACGGCGACTTGAATGCCATCAGGAGGGACAATTTCCACAGGTTTGCTGTAACCCACGTTCAAAATCAGATTACGACCTTGAACTTGGGCGCGATAACCAACGCCTTGAATTTCTAAACGTTTTTCAAATCCCTGGGAAACCCCCTGAACCATGTTGGCAACCAAGGTGCGAGATAGACCATGGCGCTGACGGGCTACTCTAGATTCATCCCGCCTGACGACCTTAATCGTTTCGCCGTCTTGTTCAACGGTGACTTGTTCGGGCAAAACCCAGTCAAGTTCTCCTTTGGGACCTTTAACCGCAATATGTTGACCGTCAATGTTGACCGTTACTTTATTGGGAATGTCTATAGGGCGCTTGCCAATACGGGACATGACTTAATCCTCCGTGAATTATGAATGATGAGTTATGAGTTAGTCGTTTATAATTCAAAACTCACCCACTCAAAACTCAAAACTTTTTACCAGACGTAGCACAGCACTTCTCCGCCAACGCCTTGACGGCGTGCTTCCCGGTCAGTCATGATGCCGCTAGAGGTGGAGATAATGGCAATCCCAATCCCTCCCAAAACTCGTGGCAACTCTTTCCGGTTTTTGTAAACTCTTAATCCCGGTTTACTCACCCGCTTCATTGCTGTGATAATCGGTTGGCGGTTTTTTCCTTTGTATTTTAAGGAAACCACTAAATATTTTTTGACCCCTTCCCCAGCTTCTTCAAAATCAGCAATAAAGCCTTCTTCTTTCAGCACCTGGGCAATAGATCGGGTCATCTTTGTTGATGGTACATTCGTTGTTTGATGTCGAACTAAGCACGCATTCCGAATGCGAGTTAGCATATCTGCAATTGTGTCGTTTGCCGCCATGAATTCCTTCCTATGCTTATAGGTTTAACTTTCCCGGAAAGGCATTCCCATCTCTTTGAGTAAGGCGCGGCCTTCTTCGTCGGTGTTTGCTGTTGTAATGATTGAGATATCCATACCACGAATTTGATCGATGCTGTCGTACTCTATTTCCGGAAAAATCAATTGTTCTCGAATACCCAGAGTGTAGTTTCCGCGCCCATCGAAACTTTTTGGACTCACGCCGCGAAAGTCCCGAATTCTGGGTAGTGCTAAATTAATTAAGCGATCAAGGAAGGAATACATCCGTTGTGAACGGAGAGTAACCATGACCCCAACGGGCATTCCTTGGCGGATTTTAAATCCTGCGATCGCCTTTTTCGCTCGTGTCACCACGGGTTTTTGACCTGTGATAATCGCCATTTCATTCAAGGATGATTCTAGCGCTTTGGCATTTTGAGACGCTTCTCCCAAGCCTCGGTTTACAGTCACTTTGACTACCTTTGGCACTTGATGAATGTTGCTGTAGCCAAACTGTTCTTTGAGTTTTGGGACTATTGTTTCTTGGTAGAGAGTTTTGAGTTTTTCTGGCATTAGTTTTGTCCTATTGATCCCTGGGCTTGGTCAGGAATTTGTTCGTTGTTTGTTGTCTGTTGTTCGTTGTTTGGTATTTTTTATTACTAACAACTAATAGCCAACAACCAACAACCCATTAATCGATAATTTCACCTGTTTTTTTCAACATCCGTACCTTCCGTCCCTCACTATTAAAGGTGTAACAGATTCGACTAGCAATTTTTTGCTTATTGGAATAAAGCATGACATTGGAACTGTGGATTGGAGCCTCAAAAGTAAGGATTTGACCTGTTTCGCCTTCTTGCTGGGGTTTGACGTGCTTCGTTCTAATATTGACTCCTTTAACCACTACCTTGCTCATCTTCGGTAAAGTTCGCAAAATTTCGCCAACTTTACCTTTATCTTTCCCTGTAATGACCTGCACAGTATCCCCTTTTTTAACGTGCATTTTGTAGCGCGTTGGAGTAGTGTTGGTTTTTTTGTTTGACAGTTTCTTTTGCATCAGAGTACCTCCGGAGCCAGAGAAACAATTTTGGTAAAGTTTTTATCACGCAGTTCTCGCGCTACGGGTCCGAACACGCGAGTTCCTCTAGGATTGCCGTCGGCATTAATGATTACGGCGGCATTATCGTCAAAACGAATACTCATACCACTGTCTCGGCGCAGTCCTTTACGGGTGCGAACAATCACAGCCCTAACCACATCTGACTTCTTAACTGCCATGTTTGGGATCGCATCTTTAACAACAGCAATAATCACATCTCCCACGCCGCCATAACGTCGGTTGCCAGCGCCTAAAACGCGGATGCACATCAATTTTCTTGCCCCGCTATTGTCAGCAACATTTAGGTAAGTCTCTTGTTGAATCATCAGTTTCCTCCCTTAAAGAGTTATGAGTTATGAGTCGTGAGTTATGAGTTAAAGAGTTCTTCATTCAAACCTCAAACCTCAAAACTCAACACTCGTCAATCTGAGGTGGTGCTAGTAAGAATTTCAGCAACCATCCACCGCTTGGTACGGCTTAGAGGTCGAGTTTCTGTAATCCGAACGCGATCGCCCTCTTTACATTTATTCTCTTCATCGTGGGCTTTGTACCGCTTAGTACGCACGACAATTTTTCCGTATTTAGGGTGGGGAGCGCGATTTTCCACTGCTACCACGACGGTTTTATTCATTTTGTCGCTAACGACTAAACCAACTCGTTCTTTAACTGCCATCGCTGTCTATTCCTCTTCTTCGGTAGCAGGTTCTTCAGATTTAGCTGATGCTGGGGTTACGGCGGGTTTGGTTTCCACAGCTTGAGCATCGGCTTTTGGGGACTCAGATGATGCAGCAGTAGCAGCCAGTTTCCGTTCTCCAACCACCGTCATCATTTGGGAGATCCGATGCCGAATGTGCTTGAATTGATGGGGCTTTTCCAACCGTCGGGTTGCTTGCTGCATCCGCAGATTAAATAGCTCACGCTTGGCGGCTAAAATTTCATCAGCGAGTTCTTGGTCGCTTAAGTTTCTAGCGTCTTCTATCTTGGGTAGAGGCATAGGTTATACCTGTTCACCTTCACGGGTAATAAACTTCGTTTTAATGGGTAATTTATTAGCAGCCAAACGCATTGCTTCACGAGCCACTTCTTCTGAAACTCCAGCGATTTCATAAAGAATTCGACCGGGTTTAACAACTGCTACCCAAAACTCTGGGGAACCTTTCCCCGAACCCATCCGAGTTTCAGCAGGGCGCATGGTGACGGGTTTGTCGGGAAAAATGCGAATCCAAATTTGCCCCCCCCGCCGAATATAGCGTGTCATCGCCCGACGACCTGCTTCAATTTGACGAGCAGTAATCCAAGCAGGTTCTGTGGCTTGTAGGGCAAAGTCACCAAAGTTTAAGGTGCTGCCACGAGTTGCCAGACCTCTCATTCGGCCTCGCTGCTGTTTGCGAAATTTTGTTCTTTTAGGACTTAACATGATTTGCTAATGGGTAATCGGTGATGGGTAATCGGTGATGGGTAAT
>DNGI01000302.1:0-14076 GCA_003486645.1 Cyanobacteria bacterium UBA11370 | reverse complement strand
TTTGTTGTTTGTTGTTTGTTGCTTGTTGCTTGTTGCTTGTTGCTTGTTGGAAAGGGAAGAACAAATCCTTAATAACCAACAACTAAGACCTAACAACCAACAACCAATAACCAACAACTAATAACTATTCATTTGAACGGTCTTCAAATTGCTGTCGTCGTTTTTGTTGACGGCGACGAGGTTGAGCGGCGACGGGAGTTTGAGGTTCCTCTTGACCCGGGATAACTTCTCCTTTGAAGAGCCAGACCTTTACACCCAGAATGCCGTATATGGTTTTGGCAGTGCGGTAAGAATAGTCAATATTTGCCCGCAGCGTATGCAGAGGTACTCGTCCTTCACGAGTCCATTCAGTTCGGGCAATTTCTGCCCCATTTAACCGACCACTGACTTGTACTTTAATACCTTGGACATCAGCACGTTGCGCTCGTTGAATTGCCTGGCGCACGACCCGGCGGAATGAAACTCGGCGTTCTAGTTGTTGGGCAATGTACTCGGCAATAAGTTCGGCATCGGCATCAACCCGTTGAACTTCAATGACATTGATGCGAATTTGACGATTACTTCCTAAAGCGTCTTGCAGACCCGTCCGTAAAGACTCAATTCCACTTCCCCCACGACCTACGACAACCCCAGGCCGAGCGGTGTGAACTTCTAAATCAATTTGGTCAGCTTTGCGTTCAATGCGGATTGCCGAAATACCTGCATTATTGAGGTTTTTATTCACGTATTGGCGGATTTGATGGTCTTCTTGGAGGACTTCTGGATACCGTTTTTCATCAGCATACCAACGTGAACGATGTTCTTGAGTGATACCGAGTCTAAAACCAATCGGATTAATTTTTTGTCCCACGAATCTTTCCTTTTTGTTGTTTGTTTTTGGTTGTTTGTTGTTTGTTCATTTGAAGAGTGTTAATTTTTAATTGTGGTTGTTGATCAATATCTTAGCCATGAACAATTAACCAACAACTAACAACTCATGACCCATAACTATTCATCAACGTCCGGAGAAACAGCTACTGTGATATGGCAGGTGGGTTTCCGAATCTGATACGCGCGACCTTGTGCCCTTGGTCTAAAGCGTTTCAAGCTTGGTCCCATATCGGCATAAGCTTGAGTGATCACCAAGCTGGCTGGGTCAAGACCGATATTATGCTCTGCATTTGCCACAGCAGAACGCAGGACTTTTAATACGGGGTCACAGGCTCGATATGGCATAAATTCGAGAATAATTAGGGCTTCCCGATAGGAGCGACCGCGAATTTGATCGAGAACGCGCCTCACTTTAAAGGGAGACATCCGAATGTAACGTGCGATCGCTTTGGTTTCTGCTGTAGTATCTATTGCCATAGCTTTCTTTTTCTAATCGGTAAGGGTAGGTTTTAACCCTAAATCGGTGCGGTTTTATTGCTCAGGGAGTCTCAACCTGCCCTAGGTCATCAACCCTTCTCATTTACTAACGACCGCCCTTGCGATCGCTCTTAGAATGACCTCGAAATGTACGAGTTGGGGCAAATTCACCCAGCTTATGTCCAACCATTTGTTCGTTGATAAAGATGGGGACGTGAGTGCGACCATTATGTACTGCGATCGTGTGACCCACCATCTGAGGCAGAATTGTCGAAGCTCTCGACCAGGTTTTAATCACCTGTTTTTCACCCCTAGCATTTAGGGTTTCAATCTTAGTGAGCAAGCTATCTGCAATAAACGGACCTTTTTTGAGAGAACGACCCATAATTTGATGTTGTTTGTTGGTGGTTGTTTGTTGTTTGTTGGTTGTTGTTTGTTTGGTATTTCGTAAACCCTAACTAACGACTAACAAGCAACAACTGAATTTATGACTGGCGACCGCCGCGTCCTCGTTTCGAGGTTTTCCGCCGACGGCGAACAATTAAAGAGCTACTTTGTTTCTTGGGTTTGCGAGTTTTAGCACCCAAAGCTGGTTTACCCCAAGGGGTTACAGGTCCGGATCTCCCAATCGGCGCTCTTCCTTCACCACCGCCGTGGGGGTGATCTACAGGGTTCATCACGCTACCTCTAACACTGGGACGACGACCTCTGTGGCGGTTACGACCCGCTTTGCCCAAACTCTGGTTTCTGTGATCAATATTCCCGACTTGCCCAATTGTCGCGTAGCAATCTCGGCGCACCATTCGGACTTCCGTTGACGGCAGCTTAAGGGTGACGTAGTTGCCTTCTTTAGCAACAACTTGAGCTGTTGCACCAGCGGCACGGACAATTTGCCCACCCCGTCCAGGTACTAGTTCCACGTTATGAACGTTCGTTCCTAATGGAATATTGCTCAGAGGTAAGGCGTTACCGATTTCAATGGGAGCATCGGGTCCTGCAATAATGGAGGCTCCTACCTGCAATCCCGCCGGATGAAGAATATATCGCTTTTCCCCGTCTTGGTAGTAAAGCAGGGCAATCCGAGCATTCCGGTTGGGATCGTACTCAATCGCCGCAACTTTGGCAGGAATATTGCGCTTGTCGCGGCGAAAGTCAACAATCCGATACAGGCGCTTGTGTCCGCCACCTCGACGACGACTGGTAATGATACCGCGATTGTTACGACCCTTCGCACGATGCTTTGAGAGGGTTAGGGATTTTTCGGGTTCACTGCGGGTAATTTCGGCAAAATCTGAGATACTTGCCTGACGAGTACCAGGAGTGTATGGTCGATAAGAACGGATGCCCATAAGACTGAAGTTATGAATTATGCAGTATGAATTATGAAGTATGAGTTATGAAGTATGAATCCTAAATAGTTTCACAATTCATGATTGATACTTCACACTTCTGGAAACAGGGTAATTGAGTCTTCGGCTGCTAGGGTTACAATCGCTCGTTTGTACTGGGGTTTGTAACCGATAAATTTGCCAACTCGACGCTTTTTACGGGGCGGACGCAGGGTGTTAACCGCAACTACTTTGACATCAAAAAGGCTTTCTATTGCTGCTTTAATTTGGGGTTTGGTGGCTTTGAGGATCACTTCAAAGACGTATTTGTTCTGCTCTAATAACAGGGTGGCTTTTTCAGTGACGATGGGACGCAGTACCAAATCTGCCAACTTGCCGGGGTTATACTCAGTCATTGTAAACCTCCTGAATTTTGGCGAGGGCGGTATTGGTGGTGACAATTTTGTCAGCCACTAGGATATCGTAGATATTCAAGTTATTGGCACAAATTAACTTGAGGGTCGGTACATTACGGGCTGATAAATATACCATTTCTGATAGTTCAGGTAGAATGAGCAGAACTTTTGATTCTGGTGCAATTCCCCATCGCGCGATCGCTTCCATCAAGTCTTTTGTTTTCGGTCGTGGGAGTTGTTCAGCAAATTCTTCGACCACAATTAAATCTTCCGCACGACTCAAAAATGCTGTTCGTAAGGCTAATCTACGCTCCTTACGGTTCATTTTGATGTTAAAATCTCTGGGTTTGGGACCAAAGATCACACCACCACCACGCCAAAGCGGTGAACGGTTTGAGCCAGCACGAGCGCGACCTGTTCCTTTTTGCCGCCAAGGTTTGCGTCCACCACCACTGACTTCAGCGCGGGTTTTACTTGAGGCTGTACCTTGACGAGCATTTGTTGTTTGTTTGACCAAGGCTCGGTGAACAATATGAGCCGCACTTTCTTTTTTAGCAACTCGCAAGTTTATTGTCGCTTCTCCGACTTCTTCTCCTTGCCAGTTTCGCACCACACAATCGACCATAATTTTTGTCCTTTGTTGTTTGTTGTTTGTTGCTTGTTGTTTGTTGTTTGTCTCTTAATCACGAACAACCTACAACTTACAACCAACACCTAATAACGCATAACCAATACCTATCGACCAACTTTATTCGTTGGTGCAATACTTAAAAGTGCCCCTGGCTTTCCGGGAACGGCTCCTTTAATCAGTAGTAAGTTCCGCTCTGAGTCTACTCGTACTACTTGAAGTTTGCGAATTGTAGTCTGTGTTCCGCCATAACGACCCGCCATTCTTTTACCAGGAAACGTCCGACCGGGGGTTGTACCTGCGCCAGTAGAACCGGGTAAGCGGTGGTTTTTAGAGCCGTGAGCCATGGGACCACGTTTAAAGTTATGACGTTTTTGATAACCAGCAAAGCCACGACCGATACTGGTTCCAGTTACATCAACAATTTGATCGGCACTGAAAATATCGACTTTGACTTGCCCGCCTAATTCAAATTCATCGGTCTTATCTAAACGATATTCACGCAGATGACGCAATGGAGGAGCGCTGGACTTAGTTAAGTGTCCCATTTCTGGCTTGTTAATTGCCTTGGGTTTGACTTCTTTATAGCCCAGTTGAACAGCAGTATAGCCGTCCGTTTGCTTGGTTTTAATTTGGGTTACGGTGCATGGTCCGGCTTGAACAACGGTGACAGGAATAGCTCTTCCTTCTTCGTCGAACACTTGGGTCATGCCGAGTTTAGTTCCGAGGATACCGACAGACACGGGTTTCTCCTTATCTAGACATTACAGTGAGCCAGGATTAGCGGTGATTCAACTGTGAATCCGCTTTTACCCCACAAACTTTTTCATCCTGACTGCAAGGCAATGCTTCCTCAAAGCAGGAAAGTTTGCCTTTGGGTAGTCTTATCAGACTTGAATTGCCAGATTGTATGAACCGTTCTTAGGGGTTAGGACTGGCTAACCGCGTCGCCTTATATCGTCGGGACTTAAGTTGCAATCTCCTCAGTATCCCTACGAGGCGAAATTGGGCGACCGTAATTTGGTCACAATTGTTCAGTATAGATGATTTGCCTGTATTTGTCTAGCAAATTTCAGGCAATTTTGTTTATTTGAGCGGGAGTGGGGGAGAGTGGGGGAGAGTGGGGGATGGGGAGATGGGGAGATGAGGGGAAAGTTTGTTTCCTAACTTAACAGGTTGAACTTCATATGTTGGAGGTAGGGATTGAAATTGCAGCTATTCAAACAAAACTTACGTAGAGCATTTCGATTTTATATGTCCAATACAAACCTTTATCAAAAAACCATCCATTGGGATGAGTAGTCTTTCACCCATTTGAAGGACGCATTACTTGGCGATTATGCGTTAGTTTTTTATCAGAGCATAAGATTCAACCTCTTGGAAAAGTATTTTTCTAATGCGGTTTACGTCAATTCTTGTCCATTGCTCCCCTTTCTCTGTTCCCGGTTGCCGACTTCTGCAAGAAGTCTATTGTACTACCATAACTAATTTCACAAGATTCATGCCATGGCTAGTAGAGGATGTGACGGTTAATAAAGCGGCTAGAGGAGGAACCAATCTGAGAATTGTTTGGATTTAGATATATAGATAGAGAGTCTAACTAGCTTAACTTCGTTATAGCTCAAGTAAATTCTTCATATTATCGGGCTAGATAAAGAGTTTTTATTACTATTCCCGTGTTTTTCAGTTAGGGTGTTTCAACATTTTTTAAAGGAGGTAACCTCAGTGATTAACCAACTAATTGGGTTTGTTCTTTCACAAGGTCAACGATTTACTCCTTGGTACGGGTCACTCACAGGATTACTTCTGACAGTGGGATTGACAGCCAACGCTTCAACAGGGGGGACAGCGATTCCTGATCAATACCAAAAGCAAGCCGTTGATAGGACTGTTGTTGAGATTGCCCAAAAACGTGATTTTTCTTCCCTTGCTGATGGCATCTACCTCTACGGTCAGTCGTCAAAACCCGAACAAATTGGTAAAGAATATATTGTATTTGAAGCAAGTCAGGGTAATCTGATTGGTGCGCTCTATTTGCCTAGTTCCGAGTTTAGCTGTTTTCACGGTACGCTTGACTCTAATCAGATGAATTTAACCGTTGTCAATCCCTACGATCAAACGGCTTTGTCTCATACTATCGCTCGTGAACAACCAGAGCCAATCGCTGCGGCTGGGGGTCAGATTGATCTAGAAAATATCTCTCAATCCGTAACTTACCCTTATAGTATTGAGCTGGAAGGATATCAACCCATTAATCAACTCAGTAATAATGACCAACGTATTCTAAGAATTTGCCGCGACAACTATCACCAACAGGCTAGAAATTAGGGAATCTTCGGCTCAACTAATAATGCAAGTTGCTAGATGCAAATTGAGGCATTGCTAATTGCTAATTGTTTATTGCTAATTTCTATATGGGTTAGTCTCGGTCAGCCATTAGCCGTTAGCCATCCTAATAAGATAACTAGCAACCTGAGTTAATACAATTAACACCCCATCCCTAAGTTATCAGGTGGGGAATAGAGCGCTTGTTCAGCCGCCGATGTTGTTGAATTGGCAAACTGTTCAATCTGAGTCAATAAAGTTTTAGCTTCCAGATCTCCATTATCAGCTCGGTGCTTAAGGTAGAGCTTAAGTTCTTCGGCTAGAGTATTGGGAAGGTTCATGGTTTAGAACGAGGCTACACTAACGCTAAACCATCAGTATAAGGTTTACTTACGAAGTCGCTGGAAATTGGGGAGTGGGGAGTAAGATTTGAACCTCATTGAGATGGGTGCAAGATGTGATACCCAGTTGTATTCATATGTAGCTCTTTCTTTCCCCCTTGTCTCCCTTGTCCCCCCTTGTCCTCCTATCTACTATCTTTGGCTACACAACTTGGTATGAGTAGATCATCTTAGGGTCGGAATGGTTTACAAACCCATTTCCACAAGGGGTGACTAGAACCCTGTTGACAAATGCGGTGTACCTGTTGCTCTAAACGCCGTTGTTCCTGTAGTGGGAGTCCCCATAAAATATTGCGACTCTGCCAAACTAAAACAGCAGTCGTCATGCCAATACATAATCCTAGACCCATAGCAGGGAGGCGATTGTAAATAATCCCATAGCGTAAGGCTGTCCAGGTAAAATGCGATCGCAATAAAGAAAGTTCATAGCGCCACCCCCATAGACTCAAGGGTGCTACAGTCAGCCAAAGGATAGTAACCACTAACCATCGACCATAGACAGTAAGTTGATGTAACCGTTGAACCTGTATTTTGAACAGTGGATCAAGGTCTGTTTGTTCTGTTGGAGGGATTTGAGCATCTGATTGATCCATTTTTGCCCATCGTAATTGGCAATGAACAATTATTGATTAGATGTCTATGCTTTACCGATTAAATTTCATCAGAAATTTCTGGCTCTTGTTCTACCATAAAGTGAGCTTTGCCAGTACGCTCTCGCCACAAGGCTAGCAGAGTACTAGCAATAAAAATACTGGAATAAGCACCCGCGATAAAGCCAATAATCAAGGCTAATGCGAAGTACTTTAGAGTTTCTCCCCCAAACAGCAGAATTGCTGACAATGGCAAGAGTGTAGTTAAGGTGGTGTTGATTGACCGTGTTAGGGTTTGATTCACCGCATCATCAACGACTTGGTTAATATGCTGCTCCGGATGTAGCTTAATAACTTCCCGCACTCGGTCATAAATTACTACGGTGTCGTTAACAGAAAATCCAATAATTGTCAATAGAGCAACGACAAATAAGCTGTCAACTTCTACCCTCTGCACTAATCCCAGAATCGAAAAAATTCCAGCCGTAACCAGTACATCGTGGAACAGAGCAATAAAGGCAAAGAAGGCATAGTCAAACTGAAAGCGAAACGTCAGGTAAATTAAGATACCTGCAAAGGAGATGATTAAAGCCAGCAAGCCCTCAGCAAATAGCTCTCGTCCCAAAGTGGGTCCAACGATATCAATCTGAGTCGCTCTAGGATTAAAATCGCCTAGTTTTTCACTCAAAGCCGTTTGTAATTGAGTACGCTGTTCCACCTCTAAGGCTTGGGTGCGAATGCTCAGGGCTTGTTTTTTCTCGCCTAAAACCTGGATACTGCTATTACCTAACCCCTGCTCTGTCATAACTTCCCGGACTGTCCCTGAGTCAATGGGCTGAGTGCAGTTTTCCGGTTTAGTACAGTCCAATTCAAATTGTAGGCGCGTACCTCCAACAAAATCCAAGCCCGGACGTAAAGGAGTACCAATTTGATTGGTGGAAATCACCATTGAAATGAGACCAGCTAGAATAACACCAGCAGAAATCGTCCACCAAAGCGATCGCTGTTTAATTATATTGAGTTTCATCGTTTGTTGTTTGTTATTTGTTGTTTGTTGTTTGTTGTTTGTTGTTTATTGTTTGCTAAAAACAAATAACCCATCACGAACAACAACGAACAGACTAAGATTTAGCTGACTCTGGAAGATTAGGGCAAAAGAGTTCGGGTTTCTGGCGAACTCCAGGCATTCCCAGAACTACGAGGAGCATAAAGGTACGACTACAGGTGAGTGCTGTAAACATGCTCACTAGCACTCCTAACATTAGTGTGACTCCAAAACCTTTCACCAAACCTGACCCTTTCCAAATCAGAGCCAAACACGCAATAACTGTCGTCACATTTCCATCCAAAATACTGGAAAAAGCTCGATAAAACCCGGATTCTACAGCGCGATATAAACTCTTCCCCTCTCGTAATTCTTCCCGTGTCCGCTCAAAAATAAGCACATTGGCATCAACTGCCATGCCTATACTCAGGATAAACCCTGCAATTCCAGGGAGGGTTAACGTCACACCAAGTAAGGAAAATGCCGCTAGAGTCAGTAAAGCGTAAATACTCAGGGCAACATCGGCAATTAGACCTGGAAGGCGATAGTAGACCCCCATAAAAATAAAGACTAAAACTAGACCTCCCAGTCCCGCATAAATACTGCGTTGAATACTATCTCGTCCTAGAGTCGCCCCAACTGTGCGATTTTCCACGACTTCCACGGGTACGGGTAAAGCACCACCCCGTAACTGAATTGCCAGATCTTCAGCCTCTTGTACTGTAAAGCGACCTGTAATGACAGCACTACCTCCTGTGATACCCGTCTGAGCAAATTCAGGGCCAACGGTGGGAGAGCTAATCAGGTTATCATCCAAGAAAATACCAATTGAGCGTCCTGTGCCAGCTAGTTCTTTGGTCAGTTGAGCAAACCCTTCTCCCCCCGCGACATCAAATCGCAAACTAACTTCCCAATTATTTGCAGCTTGAGTGGGTTGAGCGCGAGCATCTTTAAGATTTGTACCCGTGACATTGGTTTTTTCAAAGAGTTTGGCGATCGCTTCGTTACTACGTTTTATAGCATCTTGATTGGTGGCGATCGCGGCTTCATCCCCACTCTGTTTGAGCTTTTCCTGCTCTTGTTTTAGATTATCTCGCACTTGGAGTTCAATGGGTAGCTGCGCCTCTGAACCCGGTATTTGCTTACGAAACTCTAGCTTCGCTGTGCCTTTAAGCCTTCGTTCTGCTTCCTGTGGATCACTCACACCTGGAAGCTGGACGAGAATCTTATTTTCACCCACCGTTTGTACAACTGATTCTGAAACACCACTCTCATCGACTCGGTTTTGGATCACTCGTTTAACATCTTGCAACTTTTCAGGCGTGATTTCCTTAACCTCTTCTGTCGTCTTTACCTGAATGGTCAATTGTGACCCTCCTCGGAGGTCTAATCCTAGCTGGATCGGAATCGTCACCAAAACGGCGATCGCTGCAATCACCAGAACTAGAATCAACCCTAATACCAAACGCTGTCTCTGCATAACTACGACCCGCGCCAACAAATGCTATGATAATCTGTTTTGTCAGTTGTTAGTTGTTGGTTGTTGGTTGTTGGTTGTTAGTTGTTGGTTGTTGGTTGTTGTATATACTTCAAACGGATAATACCTGAACTTTTATCAACAGGACTGTAAGCGTTACTTAATAAAGTTTTGGGTGATTATTGAAAAGTAAAGCTCCCAGCGGTTTTTAGTATATTTATCTGCCAAACACTCAAACACTCTCCTAACATCTCAGACTTATAACCCGATACTCTAGAACCCTTAACAACAAACAACAATCAACAAACAACCAACAACTATCACACCCTTAGTGCCATCATCTTTTGTACACCTTCTACAATTTGTTGGGGTTGTACAATAGTGAGGTTCTCCAGAGTTCCGTTGTAAGGGGTGGGGATATCCTGAGAGGAGAGGCGTAGTACGGGTGCGTCTAACTCATCAAACAACTTCTCATTAATTGATGCAGTCACTTCAGCTCCAATACCACCCGTTTTCATACATTCTTCTACTACAATAACGCGGTGGGTTTTGCGAATTGAAGCCCCAATCGTCTCAAAATCTAGAGGTTTTAGGGAAATCAAGTCAATTACTTCTGGGTCAAACCCTTCTTTTTCAAGCTGCTTGGCTGCTTGCATAACGTGGTGACGCATCCGCGAGTAGGTGAGAATAGTTACATCTTTCCCTTTACGGACAATTTCTGCTTTATCGATAGGGAGGAGGTACTCCTCATCCGGAAGATTTTCTTTTAAGTTATAGAGTAGGACGTGTTCAAAAAACAAAACCGGATTATCATCTCGGATCGCTGATTTAAGCAGTCCTTTAGCATTGTAAGGTGTTGAACAAGCGACTATTTTTAGACCTGGAACGGCTTGAAAATAGGCTTCGAGTCGCTGGGAATGTTCAGCACCCAGTTGACGACCGACTCCGCCTGGACCTCTAATCACCATAGGGATTTTGAAGTTTCCGCCGGATGTATAACGTAACATCCCAGCATTATTCGCAATTTGGTTGAAGGCAAGCAATAAAAAGCCCATATTCATGCCTTCAATAATCGGTCGTAACCCCGTCATCGCCGCACCGACGGCTAGACCTGTGAAACTATTTTCTGCGATCGGGGTATCGAGAATCCGGAGATCGCCATATTTTTGATACAAATCTTTAGTGACTTTGTAGGAACCCCCGTAATGACCTACATCTTCCCCAAGAACGAATACAGCTTCATCCCGTGCCATTTCTTCGTCAATGGCTTGACGCAAAGCGTTGAAAAAAAGTGTTTCTGCCATCAATACCTCACCAGATGGGGCAAATGTCATCCTAGCATTGCCAAGTCACCCTAGCACAAGATGAAGGTTATGGATGTCATGTTGGGTTAAATAGGACTAAAAAATTGAGGGGGAGAGAGGGGGAGGGGGAGAGAGGGAGAAATTTTATTAGGGGTGATTAGCTGGACATTAGTCGAATTCACGTTAAATTGTACTCAGAAAATTGGTAGGGTGGGCAGTGCCCACCATCCTTAAATCACTGCCATTCAGCTTAAGACCCTGGTTGGGGAGTGGTTTGAGCAACTTTGAGGGCTTCGATAAATTGAGCCAAGGCGTATTGTAGATGAGTTCCAGCATCTACGGCGACCCAACCATCAGTGGTGAGATTGCGCCATTCAAAGTGTAGGTGTGGGCCAGTGGAAAAACCTGTACTACCCACACGTCCTATGACAGTGCCCTGATCGACTAATTCCCCTGGTTGAACAAAGATTTCTGAAAGGTGAGCATAGCGACTTTCTTGCCGACCTTCGTCGTGCCGTAGAATTACAGTCAGACCATAACCCCCTAAGAAGTCAGCCGTGGCTACCTCACCGGAAGCAGCAGCGATGACGGGTGTCCCTTCTGGTGCTGCTAAATCTGTACCGGAATGGAAGCGGCGTTCACCTGTAATGGGATGAATCCGCCAGCCGAATAGGGATGAGATGGAAGCGGGAATGGTGAGGGGAAAGATAAAGCTGTTATTGCTAATTTTAGGTCGCCCAGATGGTCGGGTCGTGAGATTGTAATAGGCTAGACCTGTTGGGGTTGTCATGCCTGTGGGAGCAGTCGAACCTTGGGAGAAAGCCAGACCTGGGGGTACAGTTGCACGTCCAGTAAATGACCGATGCCGCCGTGTTGGGACAAGGACACGATTGTTACTCGTAGTATTGATCGGCTGGAGTGGAACTGATCCGGCAGTAGCAACGGGTGGTACGGGTAGTCTGGGTATGCCACCAAGTTGAGGTTCCTTGGGAGGTTGCCCAGAACGTGCGATCGCTTGATTTCGAGGTGGAATGTTACAAATGCCACTTGTCAGTCGTCCATTTTGGGATACTGTTTGACATCCGGTTGACCGTTCTGTGAGGACTACCGCAGGTGTTCCCTGGGAACCACGGGTTGCTCCCAGATTGTAGTTGGTGCGATCAATGTAGGTATTGTTGGGAGCGACGGGAGTTTGAGCCGCCTCCTGAATTCGGTCGGGATTGAGGAGGACTTTGGGGGGTGTGGCGAGGGTTGATGAGGGAGGTGCAGAAGGTGCAGATAAGATGGGAGCGGCTAATCTGGGTTTTTGGGGGATAACGGTTGGCGGTGCGGATGCTTCTGGTGCAGGTGCGGGTGCTGGAACGGATGCAGCGGGTCGAGAAACGGGTTTCGGTAGTGGCGCAGGTTCTGGGGCTGATACCACGGGTGCAGGAGCAGGTTGCTGTACTGGTGCAGGTTCTGGGGCGGGTTGGCTTGCCGATGGAATTGGGTTTGCTTGGGGTGTCACATCGGTATCTAAGGGTGAGTCTGTTTGGGCAACGACTAGTCCAGTGCTGAGAAGACCCAGACTACTCATTAAGCTTAATCCTTGGATTAACCGAGGATGCCGATAGAAGAGTCCTAAAGGGGTGTAACTAGAGGAGGTTTCTTTTGTCATGTCCGACTCACTACTCATCACTTAATTTAGGGGGAAAGGGGAAGGGAAAATGGGAAAGGGGGAAGGGGAAGGTCAGAACTTTCTTTAACTCAAAATTCAAAACTCCCTGATCTCCCTACTCTTTATAGTTCAAGATAGCTGAAAGATTACAAACGATAACCAAGGCTGATTGTACCGGGTTTCAAGGTAATTTCTGTTGGTGTTGGAGAATTTGTTCCTGTCACAGCAGAGTTTAGCGATCGCAAGCGGACTCGCAATTCACCTGTTCGGGTGACACCGATTACAGTTCCAGGGTTTCCTTCAATAGTCACCGGATATCCTTGACTATCCAATAGCTTGTGGTAACAGAGGAGTAAGTTATCTATTCCGTCCTCTGACCAGCGTTGGTAGCCCACTAGCAGCCCTTTTACTACAATTGCAGCTAACATTTCCAAGGATGTAACTGATGGAGTGACCTGTTGAGCGCAAAAGGATTGTAAATTAATACCTGTTTCAGGCACGGTATTACTCCAGTTGATGCCTACACCGACGATAGCTTTGGTAATCTGACCCTGATGTACGCGGGTTTCTGTAAGAATGCCTCCTAACTTGCGTCCCAAAAGCAACAGATCATTCGGCCATTTGAGCAAGACGGGAATACCGTAACTTCTCAAGGCTGTGGCTATTCCCCAAGCACTACAAAGCGTTAATTGAGCGCTATTCGATGCTTCAATATTTGGAGCTAGAGCCAAAGATAAGTATAGCCCACCCTGGTTAGATTGCCATTTACGCCCCCACTGCCCTCGTCCTGCTGTTTGTTGAGTCGCAATTACAACAGTTGGAATAGGTGCGCCTTGATTGAGTAATTCCCACAGGGTTTGATTGGTGGAAGAGAGGGTTTCAAAGAGGTGTAGAGGGATTGTTTGAGGCTGGTTGATTTCTGAGTGTTCTGTAGATTGAGATAGCTGTTGGGTAACGTCTCGAAGTTCTGTTTCAAATTGTTGCTGATTAAATAGCACTGCTTCAGAATAAATTGTTGCTTGAGCTAGCATAGATGAATCAAGGCAACATTCATGAAACTTTTATGAAGCTTTCAGGGTCAATAGATCGTATCCTATGAAGCTGAGGTAAAGATGATGGTGATGACTGCCACCGCCGCCCCTTCTAATCATCAGTCTCTTGTTATCCCGTCAGATTTTTATATCTATCCCGATTCGGTAGAACTACTGATTCCTATCACTCCAACGTCTGAGCAGTTGTGGCAAAAAGCTAACGAATTGGAAAGCTTGGGTCAGTATAGTGAGGTTCTTTCAGTGCTAGATCAGATTATAGAATTGAATCCTGAATCGTTTCAAGCATGGCACTGGCGGGGTAATATTTGGGGAAGTTTGGGAAATTATGAAGCGGCGATCGCATCTTACGACCGAGCGATTAAAATTAAGCCTAATTATTTTTTAGCTGTATTTGAACGGGGAGTTGTTCAGGTTTTTCAGGTGTTTTCTCGAATTTTATTAGCGAGGGAATAAGCTGGGTGTGGTTTTAGATTACTGACTGGGATAGAGGGGGAGAGGGGGAGATG
>DNGI01000061.1:978-3019 GCA_003486645.1 Cyanobacteria bacterium UBA11370 | reverse complement strand
ATGACTAATGACTAATGACTAATGACCAATGATTAATGACCAATGACCAATGACCAATGACCAATGACCAATGACCAATGACCAATGACCAATGACCAATGACCAACAACTAATGCCCTTGTGGCCCAAAAACCATTTGGAGAACCATGGCTTGACCCCCATCCCGATGATACTTATCCGCCCAAGCGCGAATAACTTCATCAAGTTCTTGTAGAGCCTGGTCAATGTTATCAGGTGGGATATCTAATTCTTCCAAAACCCGCATTACATTCGGTTGACGCTCTGCCCAATCTCTCATTAATCGGAAGTATTGCGCCGTATCCTCCACTACAGTGTACGTCCGTTCTTTGCCATCGACGGGCGAGTAAGACGCACGAGTGAGAGCATAGTAGGGTAAACCCCACGAACAATCAAGGCGCGTGACAGTTCCTGAATAAAGTAAGCGACGTTTGATATGTTCAGCCATCGCTTCACTTAGAGGTAAACGTCCCTCTGGTGGCACATCTTCCTGAGCGCGAGTATGCAAAAATTCAATTAATTCCAAAAACTGTAAGGAATTAATAACTTGAGCATCGGGTAGATTTTCTGGTAATTTTTCCTCAATATGTCGCTTTTCTTCGGAGTGCAGGCTTGTCCCGGAAATGCGCGATCGCCCCGGTTGCCAAGGATACTGATCCATCCAAACATAAGGAAATTGAATCAGATAGCGAGGCTCTTGAGAACCCAGCATCTTCAACAGTTTTCCTTCCGTTAAGGCTTGCCTGACTTCCTCAACAATAACTTTGACCCGTTTTGGTTCAATATGGTGTAAATGCCCGGTCATCCGGATATTCTCACCTTGTTCCAAATAGGTCATATAAATAGCACATTTGGCTGCCGTTGCGGCGGCATCTAGAAAAGCCCCGTGTCTGTGTCCACTGGTTCTCATTGCGCTGAAAGCCAGGTATAGCATAATCTGATCCATGGCACTGGGGCTAAGAGTTTTGATCAGATCGACGTGGTTTATCATCTTAGGGGCGGTCACATCGCATGAGTACAAAGATTTTATTCCTTAGTGATAGACTCACTGCTTCACCGGATCAGTGAGTTCAACTCAGCTAGCAGAACATGCGCTTACTTAAGGCACCCTAATATCCTAATGGTTAACGCTGAATTCTCCTTGATTATAGAAAACCAAAAGAAAACTGCAAATCGAACACTCCCCCCTCCATGAGGAGTAACTGGGGGAGTGAATTTCTTTCAGCGAAGTTTATATTATATCAGAACTCAGGCATTTCTATGCCCAGGAGAACTCCCTGCGTCCGCTACCCCGATGGGAGATTTGGGGAGGGGTCATTTGTCCGGCTTGAAAGAAATCTCGGCGTTGTCCACCAGGAGAGGGAGACTGAGGACCGGCTTCTCCGGTTTTAACTAAGGATAGCAGTTGAGTAGAATTTGCCGATTTGAGTAGTGTAACGGAGGAATGGCTGGGGATCTGGGAATTAGCAGAGAGCGAGATTGTAACTACACTCAGCACGATGATAGAGGTGTAAATGCGCATAGAAGATGTCCGTGTCAGGGTTTCTAGTCCCTGATACGGAGTTCTTATAAAGACTTCAGGAAAAACTTTTGTGGAAGTTTATGTTGATTGGGTAAAGATTGATGGTAAACTAGGGCGTTTGTCCGTTGTTGGTTGTTAGTTGTTAGTTGTTGGTTGTTGGTTGTTGGTTGTTGGTTGTTGGTTGTTGGTTGTTTTTCTTCCGACTGTCAATAAATCTCATACCCAGATCCCCGACTTCTTCAAGAAGTCGGGGATCTAAGTCCTTGTCTTACTTAATCAATCTTTTCAACAACTAGCCAGTTTCCGGATTGATTGAAACGCCCCCAAACTGTGAGCAATTGCTGATCAGGATAAGTTTGTAATTGGTTATTAATCTCTGGTTGCAAGGTAATTAGCATCCAAGTTTGACCTGCGTAAATGACTGGTTCAGTGAGGGTAAGAGTGTAATTTTGTTCAGCTTGACGAGTGAAAATGCCTGTGAGGGGAGAGGGGGAGAGGGGG
>DNGI01000061.1:0-632 GCA_003486645.1 Cyanobacteria bacterium UBA11370 | reverse complement strand
CCCTCTCCCTCTCTCCCCCTCTCGTGTCACAGGATACTCCTCTGGGCTATTTAGGTAATAGTATTGCCAGTACAGCCAGTCTGGATGGTGAGGGGGAAAATTGAAAAGGGGAATAATAGAAGCTGGGGCAATTGGATCGTGTAATAATCCTTCTTGAATATGCCTGATTGATAAATTTCTAGGTTGACAATTCTGAATCACGCATAACGCTGCTGCTAGTCCGGCGGCTTGACCAATATTCATCACGAGAGGTTGCAGTCGAGTTGAACCATTGGCAATATGAGAGACAGAGATATTTTTTTCACAGACTAAAAGACCGTCGGTTGAGATGGGGACTAGGCAACCATAGGGAATGGTAAAGGGTGTGCCTGTCCAGCGCCCTCCCCAGCGGATTGATTTTGGGGCTAGGGGAAAATTAATACCGGGATAATGGTGATCATTAGGATAGTTCCCGATCGCAATTCCACTGACTTGTCCTAACTCATCGATGGGTAAAGCGGCAACTTGTCCCCCAGGTATCGGTAAAATATCTTGTTCTCGTAATGTTACTAGCCCGATTAAGCGTCGGCTTTCGCGGTAGTAGGGATGTAGGGCGTAAGCAGTTGTGAATGGGGAGTGGGGTGTGGGGTGTG
>DNGI01000008.1 GCA_003486645.1 Cyanobacteria bacterium UBA11370 | reverse complement strand
TTAATCAGGGGAGTACGTCAACAAATTTTACCGTGGTTGCATAGGCACTGCTAGTGAATACACATCCTAGGGCTAGCACAGAGAAAACCTGTAGGGGAACGTGGATTGAACGCATTGGTTCTGCTCCTGTATTTTTTCAACTTAAATATTTCTCAGAGTTAAGTCCTGCATTTTCTGCAAGAGGTTACTTTTCTTTAAATTTCTTTACTTATTGAAATCAGAAGGCTGAGACTGGAGTTCCGCTCCAGTAATATTTTTTCACTTCATAAAATTGAGACAACTTATATCAATTCAAAATTCAAAATTCAAAATTAAGAAAATCAGATTATATCGGGGTTTCCAGGTTTGTATCTGTTGCTTGATTTTGAAGAGTTGGTATTACAGGTTATTTGAGGAAGTAGATGAAGGTAAATAGATTTAAATTTTAATAGTTTCGTATGACAAAAAATGAATAGAACTGGAGTCAGATGGTCTTCTGATTTTGGAAGTTTCACTATGAAGCCCCTATAAAAACGATAACTGCATTTATAAAGCTTGAGTAAAATTTATAGGTTTGACTCGACATCTATCCAAGTGTTCAAGTATCAATAGAGATAGCTAGTCGTTCTGAATTATTTTTTATCTATTGGAAATTATGGCAGCCAAATTTTATTTCCAAAAAATTTATTCAAAGTTGCTCAAACCCTTTGCCTTAACCTTAGCAACGGGAATTGGTTTGAGTGCAAATCCAGTCCAAGCATTAACCTTTTCCTACAGCTATTCACCCGACATCAATCCCCAGGCACTTGCCGGATTTACGGCAGCGGGAAATCTCTGGTCTTCTGTACTTAGTGATGAAGTAACAGTTAATATTAATATTGGGTTTAAGGCTCTAGATCGAGGTGTTTTGGGTGAAGCCAATTCGACATCAAGTTTAGTCTCTTACACCAATGTCCGCAACGCTCTACTGAATGACAGAAGGTCAACCGATGATTTTACGGCTGTTAGTAATTTACCTAGCGGTTCGGCATTCAATATGCTAATCAACCGCACCACCAATAGCCCCATGGGTGCAGGTAGCGCCACACCGTATTTGGATAAAGACAAGGATGCTAATAATACCAATATCTGGCTCACCAATGCTAATGCTAAAGCGTTGGGTTTGGGAACCGGAAACGATAGCGCTACCGATGCGTTAATTGTCTTCAGTACTCTCTTTAATTGGGATTTCGATCCCAGCGATGGAATTTCTGCGGGAAGCTATGACTTTGTAGGTGCAGCCGCCCATGAAATTGGTCATGCTTTGGGCTTTACGAGTGGCGTAGATATTTTAGATACTAATAGTCACGTTTACCGAGATGATTACTTCACCTACGTCACTCCCATGGACTTATTTCGCTTTTCTACTACCAGCGTAAAAAAAGGCAAGGGGACGATAGATTGGACAGCGAATAAAACAGATAAATACTTCTCAATTAATGGGGGTACGACGAAAATTGCTAGTTTTTCTACTGGAGTAGTTTATGGAGACAGACAGCAAGCCAGTCACTGGAAAGATAATTTAAGTTTAGGGATTCTAGACCCTACGGCGGCGAAGGGTGAATTGTTGAAGATTTCAGAAAGCGATCGCCGATTATTAGATGTGATTGGCTGGAATCGCGGTTCTACTCCCACATCATCGTCATCAAAGAGTAACTCTACCTCCTCATCAACGTCAACCACTGCATTGAGGAATAGCATCAGTGTTGCGTCTGTGCCAGAACCGAGTACTCTAGTAGGATTGATAGCGCTTGGTGGGGGATTTTTGGTGAGGCGGAAGAATTTTTTAGGTAGGAAGGTGTAATTTAAACTGGCTTGAGGGGGAGATGGGGAGAGAGGGAGAGGGGGAGACAAAATTGCATCTTGGATTACAACTTGGTATCAGTTGATCGAACTATCCTGTTCATCGGATAAAGTCCTGAAAAATGGAATAACGAATGCTTTTAGGTTTCAGGACTAGGCTGACTGAAAACTAGATGGAGGATAAATGTTCCCGATTTGATCAATTAACCTCTGTTTTAGGAGGAAAATCCCTATTCCCCATTCGCTATTTTTAGAGCAGATATAGTTGTCCTCATTGGTTTCTATCAACACTAGCCGCTTTTTGCGAATTAAGCCAGAATGTGGATGTGAACGCTTCTCATCACTGACGCGATACACCAGGGGTATATGCCAAGTCCGATTGAAACAAAGCCAAACCCATGACGATTAATTATCCCATCATTGAAACTCAACTCCGATTGATCCGGGCGTTGCAAAGAGGATACGCTGAGGCCCTGGAAGCTGGAGATTGGCAAGCTGCTGATTACCGTTGCACTCACTTACAAAAGTTGTGTGAAGGGTTACATCATCTAAGTTATCTACTTGATCGAGGTAACAATATAACCACAGCAGTGACACCCCGGACGGGGAATAATTGGGTCGGTACGATCCGTGCAACGACTCCAATTCATTCTCTGAGTCAGTCCTCAGAGTCTAATGAAAAGCCCTTATCATCGCGCCCTCTACCTCCTGAACCCCCACCGATTGATGAGGTTTGGAACGAGTAAGAGTGTTGTTGGTTGTTGGTTGTTAGTTGTTAGTTGTTAGTTGTTAGTTGTTGGTTGTTAGTCGTTAGTTGTTGGTTGTTGGTTGTTGGTTGTTGGTTGTTAGTTGTTAGTTGTTGGTTGTTAGTTGTTAGTTGTTGTTAGTCGTTAGTTGTTGGTTGTTGGTTGTTAGTTGTTAGTTGTAAAAAACAATAGAGAACTGATCACAAATCACAAACCACAAACCACAAACCACAAACCACAAACCACAAACAACCAACAAACAACCAACGACAAACGACAAACAACAACCAACAAACGACAAACAACCAACAACAACCAACAAACAACCAACAACAAACAACAACCAACCTTACATCCACTTCTCTAAGGCACGACGTAGTGATCCTTGTGGTACATGATCTAATTCAAAGGATTCGCCTTGCTGAATTCGTTCTAGGGCTTCAAAAAATGCCTTAACGCCTGCCGCAGGATTATCAGGGTGATCCATAATTCCAGTACCCGCGTTGAGAATTACATCTTGACCGTAATCGGCTAAGGCTTTGGGTACAATACCGGGATGAATGCCAGCAGAAGGGACAGGGAAAACATGGCGCGATCGCAAACTCTCTCGAATCTTTGCTTCTTCATCGGGATCGAAGGGTAAACTCCCATAATGAGCAGGATACAGTACGGCATCTGCCCCACCATGCGCCATCAGGGTTCCTAAAACGACTGAGTAGGACATACCGTAGTCAGGGGAGGCACAGATTGCACCTGCAAAGGCGGGATGAGCAAAGATTGGTACATTAATTTCTGAGTCAGCGGCTAGTGCTTCTAAAACGGAGAAGCCGTAGGTTAGGACATTGAGTAAAAGGGCGTTTGCTCCCTCGCGTACTACCAGACGGGCTTTTTCAATTAATTTATCAGCCGTTCCCGTAACATTAATAGCATACAGTACGGTTCGACCTGTTTGCTGTTTAATGTTATCTAGAACTTGGTGGCAAGCTTCTAAACGTTTCAACGTTGGGGCTACCTGCAAGTCTCCCATAATTTCATCATCTTTAATAATGTCTAATCCGGCATTGGCGACTTCTTGTAAAATGGCTGCATGGTCACTTGCAGAAAGCCCTAATGCTGGCTTGAAAATTGCCATAATTAAAGGGCGGTTAAATACATTAAGTCGTTCCCGAATCCCGCTAATTCCGAGTTTTGGATGGGTTCCGTAATGATGTGGCAAACGGACTGCTATTATTTTTGCTGCACCTGCCATTGAGTATTTACCAAAAATCATGGTTAGCAGGCTGGAGATATCATTTTCTACGTTAGCTTCGGGAAATTGGATTGTGGTGAGGCTAGAACCATCGGGGTTCGTTACGCTTCTGATGACTTGGGCGAGATGGGAGTTTAATATGTCTTCTCGATGGGAAAAAGGGGCATCCCAAGTACCAACGGTTTGCCCTATGGCGATGATTTTAGCTTGCTTTTCGGCATTTACGCCTGGGGGAAAGCGGTAGTCAATTTCTATTGGCATTTTGGGTTAGGCAGTGTGGCAACGGATGTGGCAACGGATGTGGCAACGGATGGGGTAGCGGATGTAACGGATAAGGTTGTTAATTTCTATTGGCATTTTGGGTGAGGTGTCCTCTATCTCAATAAGTAATTTAAAAGCGTGACAGCTTAGTTTAGTCCTAGGACGAGGGCACTATTTTTATTGTCCATTCAAAGGATTCTTTCTAGAGAATACTCCATTTTATTGATTCTACGGGTCTTGACTTTTTAAGTACTTTTGTTGAAGTTCATCACAATTAAAGTGATTCGCTAAATAGGCTTTTTTTTGCATTCCTTTACTTCGCCATTAACTCCTCTTGTTTATAAATAGTCTATCATAACCGGATTTGGTATTAGAGAGTCTTCTAGATGCCTCTGAGTGAATGTTTCCGAATTTGTGAGGGTTGAAGTTTATCAAAGGTGCTTAAACCCGAATTTTATACTAAAATTACATACTACACAAGCAACTTAGAGTGAAAATACCCTACCTCAAACTCTGTCGAGGGCAAGTTAGCTCATCAAAATTAAGCTTAAGATTAACTGGGAGAGTTTTCCATGATTTTCATCAATCCTAAAACCGATTTTGCCTTTAAGAAAATCTTTGGTTCGGAGCAAAGTAAGGATATTCTGATTAGTTTCCTCAATGCCTTACTCTATCAAGGTAATCTAACCATAAAAGACTTAGAAATTCTCAATCCTTATCTCGCCCCTCGGATTAGAGGCGTTAAAGATACGTACTTAGATGTGAAAGCGAAGATAACGGGAGACAAAACCATAATTATCGAGATGCAAGTCTTAAATGTAGAAGGATTTGAGAAGCGGATTTTATACAATGCCGCCAAATCTTATTCGCTACAGCTTGATGCTGGGGAAGATTA
>DNGI01000349.1 GCA_003486645.1 Cyanobacteria bacterium UBA11370 | reverse complement strand
ATTAATAATTAACAACCAACAACCAACAACCAACAACCAACAACTAAGAACAAAAATTTTTATGGCTACTATTTACGAGGTTCATCCGGACACTCCACAAATACGTCGAATAGAGAAAATAAGGGACGACCTGCGAGATGGTGCAGTAATGTTATATCCCACTGATACTGTCTATGCGATTGGTTGTGACCTGAATGCCAAGTCCGCAGTAGAACGAGTGAGGCGTTTGAAGCAGCTTTCTAATGATAAGCCCCTGACGTTTCTTTGTTCTTCTTTGTCCAATATTTCCCAATATGCCTGGGTGAGTGACCCAGCTTACCGGATTATGAGGCGTTTGATTCCAGGATCTTACACGTTTTTGCTCCCTGCAACCAAATTAGTACCCCGGCTGGTTATGAATCCTAAACGTAAAACTAGCGGTATCCGAGTTCCCGATCATCCAGTCTGTCAAGCGCTACTGGAAAGTTTGGGAAATCCAATTATTTCCACTTCTGCTCACCTAGACGATGACAGCGGTAAAACTCCTTTCCTGGGACTAGAACGCGCAAAACTATTCGATCAATTCGAGAGTTTGGTGGACATTATTGTAGACAACGGTTCAGAACCCGGTTCTGAGGTATCAACCATTCTCGATATGACTGGGGATGAACCTGTGATCGTGCGTCAAGGGTTGGGGTGGGAAGCTGCTACAGCTTTAGCTGTGCCGATTAGTCATAGTTGGGAGTGAGAGGGGGAGTGGGGAGACCGGGAGTGGGGACGCGGAGAATCTGACTCCTGGCTTCTGACTCCTACGGTAGAACTGTTTAACAGAAGGCTTTTACTAGGAAAACTCCTACTACAGGAGACAGGTGAGGGATTTCGGACGAGAGTTTAAAAATCAACCCACTTTGTTGATTGTCTATCTAATTGGCTCTAGACAAGCGGCTTAAGTTAGGGATTTTAAATTCCTTAAATCCACATAAGACAATGGTTTTGAGCGGATGGTGCCGTTGAAAAACAACTTACTTTGCCAGCCATTCAATAGCGATCTGAATTTAGTGACACAACAATCAACCAAGAGCTAAAGATTGCGATTTACATTCTAATTGTGGACAGCAACAGAGAGTTGACTGAGATAACAATCACGAACTTTTCCTCTGCTGGTGTCGTTTGTAATTCGTGACTGTAGTCTCTAGGGGCAATACCATGAACGTTAAAACTGCTAAATCTATTAATCAAACTTCTCAAAGCCACTTTCCTAATCCGGAACTTTTTACTGAAAGAAATACCGAGGCTTTGGTTGAGCTGTTGCTGGATGAAATGCAAGCTGCATTAGGTTCTGGAGTGCGTGTTAGAGAACCTAGCAATAGTTCAGTAACTCCATTGAAACCCTTACCCAGTCGCGCTCGTGCCGTGGTTGAGCGGATCGCTGTAGAAGTTGAACGAATTTGTTCTAAGAGCGATCGCATCCAGACTTCGGGGGAAATTCATTCCTGGCAATTAACCTTGGCGCGTCATCGACTACAAAAATGCTTATCTTACTATAAATTGGGTTCTAAGCAAGGTCGTGTGGAATTACACAGTAGCCTGAGTGTGATGATTTATCGCCATGTGGCACAGCCGCACTCTCAGTTAAAGTTTTCCGCTCGTTACAATTTGATTGAGGACTTTTTGCAAGACTTTTATGCGGAGTCCCTGAAAGCATTTCGGCGGGAAAATCAAGTCGATGCGGATTATAGTCCCCGTACCCAGCTTGAATTAGCCGAATATATGGCATTTACAGAACATTATGCCAAGCGGCGTATTACTTTACCGAATCGGAGTAGTCAACAACTGATTGTACTGAGAGCGCAGAGTTTTGCCAAACGCCAACCCAGCGAAACTCCGGTGGATATTGAGCAGGCGGTAGAATATGCTAAGGGAGAGGAAGCACAGGAATACAGCCGTACAGCCACTATGCAACAAGTGCGATCGCGTTTGGTTGCTGAAAGCACTGACCCCAGCGAGTTAGTATTACGGGAACGGGTGGTTTCAGAATTGGTACAGTATTTAGAAGACCAAGGTCATTCGGATTGTGCGGATTATTTGGTCTTAAAGTTACAAGATCTCGCTGCACCGGATATTGATGAAATACTCGGTTTAACCCCTCGCCAGCGCGACTACTTACAACAGCGCTTTAAGTACCATGTGGAAAAATTCTCTCGTTCTTCTCACTGGAAACTCGTTCATCAATGGTTAGGAGCAGATCTGGATCAAAAGCTAGGGATGTCATCCGACCAATGGGAAGCGTTCTTAGCCCAACTAGACGACCAACAGCAACAATTATTATCGCTGAAACAGGCTCAAAAAAGTGATGGTGAGATCGCTAAGATATTGAGTTGTACCCCCAAACAAGCCCAAAAGCGCTGGACTCAGGTATTAGAACTAGCCTGGAAAACTCGCAACTCGGAAGGAAGCTTGGTAGAGGAATAACGGAACTCAAAACTCATACCCTTTTGGATTTTAGATTTTGGATTTTGGATTTTCGATTGGGAAAGATGCACTGTCTCAGAGTCTGAGTAGGTCATGTCCACCATTTCTTGTTTAAAGTGGTATTACAACTCAAAACGCTCCCCACTCTCCACTTCCCACTCCCTACCGTATCGCAAACCGTCTGATATGTAATACAATCCAAGGATCAATAGCAATTCGGTTTTGCTAAGGTGGTTTTAAGAATTTAGAACGAATAGGGCATACTCCAATCTAAGGCAAATGCTCTCTTGCGGTTGAGGGTAGCATCGGATCAAGACAACCCACGCACTTTAAAGTTAGGCAGTTATGGCGGTCAAAATGGCTCCAGATTTAGCGTCATCTCAGGTAGCAGCACAGAATCAGGATGCACTCCGGCAAGTTTGGCAAACGATTCAACCGGATAGTTGCCCCCGTTCTTATAATTTTCATATGCACACCACCTGTTCGGATGGTCAGCTAGCACCAAGAGAGGTGATAGAACAAGCGATCGCCATTGGTTTAAAAGGGTTTGCGATTACCGATCACCACACAATCAGTGGTTACAAGATTGCTCGAAGCTGGTTAGAATACCTACAAAAATCTTTACCCTCTACCTCGTTCCCTCACTTGTGGATCGGCGTGGAAATTACAGCTCAACTTTTGAATACTGATGTTCACATTTTGGGTTATGCCTTTGACCCTACTCATTCTAGTTTAGAGCCTTATCTACAAGGAAAAGCTCCTGTGGATCGTGATGCAGCAGCGGGTGTGGTGATTGATGCGTTTCATCAAGCGGGTGGTTTAGCAGTATTGGCTCATCCTGTGCGCTACCGACGTTCAGCTCATGAATTAATTACAGCGGCAGCTCAGTTAGGAATTGATGGTGTTGAAACCTACTATGCTTATACTAACCCAGATCCTTGGCATCCTAGCCCTAAGCAAACTGAACAGGTTAAGCAGTTGAGTGCTATTTATAATTTACTGAATACCTGTGGTACGGATACTCATGGTTCTAATTTGTTAAAGCGTCTCTGATTGGAGAGAGGGAGAGAGGGAGAGATGGGGAGAGGGGGAGATGGGGAGA
>DNGI01000005.1 GCA_003486645.1 Cyanobacteria bacterium UBA11370 | reverse complement strand
GCTCCGGAGGAAGAAGAGGAAGAACAACCTGTTCAAGCTAAATTAGAATCGGGTACAATTCAACGGGATGAAATGCCCCCTCCAGAAGAAGAAGAGGAGCAACCTGTTCAAGCTAAGTTAGAATCCGGTACGATTCAACGGGAGGAAATGCCAGCTCCCGAAGAAGAGGAAGAGGAGCAACCTGTTCAAGCTAAATTAGAATCGGGTACGATTCAACGGGAGGATATGCCAGCTCCCGAAGAAGAGGAAGAGGAGCAACCTGTTCAAGCTAAATTAGAATCGGGTACGATTCAACGGGAGGATATGCCCCCTCCCGAAGAAGAAGAGGAGCAACCTGTTCAAGCCAAGTTAATGGTGCAGCGCAAACCCGCTGAAGGAGGTATGGCAGCTACACCGGATCTCGAAGAGTCTATCGAAAGTGCTAGAGGTGGGGGACAAGCGATCGCAGACAATATCCGGGAACCGATGGAACAAGCTATGGGAGCTGATCTCAGTGGCGTGAGGATTCATACTGATGCTCAGTCCGATCAGCTAAATCGTTCCATTCAAGCTCGTGCATTTACAACCGGGCAAGATGTTTTCTTCCGTCAGGGAGAATATGACCCTGGGAGTCGTCAGGGGCAGGAGTTGATGGCTCATGAATTCACTCATGTGCTTCAGCAGAATCCTAGCGTGATGCAGCGTAAAATTCAACGACAAGACACAGGAGAGATCCCTGGTCGTGGTGTAAGCACGGAGTTTGGTGAGTACTGGGTAGTGCCTGACGACACTGTGACATCCTACGCCGTTGAAGGAGAACAGATTACTGAATCAGAATTTGCTCAGTTGGAAGCAACTTGGGAGGCATTGAAGTCGGGTTCAGGAAATATACAAATCACCGAGATTGATAGTGCTGGTACTGCACATGGTGGGTTTAAAGACAAGATTCTCGAACAGTTCGGCAAACTGCTATCTAGACCCATAGGTCGCCGCTTGGTGATGGACTTGGTGAATGGTTCACAAACAGTAACGATTCAACCTTCATCACACCGACTTATTGCTACTACTGGCCAATTTACTAACGATGCCTTTGAAATTAATAATCCAGGCGGAACTAGAAGGGCGGGATCTGGCAGTAGCTGCGTCATTGAAATAGATGCAGATCTCCAAGACGACAGCATCAAGGCTTATGATGCCGTAGGCAATGAAATCGACTCACCTGTATTTATCGTACTTGGACACGAACTAATTCATGCTCAACACATTACAACTGGAGAAGTAAGAGGAACAGTTAATAGTGGTGGTCGCCCCGTTCTAGATCCAGCTTCAGATCCAGCCTATGGTATCGCTGAAGAAGAAGATACTATTGCAACAGGTTCTCTCACAGAGAACGGCTTGAGGAATGAACACGGTATTGATGAGCGATATGGACATGATGCAGAAGATAAACGACCGTAAAGATACCGAAGAATGCCAAAAGAAATCTTTCTCATATTTGGCAGGAAGTAGAACATATGGTCTAGTGTCTGCTCTCGTTTTGTTCATTTGGTTTATCTTGGTAGGTTCTCAGACATCAGCGACTCTGTTGACAGATAAGACGCAAGAGAGGTTTTCTACTATGAGTGCTAAATCTATGCTCACAACTGAACCCCTTCAGGTTTCATGCTCATCAATAATCAACAGTTCTCAAGAACCCTCTGTTCGATATCAGATTAAAAATATCGCAAATTCAACAATCCACATTTTTGATAGTCCGAAGATGCCTTATCGTATCCTACAAGAGGACGGCTCACTTCTCCTGCTCCAAGGTGTGAATGCTCCAGATCCGTATAGATTTTATTACGGAATTGAAATTCCAACTACTCGCTCTATTGAACCTGGGGAAGTAGTTAGTTATGAAGTGAGTCTCGTGCCTCTCTATCTCAAAGACCACTATGAAACTCAACGTACCCCTACCGAACTACACGGTTCTCTAATTGTCCGCTGTCAGGTAGGCTGGGGTGAGACACCCATCTTAGCTTCAGAACGTCATAAAAAATCCATTAATTCGCTATTGGAATGGCAACACATCACGGAAGCTGAACCGATTGAGGTGACTTTACCCTAATATCTCACCAAAGAGTACTCAACAGAACGCTTAACTTGGAGGGAAATGAGGCTATCATTATACGCAGAGATATGAGGAATATATTTATGAAAAGGTCAAAGAGCTAACGGTGGAACAAGTCAGTCGAAATGAAGGAATAAGTGCAGAAAAATTTGATAGTTAATTGCCAACTCCGAGAGCGTAAGTTAGGCTGAAATTGCCATTTTAAGAGCTGGAGGTACAAATTTCTAGTTTTAGGGAGTGGGGAGTGGGGAAGAAAATTTAGTGTACCTCACCGATCTGAAAACTGCTATATCATTCAGTTACTTCCCAAAATTTATCAGTTAACAAAGCCTCTACATCATTAGGAAAAGGACAATCGTCAGGAAAATCTGTAATTGGATAATCCTCTCTAACATTTTCTAAAGCCATTTCATAACTTTTAGATAAAATTTCTACAATAAAACTTTTTAAACTGGGTGAATCTTCTAACTCAATTCTTAAATTCTGTCGAAAATTTCTAATTTCAATTTCCCAAGCGCGATAACAATCAGACATCAATACATAATGCCGTTTTAACAAATGCTCTAATAGACGAACTAAAAAACTGCGTACTGCCTTACGTTGACTTTTTCCTAAAGATTCAATCTCCTCAATTAAATTCTCCCAATCAATTTGGGCAAGCTCTCCGTTTTTTAACTGGCTAACAGTTTCCTCAATCCAGAGAGCAAAATCAGCATCATAGAGAGTTTTAGAAGTTGTTGTCATCATTGTGGTCTCAAATAATTTTTCTTTTATTTTAATCTCGGCAGTATTAAGGCTCCCACTCGGAATATTTAGACTAATCTTATTACCTGTTCAATTACAATTCGCTGCGCTGATATTTTTTTGATTTTCTTTCTTTATGTGTACCCTTTATGAAGGAAAAGGGTATAACTGACGGCTGACCGCCGATTACTGACCCCTCAAACTATATACTTGCGATCGCCTCGCTACACTGAAAGAAGTTCCCCTACTCGGACATCCGCCCATTCAACGATGACTGAACAACCTACTCGCATCTGTATTCTCGGTGGAGGCTTTGGGGGTCTCTACACTGCCCTACGCTTAAGCCAACTGCCTTGGGAAAAGCCCCAACAACCTGAAATTATTTTAGTTGATCACAATGACCGATTTGTCTTTTTACCCCTGCTGTACGAACTACTCACAGGCGAACTCCAAACCTGGGAAATTGCCCCACCCTTTGAAGAACTTTTAGCCAATACAGGAGTACGTTTCACTCAGGCTACTGTAGCCGGAATTGATATACACGAGCATCGGGTACAATTACAACATGGACCAGAATTTCCTTATGATCGCCTCGTGGTAGCCCTAGGAGGAGAGACACCCCTCGATAAAGTACCGGGCGCGACTCAATATGCAATTCCATTCCGCACCATTACGGACGCTTATCGCCTAGAAGAACGACTGCGGATTTTAGAAGAGTCCAATACTGATAAAATTCGGATAGCGATTGTGGGTGCGGGTTATTCTGGAGTTGAGTTAGCGTGTAAGCTAGCAGACCGTTTAGGAGAACGAGGACGGTTACGGTTGATTGAACTAGGAGATATTATTCTCAGAACCTCTCCAGAGTTTAACCGCGAAGCTGCACACAAAGCATTGGATGACCGAAATGTTTGGATCGATCTAGAAACTGGCGTAGACTCCATTGGATCGGACACTATCTCACTCGTTTATAAAGGACAAGTGGATACCATTCCCGTTGATATCGTATTGTGGACAGTCGGAACTAGCGTAACCCCTGTCGTGCGATCGCTTCCCCTTAAACAAAACCACCGAGGTCAGCTTACTATCACACCAACCCTACAAGTTCTTGACCACCCGGAAATCTTTGCTATAGGCGATCTGGCTGATTGTCATGATGCTACAGGTCAGCAAGTACCTAATACTGCTCAATCTGCATTCCAACAAGCTGATTATACCGCATGGAATATCTGGGCATCTCTTACCGAACGTCCCCTACTACCCTTCCGCTATCAAAATTTAGGGGAAATGATGACGTTGGGAACCGATAATGCCACACTAACAGGTTTAGGATTAAAACTAGATGGTTCGTTAGCGTATTTGTTCCGTCGTCTTGCCTATCTCTATCGAATGCCTACTTTAGATCATCAACTCAAAGTAGGCTTTAATTGGATCGCCCAACCCTTGTTAGAATTACTCTCTGCGAAATAGTTGTTGGTTGTTGGTTGTTTGTTGTTTGTGATTTGTTGTTTGTTGTTTGTCAGGGATCATTAGTTATTACAAAAACAAAGGATAAAGGATACAAGGACAACCAACAACTAAAAACCAACAACCAACAACTAAAAACCAACAACCAACAACTAAAAACCAACAACCAACAACTAAAAACCAACTAACAATGCAACCACCAAAAGTTATTCTTCTTGATGCTGTCGGGACGCTGTTTGGAGTGCGAGGGAGTGTGGGACAAGTGTATAGTGCGATCGCACGTAAATTTGGAGTTAAAGTTCCACCCTCCTTGTTGAATGATGCCTTTTTCCAAGCCTTTGCTGCAACTGAACCCCTGATTTTTCCAGATACTGACCCGGACGAAATTCCCCAGTGTGAATTTGAGTGGTGGCGAGTGATTGCCTTACGCACGTTTCAAAATGTGGGTGTACTAGATCAGTTTGCTGATTTTACTGATTTTTTTGACCACCTTTACACTCATTTTGCTACGGCTGAACCTTGGTTTATTTATCCTGATATTTTACCTGCACTAGAAGCATGGCGACGAATTGGGATTCAGCTAGGGATTGTTTCCAATTTTGATTCTCGTCTTCACTTAGTCTTAAAAGCACTGCAACTGGAGGAATTCTTCACGTCTGTTACGATTTCTAGCTATGTGGGAACGGCTAAACCTGACCCACAGATTTTTATGTGTGCTTTAGAAAAACATCATTGCAGTGCCCAAGAGGCATGGCATATTGGTGATAGCTTTAAAGAAGATTATCAGGGGGCTAAAGCAGCAGGCTTAAGAGCAATTTGGTTGGATCGTCCTACTCAATTGGTAGGGATCTAATACTATATATATGGTGTTCGTGCGTAAGTCCTGTATATTCTATCGTTGCTGATCATCAAACAGGCGAACCAGATCTCAAGAAACTCCATCCTTTTTACGACGGCGAGATACAGCTAATGCACCAGCAACTAGACCTAATCCAGCTAAGGTAGCGGGTTCTGGTACATCTTTAGGATCGATAGATTCAAAGGAAATTACTAAATCATTGAAGTCCTGGTCAGAATTGGCATACACCACATCCTCGAAGGCGATGATAAACTCATTTTCATTGTTTAAGCTTTAACCAAAGATTGCCCAGGAAACGATTTGTACTTCACATAAAAACCGCCCAATACTAAAAGCCCAATTATAATAGTCCCAATACCGATAGGACTCGGAACCCAAAAAACAACCTCGAAACGATTTAGCTGACCAGGAATCAACGTCCATACTAATTTACGCCCATCATCGTAGATTCGTGGAGTAATGGTATTAGCCGCTTGGTTAACAATTTCTGCGCCCCACGGAGTCTGCAAGCTAAACTGCAAATCTAAAAGGGAACCGGGGCTGACAATCACATTCCCGTTTGCGGAAAGGACAGCTAGCGATCGCAAATCTAACTGATAGCTTAACTGATTTCTTTGAACAACAAAGAAGTTCCGTTGAGCTAAGTTTAATTTAGAATCAAGATTGGGTAAATCTAAAGCCTCAGAGGTTTTTCTTTTGGACGTATGCTTACCACCAGGATTGAAAAATTGATTAAACTTTGTTGACAATTCCGTCCCATTATTAAAGGGAATCGTAACTACAATTGCTCGATTAGAAAAGCGCTTCGTTTTACCCTCAAGGTCTCGTGCGCGACGTTGAATACTTTTGAGCCATTCGGTAGCTTGCTCATTACTAAAGCTGGTTAACTGTTCTCCTAACCCAATCTGCTGTACGATCGCACCGTGGTTTTCGTCTTTAATGTTAACTGCCACATCATATTTAACACAACCAGCAAGAAGTAAAGATGCTAGCAGTATTACTCCAATAATCCGTAGTCTTTTGGGGAGTAGGGAGTGGGGAGTAGGGAGTGGGGGAAGATAGTTAGAGAGCGATTGAAATTGAAGATCTTTCATTAGTGCAATTTTCCGGGTTCGACTAGCTACTAAAAAGCGACGAATCAGGAACAATATATTAATAATATCATGTCCAGCTCATTACCCTGACTAAAATTTCTTCCCCTTCTCCCTCTCTCCCCTTCACTCGGGTGCATCCCAATGCAAGCAAAAATACCTGTTGAAAAGGAAATCGCGGCTACACAAACAAAGCCTGCCTCCGCAGGCTCAATTGAGTCCGCGCAGGCGGACGA
>DNGI01000004.1 GCA_003486645.1 Cyanobacteria bacterium UBA11370 | reverse complement strand
ATCGCATCTCTGGATTTCCCTACTTGTATAACCTTTTGAGGAGTGGGGGAGAGGGGGAGAGGGGGAGAGTTAAAGTGTGTTTCCTATATTTTTCTCAATGTCTAGGGTTTCCATCGGTGATCATCTTTCCCTCGTTCCTCATCCTTAACCTCTCAAAACTAGCGGATTGGATAACTACTTAATCTTCAGCAAAAATGTAGCGGTATAGCTCATTGGGGTTGGGTTCAGGACTTTCTTCGGCGAACCGTACTGCATCATTAATGACTTCCTGAATGCGATGGTCGATCGCTTTGAGTTCCTCTGCCTCCGCTAAATTATGTTCGGTGAGGTATGCCGCTAGTTTTTTAATGGGGTCACGAGGGAACCAGAATTCTTTCTCTTCTTTAGATCGCAGTTCGTCTGGATCAGCTAGGGAGTGACCCCGGAAACGGTAAGTTAGGGCTTCAATTAGAGTAGGACCTTCTCCAGCACGGGCGCGGGCGATCGCTTCTTGGGCAACGGCGCGGACTGCCAATACATCCATGCCATCCACTTCAACTCCAGCCATGCCAAATACACTCGCTTTTTTGTAAATCTCCGGCTGGGATGTTGCCCGTTCGTGAGCCATGCCAATTGCCCATTTATTATTTTCTACCACATACAGAATCGGTAATTTCCACAAGGCCGCCATATTCAAGCATTCAAAAAACTGACCATTATTGCAAGCCCCGTCTCCAAAAAAACAAGCCGTGACTTGATCCGCGCTAGGATCACCCAAAGCATCTTTACGGTACTTCGCCGCAAACGCCGCACCCGTCGCCACTGGAATTCCCTCGGCGACAAACGCATAACCCCCTAGCAAATGGTGAGGTTCGGAGAACATGTGCATCGAACCGCCCCGTCCTTTACTACACCCCGTCGCTTTGCCAAATAACTCCGCCATCACCTCCCGCGCAGGTACTCCCGCACTCAACGCATGGACGTGATCTCGATAGGTGCTGCTGACATAATCTTCATCCGGGCGCATCGCCTTAATCACGCCCGTTGACACCGCTTCTTGACCGTTGTAAAGGTGGACAAAGCCAAACATTTTGCCCCGATAATACATCTCAGCACACTTGTCCTCAAACAAGCGCCCTAGTACCATATCCTCATACAGCATCAAACCTTCTTCTTTGGTGATTTGACCTGGCTCAACTTGAAAATGGGGTAACGTGCGTTCCTCAATCATGGCTCTCTCGTATTCGTGCAGCAACACTATACTGACATTTGGGACTCAATTTAAGTGGGAGAAAGGTTAAAGGTGAAAGGTTAAAGGATTTCTAACACCGTTGCCCCTTTCCTGCCCTTGCTGAGTATAGAATTGCTAAATATATAAAATTATCCTCAATATTGGCTAGTATAGGTTAATTCAGTTGTTAAAGCGCTGGGGAAGTGAACCGTGCGAATTCCGCTCGATTACTACCGAATTTTAGGACTGCCGATTCAGGCGACTGCCGAACAGTTAAGCCAAGCCTATCGTGATCGAGCTTTGCAACTGCCGCGACGAGAATATTCGGAAATTGCGATCGCTTCTCGTAAAGAGCTACTCGACGAAGCTTATGCGGTGCTGTCTGACTCCGAACAGCGATCCACTTATGATGCTAGCTTTCTGAGTAAAACTTACGACCAGGAGTCAAAAGAGGCGATCGCACGCAGCACTACCCCAGAGCGAGAACCCCTCAGCTTGAGGGGTGTTGATCTCCACAATCCCAGTATTGATATTAAAAATGAGCAATTTGTGGGAGCCTTACTGATCCTACAAGAACTGGGGGAATACGAACTGGTTGTTAAGCTCGGACAACCCTATCTCACGAGTGGGGATAGCGTTACTTTAGATAAAGGTCGGTTAGGCGACCCCCAGCTAGTACGACCAGATATTGTCCTTACCCTAGCGCTGGCGTGTTTAGAACTGGGGCGGGAACAATGGCAGCAGGGTCAGTATGAAAATGCGGCAACCTCTCTAGAAACGGGTCAAGAATTACTTCTCCATGAAGGCTTATTCCCGACGGTTCGGGGCGAAATTCAAGCGGATCTCTACAAGCTACGCCCCTATCGCATTTTGGAATTATTGGCGCTACCCGATGAAAATATTATGGAGCGACGGAAGGGTTTACAACTCCTCCAAGATATGCTCCAAGAGCGGATGGGGATTGATGGGACGGGTGACGACCAATCGGGATTAAGTATTGATGACTTTCTGCGGTTTATCCAACAGTTGAGGGCTTATCTCACAGCGGCTCAACAGCAAACCTTATTTGAAACTGAAGCGCGTCGCCCTTCAGCGGTTGCCACCTATTTGGCGGTTTATGCCCTATTGGCACGGGGATTTGCTGAACGCCAACCCGCCTTGATTTCCCGCGCTAAACAGATGCTATTGCGCTTGGGTAAACGCCAGGATGTTCACCTCGAACAGTCGGTTTGTGCCCTGCTGTTAGGTCAAACGGAAGAAGCGAGTCGGGCGTTAGAACTGTCTCAGGAGTACGAACCGTTAGCTTTTATTCGGGAACATTCCCAAGGTTCACCGGATTTGTTACCGGGATTATGCTTATACGGGGAACGGTGGCTACAAAATTCGGTCTTTCCTCATTTCCGGGATTTGGCGAACCAAAAGGCATCCTTGAAGGACTACTTCGCGGACGAGCAGGTACAGGCGTATTTAGAAAATCTGCCAGAGCCATCTACAGAGGCGAATAACGAATGGACGGTGGAATCTCAACGCAACTATGCAGCGGCAGCGAGAGGGGCGAGGAACGCAAATCGAGGCAGCAGTCAGTGGTCAGGAGTGAGTAACTCTCCGACGTATAAGCGTCAGCCTGCGGTTGTTGGCTCCCGTGGAACCCTAGAACGAGAAGCGGCGGTGAGTGGAAGTAGCCGGACAGCAACCTTGGGAACGGCAAATGGTGTTTCGACCTTACCGACTACTCAGCGGCTTTCTCAACCCCAAAGCTTGGTGAGTGAACCGATCCCTCAAACTGGGGAACCAGGGGATTCAGCTAGTCAATCCGGTCGAGGACATCCGTCGAGAGGTGCTTCTGGGTCAGCAACCAGTGGTTCCCATCCCGCTAATTCAGTCCCCTCATCGATGGGTTTAGTGGGTCTGGAAGGCGAACCGCCTGGTCGTTTACAACGTTTACCGGATCGTCCAAAATCATCGAAAAAAGCCCAAACTCGAATTTTATTGGCGATCGCGGCTTTACTTGGCTTAGGCTTGCTGGGTTGGCTATTGCTGAGTTGGTTACACAAAACCTTACAACGGTTCTCAGCTCCAGCGCTAGAGGAACCCCAGGCAATGGTACAGTTAGCAGCGCCTCCGATTACTATTCCTGAACCTGGAAGTCAGCTGATCGCGCCAACCGGACCCCTGACGGAGGAAACGGCTCAACAAGTGATTCAATCCTGGTTAGATATCAAAAAATTAGCGCTTGGTTCTAATCATCAAATCAATGAATTAGGGAAAATTTTAGTTAATCCGAGTCTTTCGATTCGGCGACAAGAAGCGGAAGCGGCTAAACAAAATAATGCCTACTGGCAGTATGAGCATACGGTTAGGGTCACTTCGGTTCAGACGAATGCTGCTAACCCGGATCAAGCGAGGGTAGAAGCAGCGGTGAAGGAAGTGGCACGGTTCTATCAAGGGGGTCAGCCTGATCAGGGGGAATCTTACGATGAAACCTTACAAGTCCGATATGATTTAGTACGTCAGCGGGGTCAGTGGTTTATTAAGAATATGGCTGTTAGGTAGGTTGTTTGTTGTTGGTTATTGGTTGTTTGTTGTTGATAAGCTGTCGCGCTTACAAGTTG
>DNGI01000408.1:8290-12611 GCA_003486645.1 Cyanobacteria bacterium UBA11370 | reverse complement strand
GGGGGGAGAGGGCGAGGGGGGAGGGGGGGGGGGGGGAGAGGGGGAGGACAAGGGGGAAAGGGGGGACAGGGGGGACAAGGGGGGACAAGGGGGGAAAACTTTTATTCCTCATTGTTGATCGTTTATCCTTCAAACAAAATGGGGAGGTATTAAGTTCTTAGTCCTTGTACTTATACCAAGTTGCGTTCATATGTAGTACTTTCTTTCCCCCTTGTCTCCCTTGTCTCCCTTGTCTCCCTTGTCTCCCTTGTCTCCCCTATCTACAGCATCCTCTATCTCCTAATCAAGCTAAGATTCGTTAAGGCACAGTGGCAGTCCCGACCACACTCCAAGCTGAAGAAGCAGCGACTACGAATTAGCCATTAGCCATTAGCCATTAGCCATTAGCCATTAGCCATTAAAAATTATAATTCACACTAAAATAAAATCCCTCATCCTGAGCATTGGTTCCCCGATCATCCAACTCAACCAGAGGTAAACCATAATCCAAACGTAAATTTAAATTGGGTACAGGTTCCCACAATAACCCCAAACCTAACCCCGCAATAAACGTCTTATCTTGTAATAAATTCGGATTATTTCCCCGATTCCAAACATAGCCAACATCCAAAAATGGGGCTAACAAAAACGTAGCTACCCCGGCTTCATTCCGCTCTAAAGTGATACGATCTTCAATAGAAATACGAAAACCATTATCACCAGCCCGCACATTTTGCCGATAGCCTCTCACCGATTGACCCCCACCAATGACAAACTGTTGAGCAGGTAATAAACCATCAAGCCCTAACTGAAGATCGGCCTGAATAATTAAGAAGTTATCAGGATTGAGAACTTGTACCCGTTGAATCTGAGCTAGCCAACTGATAAACTGACCATCTGGCGCATTTTCATCAATCTCAGACTCCGAATTTTCTGTGGCATTAAACAAACCCGTACCAAAACTAAATAGAGAACGAAATGCCCAAGCGCCAGAAACATCCCGTCGAGTATAATCCTGTCCAAACTTAAAAACACTCGTGCGACTCACACCCTCCTCATCTGGCCCAATACCAAAGGGTGTAGGACCCGCAAACGTAAAGGTCTGACCATCTTGAAACGTAAATCCTAATGATAATGCCAATTCTTCACGGGGAGTGCGGATGAACGGTTGGCGATAATTAATTTCATATAACTCGGATTCTCCCCGAATATCTAACTCTCGAAACTCTTCCACAATCACTTCATTCCGATTTCGTGAAGCCCTCAATTGGATCGTGCCATTTTTAGCATTAATCGGGATAAGATAGCTTAAATCCCACGTTTCTGCACCCCCTACGGTGGTTCGATTGTACCCAA
Organism: Cyanobacteria bacterium UBA11370; assembly: GCA_003486645.1. Classification (GTDB taxonomy): domain Bacteria; phylum Cyanobacteriota; class Cyanobacteriia; order Cyanobacteriales; family Coleofasciculaceae; genus UBA11370. The sequence goes on along the minus strand of DNGI01000408.1, from coordinate 11,276 downwards.
GGGAAATCTGATCCCCAAGACCTGTCAGGTTACGATAGCTTACATTCCCGGTCATGCGTTCTGAACCTACACTAGGAGGAGAATAGTTATCAATCCCTACGCTGCCATCAAAGGGATCGGCTTCACTAACCCGTACTACTAGAATACTTTGACCCAGTTCAGTTCCTGCTCTCAAACTCGCTTCTACATTCTCAAACAATGGGTCAATTCGTAGTAGACGTAATTGGTCTTCTAGAGCAGCCGTATTCAACGGAACTTTAGCACCTAAACGTATCCGCGATCGCACATAATTCGGATTTAATCGTCGTGTTCCTTCTACTTGAATCTCTTGCAAACTTCCTTCAATCACTTGAACTTTGACTACGCCGGAGGAAATTGGCTCAACTAAAACCGCTCTGGAGGTAATAAAGCCCCGATCTAGGTACAATTGGGAAATCGCATCAGCAACACCTCTAAGTTCTTCCAGCGTAACCGTCCGCCCTTCTAAGGGTTGAAGAATGGGATTGAGTTCGTCTTGATCCAAGATTGTGCTACCTATGACTTCAATCTGTTCGACGGCGATAGTTTCTGAAGAGGAAGGAGATATTGTCGGGGAAGGAGATGTTGACGGGGAAGGTGTTTCAGTATTTTGTGTAGTATCAGGCGCGATCGGATTAATTGTCTCTGGATTCTCTTGTGTCTGTTGCTGAGTTGTAGAAGGGGGAGACGTTGGGGGATTTGCAGGAGTTTCTCCTGAATTTGCAGGGCTAGAGGTGCTAGGCGGTGAGTTTTGTGGTACGATCTGAGCAAATTGCTGAGGGTTAAAAGCCTGTCGATTAGATGGTCTCAGTGCTGCTGGTTGAATCAGAGAAGCCTGTAGATTCGCTGCTTGGAGATTTTCCGGCTTGAGAACGGCTGGTTGAATGAGAGATGTTTGTAGATTAGCCGCTTGGAGATTTTCTGGTTTTACCTCCCTTGGCTGAATGAGGGATGTTTGTAGATTAACCGTCTGTGGAGTTTCTGGTTGCAGAATTAGGGACGTTGGTTGAGTTGTTCGGTTAAGAGGTGTAGGATAAAAAACTGAACGTGAAAAGGTTGGTGAGCCAAAGATCCTAGGCTGTATAACTGTTGAGTCGAAAATTGCAGTCTGAAAGTTAACAGGGCGCAGAAGCGTTGCTTGCCACTGTATAGGGACGAGGATTGAAGCTTCAATCCCTGAAGGTCGAACGTTTGAGGGTTTGAGGGTTTGAGGGTTTGAGGGTTTAAGATTAGAGGGTTTGAGGTTTAAGGGTTTAACGTTTGCGGATTGAGGAGTTGACGGCTTAAGGTTTGAGGGTTTGACCTTTGCCGACTGAGAGGTTAAAGGTTTGACAACTGAGGACTGATGGTTAGCCGATTCACCATTCAACCTATCACGCTTTAACTTATCTTTGGTACTGACCGCTTCCTCAGACTTTTGGGTAGTTGGAACCATCCCCGCATTACCTGATGAGATACCTGCCATACCAAAGATTACAGCAATTGAAAACAGGCAGAAAGATAAATGAAGCCGCGAATACCAGTGCATGGAGACAAAAACTCGACTTTAAACGAGCTATGAATTGGTTAGCCCTCAACTTACCCAAAATATCATGCTCTCCCATCAATTGTGGGGGGTTCGTTTTCAGTTATTTACGAAGTAGTTAATGAGTATCCCAATATCCCAAACTCATAAACGAGTATCCAAGACTCTCGCACTTCATACCAAGTTGCATTCACATAAGTAGCTTTCTCTTCCCCTCCCCCTCTCTCCCTCTCTCGCCCTCTCCGTTAATTAAACCGTTGGCATATCAAACAGCACCGATGTCATGTAATGATGCGCCCAATCAACGCCAAAAGCTTTTTCCAATACCCGGCGGGTTTTATCATTTTGTTGCTGCTTGGTGCAATAGTACTCTTGACCTGCAATAATTTCAGCTTGTTGGTCTGGCGATACAGGGATAGCACTAGCCGCATAGCTACAATGAATCTGAAGAAATTGGTCAACCCTGGATAAAAATTGACGTTCCTCTTCCGGACTATTCGGTCTAATAAAAACACAAAATTCTGAAAAGATATCCGCCCAAGCTGGTAAATCTCGTGGTTCTTTAAACTCAAGAGTGGGGAGGGCTAGTAAGGGTTGGCGATAGGTTTCGGGTAAGATACGTTTAGCATTAACCGGGGAAAGGTCTGCGATCGCTGCACTAATTTGCCCTCGTCCTCCCACCAAGTCGCAACCAAACATCGGCAGGTTGTATTCCGGTCGCGGAAACATGACGCAGTGCAGAATATCTAACATATTACCGACTTTTGCCAGTTCCAAGTGCATTTTCCGAAACTGAGGGGTTTGATAACAGCGGTTTTCAATGATCAGTTTTTCTCCCTCTAAGCGTCCTTCCACATAGCCTAACTCAGCAGGTAGGTCGTAGGGAGAGAGATCGAGGTAGTGTTGCCAGTTGGATTCGATACAATCGGCTAATTGGCGAATCAAAGAGTGTTGTTCTTCGCGGATAGAAGGCTTTGTGGTAAGTAACATTCGTGGAAACTTTTATGTTAGGGATAGTGACTTAAAGCCAAGATGGGGGTAGGTTCAGGATATCAGCTTGCGATGACGATTGAGCGAAAGCGATCAAAAAAGAACTGAGCGATTGGTTGGGTTTACGAATTACAGGAGTAGAGTTTTCTGGCTCTAAGTGTAGCGCTCCTGTTTATAGTTAAGAGAAGGATAGTTTACGGGAGAGGGGTATGTTTGGTTTAGGATGGCCGGAAGTGGCGATTATCGGGATTGCAGCAGTAGTGATTTTTGGTCCTAAAAAGATTCCGGAAATGGGTCGTGCTTTGGGAAAAACCCTCAGAGGGTTCAAAGATGAGATGAATAATCCAACTCCTGAGAAAGATGAATGAAGAGGGTGTAGGGGGTAGGGTGTAGGGTGTGGGGTGTAGGGGGAACAAACAACCACACCCCATAGGAGACAAGCCCCTGAATTTC
>DNGI01000408.1:4038-7950 GCA_003486645.1 Cyanobacteria bacterium UBA11370 | reverse complement strand
CCCCACACCCTACACCCTACCCCCTACACCCTCTTCATGGAACCGTATTGCCCTACTCCCTCCCAACCCATGGAACCCAATTATAGGCGTTGCCTAAGCTGCCATAAAGTAGCACCGAAAACCGCCTTCTGGCGTATTGTTCGAGTACATCCATCCCGACAGGTACAATTAGACCAGGGTCTGGGTCGTTCCGCGTACCTATGTCCACAAGCGAGTTGTCTGGCAGCCGCTCAAAAGAAAAACCGACTGGGGCGATCGCTTCATACATCGGTGCCTCAAGAGCTGTACCAAACATTGTGGCAACGTTTAGATACCCTAACCCCTGAACCGACCTCCGTCAATTCCCCAGAAAAATAGTCCCTCAAAAGCTCCAAAGGTCTGCGATCGCACATCCGCTATCGTTAGGATAGTAAATGAGCAATCTGTTGTTGGTCATTGTCTTTAGGGGAGGTGAGCCTCAAACCAAACTCGCAAGCTAGTTCTAGATGTAAGGCTGAAACTCAAAAGTTCAGAAAATGCTTCTAGTTTTGTTAAGATTTATAAAAGCTTACAAAACAAGGATGGGATACAAGTGTAAAGATAGTCAACTGGCTGGTGTTTAACAAGCTCTTGTGTGGCATCAGTAATTAAGGATTGATTGAACATCACCTTGACAGAGGTCTAAAATTCACCGAATAGGGACAAAACAAATGAGCAAGCAGTCATTCGAGCGTTTAGGTATGGTGTAACAACGGTTATGTACGACGGGGGAAGAGTGGATGAACAACGGCAAAGTCAGAATTTACGAATTATCACGGGAATTGAATTTGGACAATAAGGACATTTTGAATATCTGCGAAGGACTCCATATTGCAGTTAAAAGTCACAGTAGTACAATTACAGAATCAGAGGCGCAACGAATTCGGGCGGCGGCAGAAAAATATGCCGAGGGTTCAACGGCAATCAGAAGCCGTGACCATGCAACCGTGACTGAAGGAATTTCTAAGTCGCCATCAAGTCATAACACTGGACATCCTAACAATCAGCGGAAACAGCAAATCTTGAGCCTTAAGCCTAAGTCTCGTCCCACTTCTAGCTCTCAACCGGGAGCATCTCAAGTGGCAACCCCTCCTCAACCCCCTGTGAACCCCTCGGTTTCATCACCCCGTCCCTCGATCTCGCTCAACCGACCGAAGCGAGTAGGCGAGTCCGATGTGAATTCTGAGCCAGTCACTGAACCTGAACCCCAGGTTCCACAGGAAAAAGCGGTTTCAGTTCAAATCATCGAAGAAAAACCCCAACTCGTTCAACCTCCGGTCAGACCAGCTGCGCCAAAAGCTCAACTGGCTCAAGTTGAGCGACCGATTTTGAAGCGCGATCGCCAGGAAACCCCAGCGCCAGAGTCAAGTAGTCCTCCAACGGTTCCCTCCCCGATTACGCCGAAGCAAGCACCAACGGCTGGAGACGCTTCACCTCCAAAACGTCCCAGTCCCACTCGACCCGTTGCCCAACCCGTTCCTAAACTTCAAGGCCCTCCAAGACGAGCTAAACCAACTCGTGAAGACAATGCTGAAGTGGTAGCCGAGGGTGGATTAACCCCTAAAATCGCTGGTGAGGGTGTCCTAGACGAAGACGAAACCCTGATCGAAACCCCAGAAGATCTGCTCAAGGATCTCAAGCTCAGGCGACCAACTCCGCCCCGACAGCTTAAGAAAAAGGAATGGGTGGATGAGGAAGAAGAGCCAGAACTCGCTAAACCCGGAAAAGCTGGAGCAAAACTCAAGCGGCGACCTCAACTGATTGAAGATGAGGACGATGATTTTGAAACGGACCTCAAAAATCTGAATACCTCAGTGATGGCGATTGAGGCGATCGCTCGTCCTCCTAAACCGAAATCACGTCCGGGGGCAGGTTCACCCGTCGCTTCAGTGCCGACTGTTACCCAAAAGAAAAAGCCAGGAGTTAAAACAAGTGGCGGCAGTAGCAGCAAGTCAGAGAGTCGCAGTCAGCGAGACAAAAAAGGCGTGCCTGAACGCCCCGAAAAAATCATTTTAACCGACTCTCTAACCGTCAGAGAACTCGCCACCAAGATGGCTGTTCCAGAAACGGAAATTATTAAGAAGCTGTTCTTCAGAGGACTAGCCGTAAATATTACCCAAAGCCTCGACGTAGGCACGGCCAGTGCGATCGCCGAAGAAATGGGTGTGGAAGTGGAAACTGCCGAAGAAGCAGCCGCAGCCACTAAAGTGACCGAGATGTTGGATGCCGAAGATATGGAAAACCTAGTCTGGCGGCCACCCGTGGTCACGATTATGGGTCACGTTGATCACGGTAAAACCACCCTACTCGATGCCATCCGCGAAACCAAAGTCGCCCAAGGTGAAGCAGGAGGGATTACTCAGCATATTGGTGCTTACCACGTCGATGTTGAGCATGAAGGTGAAACCCAACAAGTGGTCTTCCTGGATACCCCTGGTCACGAAGCCTTTACGGCAATGCGGGCACGGGGAGCGAGAGTCACCGACATCGCCATTCTAGTGGTTGCTGCCGATGATGGGGTTCAACCTCAAACTATTGAAGCCCTCAGTCACGCCAAAGCCGCTGAAGTGCCCATTGTTGTAGCAATCAACAAGATTGACAAAGAAGGCGCTTCTCCTGATCGGGTTAAGCAGGAATTGATGGGGTATGGGTTGGTACCAGAAGAGTGGGGCGGAGACGCAATTATGGTACCCGTAAGCGCTATCCAAAAAGAAAATCTGGATACCCTGTTAGAGATGATTCTGTTGGTGGCGGAAGTCGAAGACCTCCAAGCCAACCCAAATCGACCCGCGAAAGGTACCGTGATTGAAGCGAACCTGGATAAAGCTAGAGGTCCAGTAGCAACGCTCTTGGTACAAAACGGTACTCTACGAGTGGGTGATACCCTGGTCGCTGGCTCTGTCTTCGGAAAGGTACGAGCCATGATTGATGACCGGGGAGCTAAAGTGGACGAGGCGGCTCCTTCCTTTGCCGTAGAGGTGTTGGGGTTGAGCGATGTGCCGGCTGCGGGTGATGAGTTTGAGGTCTTTGAAAGCGAAAAAGAAGCCCGCTCCATTGCGTCCGACAGAACAGACGAGCAACGGCTGTCTCGCCTGCAACAGGTCATGGCATCCCGTCGCGTCACTCTCAATAGCCTCTCAGCTCAGGCTCAAGAAGGGGAACTCAAAGAACTCAACTTAATTTTGAAGGCTGATGTTCAAGGCTCCGTGGAAGCCATCCTGGGTGCCCTCAAACAATTACCGCAGAATGAAGTGCAAATTCGAGTCCTGCTGGGTGCGGCTGGGGAAATCACAGAGACAGACGTTGACTTGGCGGCGGCTAGTGGAGCTGTAATTATTGGCTTCAATACGGCTCTGGCTCATGGCGCTCGACACGCGGCTGAACAAGAGGGGGTCGATGTTCGGGAATACAATATTATCTACAACCTCTTGGATGATATTCAAGGGGCGATGGAAGGTCTGTTAGAGCCAGAGCAAGTTGAAGAAGCCCTCGGTCAAGTCGCAGTTCGAGCTGTCTTCCCGGTGGGTCGAGGTGCAGTTGCTGGGTGCTACGTACAGTCTGGCAAAGCCATTCGCAATTGCAATATCCGAGTCCGACGGGGTAGCAAAGTGATCTACGAAGGTATCCTGGATTCCCTCAAGCGGATGAAGGAAGATGTCAAGGAGGTCAATGCTGGCTACGAATGTGGGATTGGGATTGATAAGTTCAATGACTGGGCTGAAGGCGATATCATCGAGACATTCAAGATGGTAACGAAGCGCCGGACTTTATCAGCAAGTTAGTTATTAGTTATTGGTTGTTGGTTGTTGGTTGTTGGTTATTGGTTCTTGGTAAAGAATTTATATCCAGGAATTAATGATTAATAACAACAAACAACCAACAAACAACAAACAA
>DNGI01000408.1:3477-3837 GCA_003486645.1 Cyanobacteria bacterium UBA11370 | reverse complement strand
CAAACAACAAACAACAAACCCATGCGCTCTTTCTGGACTGAGCCTTTCTTGTGGATTCATCTAACGGGTTTGGCAGCCGTGCCTCTCACGTTGGAACTCGTCTGGCTGGGACTGGCAGTTGGAGACCCCTTATTGCCAGTCTGGCTAGAACTTGTGTTAGTGGGAGCGATCGGCATTGGACCAGTCCTGTGGATGCAATTGACTCGCCCGTTGGATATTTTTAGTTTGCTGATTTTAGCAATCAAACCCGATCGCCTAACTGACGAACAGCGACGTTTGCTGACCTTGTTCAAAACAAAAACGAACAAGTTCTTGACAATTGCCGCTACTTTACCCATGCTGTGGCTGCTGTGGCAAATC
>DNGI01000408.1:2965-3282 GCA_003486645.1 Cyanobacteria bacterium UBA11370 | reverse complement strand
TGCTGTGGCTGCTGTGGCAAATCTACCAACTAGCACCCATAGCAGCAGGAATTGTTCCCTTGGGATTAGGATGGCGTATCGGTGGATTAGTGGGGGCAGGATTAGCGTTTCTGGCGAGTAATCTGTTCTTGCAGGTTCCTTTAAGTGTCGTCCAAGTTCTCCTAACCCGTGAGGAGCAGTGGGCAGCTACGGTTCCTTACCCTGTGGAAAAAACGACTGAGGATTTTACCATACCGGGTCTGCGAGTCAATCAGATTTTGCCCTTAAAAAACGAGTAAGGGCTAAGGGTGAATGACCCTAAAAAAGATTGAGAGGGA
>DNGI01000408.1:0-2773 GCA_003486645.1 Cyanobacteria bacterium UBA11370 | reverse complement strand
CTAAAAAAGATTGAGAGGGAGAGAGGGAGAGGGGGAGAGGGGGAGAAGTGTAAGTTTTATTAGTGGTGATTAGTCTATGAGCTGATAGCTAATTGCTATATTATTCATCAACTTGCCAAACATCACGGCTTAAGGGTTCATCCAGAATTTTTTTCGGGCGCATTACTAAGATTAACCGTCCTAAGAGTGGAACATTTGGTTCTTCTAAAAACCATTCAACTTCTAGTTGTCCCGACTGATCAACGACAAAGTAGCTGTCGGCGCTCCATTCCTGCTCGGCGCGGTCGATAATTGCCAATAGCTCTTCGGATTTTTCACGCTCTTGATTGGGTAACTGAGTGTTGTTACATAAAATTGCTACTGGATCTTGTGCTTTTAAGATGACTTGCCAACCTGGAACTGCTACTAGCGCCTGATTCCCAGCTTGCTCAACAATTTGGAACGCACCTGCTGGTTGTACCCCTGGCACAGCTTTTAAAGCTGCTGCGGTGACAGGGAACTGACCCACCACTGGTATTAGGCGTGGTAGTGCTTCCTCCGTTTCAAGGCGGTAGAAGGGCAATCTGGGAGTCGGACGGCGATCGCTGCCAACGCCTTCGGTGAGTAACTGCTCGATTTGTCGGCGCGACTCTTGAGTGTGAGCAAACATTAAACCCCGTGCAATTAACCGCGATCGCTCCTGCAAGTCATTATGTTGTTGAGCGAGTTTCCAATACTGGTAGGCAACCGCATCACCGGGATGATCAGAAAATCCGGCGGGTGGAGAACTTCTACGGGAGAACTCTTTAATCGCTTTTGCCACCTCACGAGCGCTATCCGCATCCAGGTTTCTAGCAACGATGAATTCTGCTGCCGCTGCACGTTCTGGTTGAGTGAGAATGCGTAACTCGTATAAGATATCACTCCCTGTGCGCTCAAAGCGCGATCGTACCGCTTCAGAGACACCAGCATTCATCACAGTTCCATAGACCTGAGATGCTACAATAACTTGATTCTGTTGGATTGGCTCAAATCCGGTTTCTTCAAAAATTGCCTGGGAACTGTAGCCAGCTTTTTGGAGCTGCTGACAAGAGAGTCCCCACTCAACCCAGTTGCTTTCTTTGCGTCGCAACAATTGGAATAGAGCGTCAGCATTTACCGTCTCTGAATCAGGTTGAGGGTGATGCTGGGGATTGCTTGGTGGGATTTCAGTCATGATGTTAGGAGAATTAAGGGTATTATCGAGTTTCCAGATGTCTTTAATTTATCGTGGTTGGGTAAGCTGCCTGTGCTTTTAAATGGCTGGTTGAAACAGAGGGGGAGATGGGGAGATGGGGAGATGGGGGGAGAGGGAGAGGGTGTAACCGTTTGTTTCTTAATTAAAGAATAGATAATTTATAGCGTTTCTCCCAATTATAAGGTACAGTCTTTTGGTTCCTTTTTCCTTGGCCTAACCCAAACTCTAAAATTCTAAATCTATATCGTCAAAACGAATAGAACTAGGGTAGGTCAGTTTGCCAAAAACCTAGGAATTCAGGAGTCTGGAGTCTCCCAATTATGATAAAAGTAAGCTACCCTATTGCAGCTTTAGCAATTCTATTTAAAAAGTAGGGAAAAATAGGGAGTGGGGAGTGAGGCAGAGATTTTCCTAACTTTACTTTGTGAGCAATAGCTCATCGGGTCGCTCTCCAGCAATTCTTCCCTAAAAATTATAAATTTATGACTGTTGTGTTGGTTTGGCAAATGTAAATAAAGATTAGCTTTACACTCGATAGCTCACCCGTTTAGACCTGCCTTAAGGAGTTTATTGTATTGTTATGGACACTGTAATTTCTAATCTTGATCGTATCACACGTCAGTTAATGAGTTTTGAGCGACCCAAAAAACCTAAAATGCTAGTTGTTGATGATGAGCCAGATAATCTGGATCTGCTCTATCGCACCTTCCGGCGAGATTTTAACGTATTCAGAGCCGAAAGCGGGACTGAAGCTCTCCGTGTGCTTGCTAACGAGGGAGAAGTCGCCGTGATTATTTCTGATCAACGGATGCCGGAAATGAAGGGAACAGAGTTTTTGAGCAAAACGGTTCCTCAGTTTCCCGATACCATGAGAATTATCCTCACGGGTTTTACGGATGTTGAGGACTTAGTTGATGCGATTAATTCTGGACAAGTTTATAAATATATCACGAAGCCTTGGGACCCAAATGAACTTAAAGCCGTAGTCCAACGTGCCGTCCAAACCTATGACTTGTTAAAACACCGAACCGATGAACTGCATCGTGCTCAAGCGCAAATGGTGTTAATGGAAACTATTGTGCAGGTGGCTCAGGATTCGGATTGTTTAGATACCAGTTTAGAGCAAATCGCTAAAGCGTTTGGTGACAGCTTCGGTGCCGATGGGTGCATCCTACAGCTCGTGGAAAATAATACATTAGGCGAGCATCAAGCAACTTACAATAAAAGCGGGACAATTATCAACGAATTGGGTAACGATCCACTGGTGAAAGAGGCGATCGCTACTTGCCAGATTCAGGTATGGGTGAATGTTCCCGGTGCTACTATCCCACAAGGCGCTGAATATTATCAAAGCGCTGAGATCCAAGCACACCTGTTAGTTCCTATTCTCCATCGAGGACAATTGCTAGCTCTTTTATCACTCCAATGGCAACAACGATCCAGTCAACTTAGAGAAGATGAATTGAAACTGATTCATTTATCAGCACAGCAGGTTGGTTTAGCCATCACTAGTAGCCAAAAAAGATGAGGGAGTGGGGGAGAGAGGGAGATGGGGGG
>DNGI01000233.1 GCA_003486645.1 Cyanobacteria bacterium UBA11370 | reverse complement strand
TAAAATTTGTATAACAACCAACAACCAACAACCAACAACCAACAACCAACAACCAACAACCAACAACCAACAACCAACAACTAACAACCAACAACCAACAACCAACAACCAACAACCAAAACTTACCAAGGATTACCGATTAAGGTAAAAGCTGCCCAATAATAAGGATGAGTGAGATTTCTGGATTGGGCGAGTTCTGGCGGTAAAGAAATTGTACCGTTGGGTGTAGTAAGTAGACCGTTTTCGAGTTTTACTTGCCCTTTAAGAATTGCTATTTGTGCTTGCTGCAACGCTTCCCCTTTGATCCGGGCGGTACTTAACTGTTCGTAAAAATTCGTCATGAGGGCTAGTGTACCTTGATCACTAACGTACCATAGGCTGGCAAGGGTTGATTTCACTCCGGCTTGCACTGCTAAACCAGCAAACCCTAACTCGGCTTCCTGATCGCCTAAAGCTGTGCGACAGGCACTGAGTACTAATAATTCTACAGGTGGATTGTTCCAACCAAGCTGTGGCAATTGGTCAAGGTGTAGTTTACTGTTCCAAAGTTGGATGTAGGAGTTTGCGGGAGAACCGGGACGAAAATCGGCATGGGTGGCTAGGTGGATAATCCCAAATGGTTCCTTGGCACGTTGAATTTTAAGATTCTCTAGGGTGAAAGACGCATCGAGGAACGATTTACCACGCCAAAGTTTTTTGGAGATTGCCTCTAACTCCACTGGTACTGCGGGTAAGGACTTTTGATCGGCAAAGCGTTCAGCACCCATCGCTAAAACTTCGGAGTTTTTAATGTTCTGGTAACGAGTGTCTGTCAGGCTGAGACTGGGCATCAAACCCACGCTATACTGTTCTACTAGGAATTGTTGACCATCATGCAGAGCTGCTACAGCTAAAGAGCGTAAGCCATTATCCATTACAAACACCAAGTTTTCAATTCCTTGGGTTTTTAAGTCTTCTTTTAACGGTGTGATTAACCACTGATAAAGTTGTTGAGCGGGTGCTAAATAACCATCGCTATTTCTAACATTAGTCACGCCACTCTGGAAGTTTCCCACAACGTTCAAGACTTCAGAACGCTTGATTCCGACTCGTTTGCGAATCGGTTGCCCTTTAGAGGTTACTAATAATAATTCTAGCTCGTCGTTGGGGTTGTCAGAGTCTGTAGTGGGGGTGGGATTAATCCCATCTGGACTAGTAGCAACAGGCAGAAACATTACATAAATAATTGCTGGTTTAACACCCGTTGCTTGTTCAATATTCTGCAAAATTTCTTGAGCATCATTTAGGGTAATAGTTTCGCGGTTCTCTAGCCCAAAATAAGACTCAAATTGGCGGGTGAAGGCTTCATCTATTGCATTGAAGCTTTGGTCAATTTCTACTGAAGAATCCTTGGGATTAACTTGTAGAGGTGGGGGTGATTTTTCTTCCGGGATTATGCCTGGATTGATGTTGGGAACAGGATCTGGATTTTCTGGCGGATTTTCTGTATTGCCTGTGATGAGTTGAATTTTGCTGGGATCGCTTCCCTGTGTATAATCTTCAGGATAAATTCCAGATGTAATTTGATTATTATCCCCTGTAGCGATCGCTCCTCGTGTACCGTTTTCACGGTTGTAATCTTCTCCGACGGTAAACGGAGTATTCCGTTTAAAACCTTCATGTCGGATCGTAATAGAACCGTCCCCATTAGTTCCTGTTGTAGAAATACTGTAATTCGTATCATCAATGGTATCGGTAGCCCGGAAAAATCGCTGTGTGGTAATGTCCACATCACCACCTCTGCCGTTCGTTCCACCTCGCGCATCAATTGAAGCAACTTGGATATCACCTGTCGGATCGAGGTTTACGTTCCCACCATTACCTTGAGTTCCACTAGAGTTAATTACACCTGTTTCAATCTGAGTACCAGCAGAAACGGTAATATTTCCACCCTGTACCCCAGATGAATTGAGGTTTCCAGTCTTTACTTTACCCTCATCACCAGTCGTCAAGCTGATGTTTGATCCATTAGTTGTAATGGTATTAGTGGTAATATTTCGGTTTGCGTTCAGCTCAACTTGTCCATTCGTTTCAATGTTCCTAGTATTAATATTTTGACCAGCTCTCATTTGAATTGAGGCATTACCTGATCCTGTAATATTTCCCCTTACATCAATTGAACCTGAGCCTTGAGGTGATAAAATTTCAAGTGAATTGTTGAAGGTAAAATTGCCATCAAGCCTAATTGATCCACTGCTATTCTCACTACCAATAGTCAACTTTGTCAATTTTTCAAAGCCGATGAAAGAAGCATCTTCTGCTATTAAAGTGAAGTCTTGATTATCCCTTAACGCCCTAAGTATAAGATTGTTGTCCGAACCTGTAATATCTGAACCAAAATTAATCTCATCTGCTGATAGAGACAAGTTTGATAGTATGTTTACAGCACCGTTGAAGTTTAGTTGATTAGCGAAGATATTGCCACTAATTTCGGTCGTTCCCTTACCACTAGTTATCAGACTAGTCAGGGGGTTATTATTTGTCCCAACCGTATTTCCGAAATGGACTACACCTCTTCCATTATTTAATGTCAATTCATACGGACCACGAATAGCACCATCGAAGATAATATTTCCACCCTTTGTATTCAGGGTGATATTATTCGCTAGTTGGACGTTATTAGTCAGGAAGTCAATCGCACCACCATTGGTAGTAATCGGGTTTTCATTCCGTAACAAAACGTTATTGCCGTTGAACGTAACGTCACCCTCTTGAGTAGTGATATTGGCATTTTGATTCAGTCTAGTGGTTGCACTATTGAGGGTAATTGAGGCGTTACCTGTACCTTCCATCTCGCCATTAACGGTTATATTTCCAGCCGTCTGAATCGTTACAGGATCTTTAAACTGAGTACCATCATTTATTGTGATATTACCCCTGGTATTGTCTGAGCCGATCGCTATCGAATTAAATCCATTTCCGAATAAACTCAGTTCGGTTTTGGTCAGATCTAAACCATCTGTTAAACTGTTGTCACCACCAATTTCAATATTTTGGTTAGGATTTAAGGCTTCCAGGGTTAAGTTCCTACCCGTACCCGTTACCATTCCAACAAAATTAATTTCATCTCCGATTAAGGATAAGTCTGACATTGCATTCAGGGTATTCTGAAAATCAATCTCAGACGCTTGCAGAGTTAGAGTTGATTTAACAGTTACAGCATTATTAAAGGTTAGTCGATTAGCGGTGATATCCTTGTTGATAAATGTTGTCTCTGCACCGCCTGTTACAAGACTATTGAGGTGATCAAGAGTCCCATTTAATCGGATCTCACTATTGGAATTTAACGTTAGATCATTGTGTCCGCCATCGACGTTGCTATCGAGTGTAATGTTACCGCTGCCACTATTTAGAGTGATATCATTATCTAAACGGACATTATTAGCTGAGAACGTCAGGTTTCCATCGTTAGTGCTAATGTTGTTATTTTTTAATACAACCTCATCACCAAGGAAAGTGACATCACCACCGTCAGTGGTAATGTTTGAATTTGAATTTAATCTGGTTGTTTGACTATTGAGAGTAATTGGGTCATTAGTAGTTCCAATAATCGGGCCATTGATGGCGATCGCACCCTCTGGAGATTGAATCGTTAGTGGGTTACTAATGGTGAGGCTACTGTCGATTGTGATATTGCCGCTGCCGTTAGAGTAACCAATTGTAAGCTCACTTAAATCAGTAAACGCACCTGCTGCACTCAGGGTGAGATCGCCATTTAGCGCTAAAGGTTGAAGTGTAAGACTGCTGTTATTTATTCCCCTTATAGTTGACCCAAATTCAATCGTTTCTGCGCGTAAAATTGGGTTGGACTCCACTTTTACGGGGTCATTGAAGGTTAGAGTATTGGCGATAAGATTGGTGTTGATGATTGTTGAGCGATCGTTATTCCCTGGCTCCCCTGCATCAGTAGTAATACTATTTAAGGGAGTAGTACTGCCAACAAGACTATTAAAGGTAGTCGGAGCTGTCCCCGAATATAATTTTAAATCATACTTGCCATCAATTGTGCCGTTGAAGGTAATGTGCCCACCAGCAGTATTGAAGGTGACATTACTCTTTAAGATTAGGTTGTTGCTTATATCGATGGGACGACCATTTGTATTGATCGTGACCAATTCTCCTGTCAACGGATCAGGTAGAACGAAACCAGTCCCGTTAAAAAGTCGCTCTGGATTTGGAGGAAGGTTGTTTGAATCTAGATCAAAGTTAATCCTATTGGTCGTAATTTGAATATCTCCACTAGAGGAACCAATAGAGCCAATTTGTGCCGTTGTAATTTCTGGAGCTTCAAGATTAATATCGCCCCCACGACCACTGGTACCCTCAGAGGATATAGTTCCTGGAAAACCATTCCGATATCTAGTGTTGATCCCGACAGGACTCGTTATTGTAATCTCTCCACCATTAAGTCCAGTCGTCTGGATATCGCCACTCCTAATTTCCCTCTCGCCCTCAGCCATGATGGTAATATTTCCACCATTACCTGTAATTCCTCTGGATAGAGCGCCGAGCATTTCAATATTGCCACCCGTGGTAATTGTAATATCCCCACCATCGCCACTTCCACTAGATGTAGAACTGACATTGTTCGGCAATTTAAAGTGGCGACCAGCGGTAATAATAATGTCACCACCATGACCTGAACTTACTCCCCTACTATTAATAAATCCGTTGTCGGAAAAAATGATATCGCGCCCTGCCTCTAGAGTAATATTGCCCCCATTTCCTGTTACCCATCCATTCGCGTCGATCCGACCACTTGTAATATCTCCTGTCGCCTCCAAAATTACAGCACCAGCATTTACCTGGGGATTTAAGGCTGAGGTGTTGATATTACTAACCTTAATACTGCCTGGTGGTAACGACGATACAACGGGTCTTCTAAATTGCGTATTGAAGTCTCCAAATCGGGGAGGAGGAGTAGAAGGTACATTACCCAAAATCGTACCCGGATAACCAAACGCAGGCTCTTCCAATGCTGACACGCCAGCTCGTAAAATTAGTGCTTGACTCTCGGCTAAAAGTTTGGCATCGTCCGAGCAAACGTTAGTAGCACAAAAAGCAGCTAGGATTGCATCCGGTGCATTGATTCTGATATTCCCACCATGAATACTACCTGTAGCTTCTACCTTCAGTGCTGGTCCTGTATAAGTCCCAAACTGAACATCTCCAATCGTGCTAATAATTGGGTCATAAAGACTACTAAAGTTTCCCGGTTTACCTGCTAAATTAAGAATCGAGAACCCATTACCACTCGCAAAATGAGCATCAAGAGAGATATTCCCATTACTAACTAGACTCAGGTGTCCGCCACTGATAAACGGAGTTTGTGAAAGATGGTTCAGTGCTAGAACATTGATATGGCGATCGCCTTGAATGTAAAGATTACCCCCAGCATGAGCAATAAAAGGATTCCTGACACTATCCCGCGCTACAACGGTATCCCCCGCCAGTAATCCTAAGTCCCCTGTCGTTCTCAACTGACTCTCTACCAACGTCAGATTATTCGTTGCCGAAAGTAATGCCGTCCCTGCTTCTACTCGGTTAGCAACGACATCCCCATCATTAACCCGAATACCCGATCCGGTTAACTTTACCGTACCATTACTATTAACCGATACACCTGTCGCATGACCTACTGTAGCACCACCCGTGAGCAGTTCTGGTAGTGACAGGGGAGTGAAAGGGATTGAAGATGAAGAAGATAGAGGAATTTCTAAACTGAGGAGATGTCCCGCTTGAGAAAGGCGTACTGAATTCTTCCCAGGTACAGACGCAACTGTCACCTGACCCTCTGGGGCTTCTAGTTTCCCGGTATTCACCACTGTACCACCGAGTAAGGTCAGATTCTCTCCGGAATCAACACTGAGTTGTCCTGCATTTACAATTGCACCGGGTTGAAGAGTATTGAAAGTAAAAGCGTTTGGCGTTCCCACTAATGCAGCATAATTATTACTCCTACTTGCATTAAACCAGTCATCCCCTAAGCGAATTCCTGTTGCTGTTGTTGCGGTAAACGAAGCAGGAACATTAAGTTGAGCATTAGCTCCAAACACAATACCTGCTGGATTCATTAAAAATAGGTTAGAATTACCCCCACTAACCTGAATCAAGCCATTAATGAACGACGCATCTCCCCCGGTAACACGAGATAAAATATTACGGATACTTGGATCAGATAGAAAGTTAGCAATTTGACCGGAATCTACATTAAATTCCTTAAAACTATGGAATAGATTTGCTCCATTCCTTGAACGTTGTCCCCCGGTGATATCGATACGTTTACCATCCGGTGTCACAATTGTACCCGTACTTCCATCGGAGGTAATAGGTTCTGCTGCTGCGGGTTTTATCCCCTGTAGAGAGGCTATCCCTAGGGTAATGGCTGAAAGTAAAGCAAGGTAATTTGGTGCTAACATTGAGTTCTCCTGAAAGCAGGCAATTCCTCAAAGGCTGGGCTTGGGATATGTTTGCCTAGTAATCTATCTATAACGAAATTCCCTCAGTTTTATTGATAACTATGGGAACACCAAACATTTAGACGTTGTAGTTTTGATTTTGTAATTTTGAAGTTGGCAAACACACCTAAAGAATTTGATAAGCGGCGATCGCATTCACAAGTCTAACCTGCCCTTGCCTCTAAATTAGATATTCTTCACTTAACACACTTTCCGGTTAAACCCTCTCCCCCTCTCCCCCTC
>DNGI01000232.1:5823-10180 GCA_003486645.1 Cyanobacteria bacterium UBA11370 | reverse complement strand
TCTTGCTCCGGTGTTGGGTAAAAGCGGTATCGGTAGGCGCGTTGAGTCATGCCTCACATTCTACCACATTCCCTGTAAAGCCGTCCTCGAAGGACGGGGTTTCTACCCATTTTTCTGATGAAGCGTAAACTCGCCGTTCCCGCTCTCACAACAACTTAATATAAATCTACCTATGTATATAGAGCAACTATAACCCGACTTGATATAATTACACCAATTTGAAGTCAATGTACCCTAGCCTGCAACAATAGCTGTATCTCTTAACAGCTTTTAAGCAATCTCTCACCATCCCTTAAGAAGTTCACTCTGGAATTGTCTTGAAGTATTCATCGACAAAAGGCGCAAGCATTTAAACGACTAGACAGTACCCAATCATTTGTGTTTGAAGATTCAACAAAATACAGCAGAATTCAGAATTCACGGAGTCACGGAGTAGAACAGGCTTTATCTCTAGCTTTCTTTCCTCATTTTTGTACCTCATCCCCTTGCCATCTGCTGTAAATCAAAACTATGCTCAGTGAGTCCATTACCGATTTGTAGGAGATACATCGATTATGGTTTGGACAAAACTCCCTCAATATCTTGTGATCCTCTCAACACCTCTGTTCTTAGAACTGGTCATAATTCCTGGCTTTTTAACAACAGCACACGCACAGTCTGAAACCCTAACTCAAACAACCGCTAATCTTAGTTTACAAAAAGTAACGTTTGAACCTCGTCCTGATCAACCTAGACCTACCATTACAGTAGGTGGAGGCAGGCGAAACGATGGCAAATGCTCAGAGGATCGAAATACGTCACAACCACCAACTAGCGATCGCCAGTCTTTAGAGCAACACCTTACTCCTATATTGCCATCCTCTGTAAGCGACGTACACTTAACGGTATTAACTCATCCAACCTTTTTAGTATATGTCCCTGAAACCTCTGCTAAAGCTGTAGAATTTATCTTAGAAGATCCTGATGGTGTAGAACTTTACCGAATCGGCATGAACCTCAAAAATACTCCAAGTATTGTCAGTATCGGTTTGCCTGCGACTGCACCTGAATTAGAGATTGGGAAGGATTACAAATGGATCGTGGCAATGGTTTGTCAGTCCCCCAGTCCAGAAGATCCATTTGCCGAGGGATTAGTACGACGCATCCAACCCGATTCTGCCTTGAATCGATTAGAAAATGCCAAACATCTAGAGCCTCTAGAACAGGTCGCTGTGTATGCTAAGTTGGGAATTTGGTATGAAGCATCGGCAAAGCTGGCTGCACTACGAAACACTCAACCTAATAACCCATCGGTGGTATTGGCTTGGGAACAATTGTTGCAGGATGTGGGATTAGGAGCGATCGCTGATGTTCCCGTAAAGAACTAGTGCTTCATCCCATTAATTGTGATGAATGATATCCAGTAGAGACGTTGCAATGCAACGTCTCTACACCCCCCATAATTAATGACATGAACCACTAGATTCAGCCAGACTGACGGATATAATCAAGCATTGCTGCAACGTCTGGAGGAATGGCTGTGAACCGAATACAGAGGTGAGTTGGATGATCGGCTGATCGTTTCACTACTTTGGCATAGATATCTCCCAATCCCTTTGTCTTCTCTGTTCCACTCATCAGATTAATCTTAAGATTGCTGAAGAGTTCTACGGGATCTTCAGAGTCTAACTCAGCCATATGGACGGATAACTTAACGAACTTTCCTCGAAATACATCGTCCCCAATATGCTTTCCTGTTAAAAGTCTATACTGTACAGGAATTGCTTGATTCAGAGAAATTAGTATTTCCTCTTCTGTAGGTAGAAACAGATTAAACTGATCCCCAATTCCACTAACCGGATAGAGAGTTATGGGTTCTAAAAATCCCTTGGGTTGGACTTCCATTTGCCCCTCCACTTTGAGGATCTGTTCAGCTTCATTAAAGGTATTTTTAGAAATTAAAACTTGTCCCCCTACGGTGTAAGATTCAATCCGAAAAGCAAGGTTAACATTCTTCCCAACAACGGCATACTTTGCACGTTTTTGTGACCCAATATTCCCTGCCAATACCTCTCCTGTATGAATCCCAATCCCCATCTCCAAGCGTGGTAAATTCATTCTATCATTCTGTTCATTCACCCGATCCATCGCTAATTGCATCGCAATTCCACAAGCGATCGCCCGTTGAACATCATCCTCACGGGCTATGGGTGCACCAAATATCACCAAAATACCATCACCCATCAATTCATTAATCGTACCGTTGTATTGACCGATCACATCCGTCATCACTGTTAGGTAGAGATTCATCATCGTGACGGCTTTTTCTGGAGAGACTCGTTCTGATATGGCTGAAAATCCTCTTAAATCTGAAATTAAGAGAGTCACTTTCCGGTTTTCTCCGCCTAGTTGTAATCCATGAGGAGTCTCAAGTAAGTTAGCAACCACTTCATCCGTAACGTAACGACCAAAGGTATAGCGCATCTTAGTTGCGGTACTAGCCACATAACTAATAATTGCGATCGCTGATCCTACCAAAGCTAGAACAGGGGGTATCACAGGAATCCACCACCCCTGAAGAAACGCCCAATAACAACCCCCAATTAAACCGCTTCCTACAAGCAAAATACTACTCGCTGTTAACGGTAATTGTTGAGTCAAACCTCTGTGATATCGCCGTATCCAGCTTAACGTTGCACCTATTATTGATCCAATTAAAATCCATACCCATTCCAAGGGTTCAGACAACACTCTAATTTGAGGACGACCCTCCAATGCTGAACTCAAAATCTGACTGACTAAATCCGCATGAAGTTCAACCCCAGCCCAACCAATCGCCGATTGACCGCCGAATTCACTACTATAGGGTGTAAAAAAAACGTCTCTGACACTCTCTCCAGTTAAGCCAATTAAGACAATGCGATCGCGCACAAAATCTTTGGGTATTCGTCCTTCTAAAACATCTGTCATGGAGATACGAAGAAAGTCCTGTTGCAAATTGCGAAAGTTACACAATATTTGAACTCCACCTGCATCCGCCCGGACATATCCCCCATGATTTTCCTCAAAGGGAGTAAAGATAGCTTTCCCCAACTGATACTCATTTTTAGATGGGTTAGCAACCCGAAGAGTAATATTTTGAGCCTCTAGATAAGTCAACGCTAACGCTGCCCCAAAACTTAAGATTGTTTCGTTGGATTTATCCTTCAGAGACAGTAAACAACGGCGAATTTTACCATCAGAATCGATAACAAAATCATTCGCTGCAACCTGACCCAATTTGCTCAATGTTGGCGGTGGATTGACAGCTAATCCAGACGCATTCCCAACCACTTTTTGAATCCCAATTAGATTAGGACTCGATTCAAAAATTGTCCTTAATTCCTGATAGCCTGGTTCTACTGGTAAATCCCGATAAAGGTCAAGACCAATTGCTCTAGGTTGTTGTTGGTGGAGTGTTTTTAGTAATTGAGCCAGCATCGCATCAGACATCGGCCAATGTCCAGCTTTTTGCACGTCTGTTTCATTAATTTCAACAATTACAATTCGTGAGTCAATCGGTTCAGAGGGACGCAGCCGCAAAAATTGGTCTAGCGCTGCCAATTCTAAGGCTTGTAGCCATCCAAGGGAACGTAATCCAATGACTAATCCTGCCACAGTGGGAGCGGCTATTAAAACACCACGCCATTGCCATAGTTGTTGTCTTAGCTTTGCCCACATAACCACATAACCACATAATATTAATTATTAATTATGACTGTAACTATTTAGGAGTTACAGGATTTTAAAATAGCATAGCGGTTTTGATCTCAATATCGTCCCTAAAAAAAATAGCCCCACAGATCAATCCGGGGGCTTACAGGTGATGAACAATAAATTATCAATTTTTCATAATTTATTATTCATTCTTCATAATTTGTGAGGTTACTTCACAGAAGCCTTAGCACCAGCTTCTTCGAGTTGCTTCTTAGCATCCTCAGCCGCATCTTTAGCAACAGCTTCTTTAACAGGCTTGGGAGCAGCTTCTACTAAATCTTTAGCTTCCTTCAGACCTAGACCTGTCAAAGCCCGAACTACTTTCAGAATGGCGATCTTCTTGTCAGCCGGAACTTCTTCGAGGATGACATCGAATTCAGTTTTCTCTTCGACTTCTTCAGCAGGTGCAGCACCGCCACCACCTGCTACAGCGCCAGGAGCCATCATCATCATACCGCCCGCCGGAGCAGCAGCGCTAACACCGAAAGCATCTTCAATTTGCTTGACTAACTCCGATGCTTCTAGCAAAGTCAGCGATTTGAGTTTTTCCAAAATTTCATCAGTTGCAGCAGACATTGATAATCTCCTTTGTTGTTTGTTGGTTGTTGTTTGTTGTTTGTTG
>DNGI01000232.1:5373-5594 GCA_003486645.1 Cyanobacteria bacterium UBA11370 | reverse complement strand
TTGTTTGTTGGTTGTCGTTTGTTGGTTGTCGTTTGTTGGTTGTTATTCGTTATTGGAGGATTAATAATCAGCGCCTAACAACTAATAACTAGTAACTAACAACTAACAACTAACAACTAAGCATCGCCTTCTTGCTTTTGGGACATTGCTTGTAAACAGCGACCCAGTGAAGCAGGGACTTCGTTGATGCTGCGACCCAGTGAAGCAGGGACTTCGTTGAT
>DNGI01000232.1:4629-5161 GCA_003486645.1 Cyanobacteria bacterium UBA11370 | reverse complement strand
AGTGAAGCAGGGACTTCGTTGATACCCACAGCAAGTTTAGTGGCGATAGAATTAATCGCACCAGCAATTTGGGCGATCAATTGTTCCTTAGATGGCAAGTCCGCGATCGCCTTAACTTGATCCTGATTTAAGGCGCGACCTTGCATTACACCACCGCGAAATTCGGTTTTCTTGGTGGCTTTTTGGAAGTCCTGGTAAGCTTTAATTGCACCGCCAATGTCGTCTTTAACGAGCATGAAAGCGGTTGAGCCTTTCAGGAATTCGGTCATCGGTTGCCAATTAGCATCACCGTCGATTGCCCGTTGCATTAGGGTATTTTTAGTTACCTTGCAAACGGTTCCTGTTGGACGCAGACGGTTCCGTAAATCACTAATTTCAGCGACTGAAAGCCCTTGGTAGTCGATGATAATCGCTATCTGAGCTTCACTCAAATGTTCCTTGAGATCGGCTACAACTGCCTCTTTGCTTTCCAGTGTTCTGCCCATTCTTTTCTCACCTCCTTTGTTGGGTATTGGTTGTTTGTTGTTTGTTG
>DNGI01000232.1:0-4393 GCA_003486645.1 Cyanobacteria bacterium UBA11370 | reverse complement strand
TTGGTTATTGGTTGTTGGTTGTTTGTTGTTTGTCGTTTGTCGTTTGTCGTTGGTTATTGGTTGTTTGTTTTTAATTTTTTTGCAATCACTAACAACTAACAACTAACAACTAACCACTAACAACTAACCACTAACAACCAACAACTAACAACAAAACCCCGGACATCATGCCGAGGTTACACTTTATATCTTGACTAACTATGACATTTATGTTAATGCCAGTCGTAAGGCAGATAGTTAGGGCGTTGACCTCGGCAGGATATTAAGCAATTTGCGCCTGCTGTCTCTGGTATAAGCCGATTGAATTTTCGATTTGGGATTGAATCTAAATTTTCAACTTAGGCAGCTTCACCAACTTTCATATCACGTAGGGTGCTGATCTCGACTTGAATCGATGGTCCCATGGTAGCAGATACGTACATAGTACGCCAATAGCGACCTTTTGCTCCGGATGGGCGGTTACGGTCAATGGTTTCCTGCAAGGATTTGAGGTTCACAAGCAGGTCTTCGGCGGCAAAGGATGCCTTACCAAACATAACATGAACGATGCCTGTGCGATCGGCTCGGAATTCTAGTTTACCAGCTTTGAATTCTTCAATAGCTTGAGGTAGGTCAAAGGTTACGGTTCCGCCTTTGGGTGAGGGCATTAATCCTCGTGGGCCTAACAGCCGTCCCAATTTAGCAACTTGGGGCATCATGTCTGGCGTGGCAATTAGTTTATCAAAATCCATCATGCCGTTTTGGATTTCTGTAATCAGTTCCTCGGAACCGACGATATCTGCCCCAGCATTCGTAGCTTCGGTCACTTTTTCGCCTCTGGCAATTACAGCTACCCGGATAACCTGACCTGTTCCTTTGGGGAGTGACACCGTAGTTCGTAACTGTTGATCGGTGTATTTGGGGTCAATTCCGAGGCGGATATGGGCTTCGGCGGATTCTGGAAACTTGGCTGTGGCTGTTTCTTTTAACAGTGTGAGTGCCTCTAAGGGTTGGTAAGGTCTATCTTCGACCTTCTTTTGCAATTCCTGTAGTCGGCGTGATAGTTTTCTGGTCATTTATCTCTCCTGGGGTTACTGACGAAGGTGTTAGCTTCTCCCCCTAATCATGTTTGCTTAAGTAGGGATTGGTTGTTGGTTATTGGTTGTTGGTTCTTCTTGACAAACAACAAACAACAAATAACAAATAACAAACAACTAATCGGCGATCGCTACACCCATATTCCGGGCGGTTCCTTCAACAATTTTCATGGCGGCATCAATGTCATTGGCATTGAGATCCGGCATTTTTGTTTGGGCGATTTCTTGGAGTTGCGCCCGTGTAATGGTTCCGACTCGCTGCTTATTGGGTGTACTTGATCCCCGGTCAATTCCGGCTGCTTTTTTAATTAGCACCGATGCTGGCGGAGTTTTGAGTACGAAGGTAAAGCTGCGATCCTCAAAAACCGAAATTTCCACGGGTACAACCATACCCGCTTGGTCGGCGGTTTTGGCGTTGTATTCTTTACAGAACGCCATAATATTGACCCCATGCTGACCCAAGGCTGGACCAACAGGAGGGGCTGGATTGGCTTTCCCCGCATTGAGAGCCAACTTAATCACTGCAACGACTTTTTTTGCCATTCTTAGCTTGTTTTTTCAACCTGATTGAATTCTAATTCTACCGGGGTATCACGTCCAAAAATTGAAAGTAATGCTTTGAGTTTGCTCCGTTCGGGGCTAACTTCAATGACTTCACCTTCAAACTCTTTAAACGGACCCGATAGCACCATAATTTTATCGCCAACTGCCATATCTACTTTAATGACTGGCTCTTGTTCTTGGGCTTGTTTAAAGATCCGTTCGACTTCTCCGGGACTCAAGGGAACGGGTTTAACGTGTCCGCGTCCGCGTCCGTAGCGACGTTTCTGTTCTGCCCCTACAAAATTAATCACGTTTGGGGTATTTTTGACAACCTGCCAAGCGTGATCGTCCATAATCATTTGGACTAAGACATAACCGGGAAAGACTTTTTCTTCGGAGTGTTGGCGAGAACCATCCTTACGGATTTTCACCATCGGTGTTTGTGGAATCTGCACTTTTAAAATTCGGTCAGCGACATCCAGGGTTTGAATGCGCTGTTCCAGGTTCGTTTTGACTCGTTTTTCACAGCCTGAAGCGACCTGAACCGCATACCAACGTGCAGTTTGGGATGTTTCTTGCTCTTGATTAGAGTCGAGTAATTCGTCTGTCACAGAACTCATCCAAATACCTGTACTGATGCCCACGAGAAGAAGTTATCGACTAAATAAATGAGGGTAGCTGAGAGAATTACCATCATTAATACTGCCGCTGATTCGCTAATTAACTGCTGACGGGATGGCCAAACGACTTTACCGAGTTCTTCTTTGGTTTCCTCAACAAAGGTTACAGCGTTAAAGCCTGATGCGGTTTCTTGAGTCTCTGGTTCGGTTTTAGTTTTCTTTGCCACAATGGTTTCTTTCCCCCATCTATCGATTTTGAATTTTGGATGCTAGGAGTGTTAGAGTTAACTATCCACCAAGCCCAGGGAATTTACCAGACTATGGGTTTTGAGTTTTAGAGTCTTACCTTAAAAACTCACTACTTACCATTTCTTGGTAAATTGGGTAGCCTCTCACACAACAAGTTTAACCCAAAGTCCTTTGCTTGCACGGAACCGTTGTCTGTGATAGCGATCGCTTTGGGTAAACGGAGACGTTGGTCTTGTTACATTTTAGGAAATTTTGAACGCGCCCTGGAGGACTTGAACCCCCGACATCAGGTTTTGGAGACCTGCGTTCTACCAACTGAACTAAGAGCGCTGGCTTGGGTACTAGAGTTGACGTACTCCCCTGTCTAAAGACAAGGGGATTCTTAAAAGATGTTACGAAGCCCTCTCTTATAGGCGCTTCTCCACCCTTTTTCCTGCTTCTGTGACTCTTAACTAGACTTTCACCAGTCCCCGTCAGACCGTCTCCACAGGCATTTTTTTTACCCTCCAAGAAGCGTCCCTCCTCAGAGCTTCCAGCCGCGAACCTCTCGGTTACGTTTCTGCTATTGGAGTCCTGTTAGGGATATCCTGCATGGGTCGTCACCCCTACGGCTAATACAAACATTATATTGCTTTTTGCCGCACTAGAGAAACGCTCGTGATAAATCCCTTTGATCGTTTGGGCTAACGCCCCACTACGCTAACATCCACCCGCTAAAAGCCGGGTGGCTCTCAACTTCTTAGATGTTCTGGTAGCGCAATTAGGACATCTCTTGCCAAGCCAAGATTTTATGCCAGGTTCTGATTTTAGCGGTCAAAGCGTTGTTGGATGCGAGTGGCTTTCCCAACGCGATCGCGCAGGTAAAATAGTTTCGCCCGACGCACTTTACCCCGACGTACAATAGTAATACTGGCAATTCGGGGAGAATGAACGAGAAAGACCCGTTCAACCCCAACACCTTGGAACACGCGCCGCACTGTAATGGTTTTGTTGATTCCACCGTTACGCATGGCGATCACGGTACCTTCGTAAGGCTGTATGCGTTCCTTATTGCCTTCCCGAATTCGCACTCCCACTTTCACGGTGTCGCCGACATGGATAGTGGGTAAGTCTGATTTAAGTTGTTCCGCTTCCAGTGAGCGAATAATCTCTTGAGCTTTCATTCTATTTAATAAAAATCACAGCTTACTATCTTAGCTTGATTCGTAACCTGTCGTCTAGATAGAGAAAAATCGGGAGTGGGGTGTATAGGGTTCATTCTAGGATGACGACTATGATGGTTCATAGGAAAACTGACGGCGCTTTTACTTCTGTGTGTTCATGGCCTTTCAACTATTACCAAAATCTATTAAAAGTCTTTCGGCTACCATGCTTTGTTTAAGTTTGGCGGGGTGTAATCTACTGTTTGGTTCACCAACTTACTTGGTTAAAAATGTCAGCGATGGAGATACGCTGACTGTAACAGATAGTGACGGGAGGGATATTAAAGTTCGCTTGGCTTGTGTGGATGCGCCGGAAGTTCCGCATACGGCTAGGGAAAGGAGAAGCCGAAAGTTAGTAGATAAAAACCAGTTTAAGTGGGGAGAAAAAGCCCAGCAGCGAGTCCAGGAATTGGTTAAACAAGGAGGCGATCGCGTTCAATTAACGATTACTGATACGGATCAATATGGGCGGAAAATTAGTGAAGTTCGTTTACCGGATGGCACGTTTATTCAAGAAGTTTTGACTCAGGAAGGACTCACTCAGGTTTATCGATTTTACTTAAAAAGTTGCCCTAGTGCGGCAATTGTAGAACAGGCAGAAGCGAAGGCTAAACAGCAACGGGTTGGGGTTTGGGGAGATTCTAAATATGTCTCCGCTTGGAAATGGCGGTACAGTAATTAGTGAGGTAAGAAATAATATCCA
>DNGI01000229.1:593-4248 GCA_003486645.1 Cyanobacteria bacterium UBA11370 | reverse complement strand
GGAGAGGGGGAGAGGGGGAGAATTTTTCAATAGAGATTTTAGGACTTACGCACTCATGGGTGTTGAATCAGTAGGGGCACATATCGATGCGCCCTCATCCGATCTGGCGTTGGTACTGATTCAGTTGAAAACGTTTGTATGCGGGTTCAGAATTAGCGTTCAGATTTTTTCAGTTCCCGAAGTAAGGATTCGGCTTTGCCTGTGCCTTCACTGTCCCCGATACGCCGATAGAGATCGCGGGCTTTTTCAATCGCGGCAATGGCTTCAGGAATGCGATCGCGTCCTTTTAAGGCTACTCCTAGGTTGTAGTGGGCTTGGGGGTCTTGAGGGGATAGTTCAATCAGCCGTCGATACGCCACAATGGCTTCAATATAATTTTCCTGGGATAGCAAAATTTCGCCAATCGCCGTCTGAGCTTCTATAGAATCGGGTTGGAGGGAAATGGCTTTTTGGAACGCTTCTAGGGCACTTGGTAAATCTTTTTGGGCTTGTAGGACTTTGCCGATTTGCAGGTAGACTTGACTGCTGTTAGGGTCTAAGCGTGCTGCCTCCTCAAATGCGTCAAGGGCTGCCTTTTTATTACCCTGGCTTAACCACGCTAATCCTAACCTGATCTGTACACTACTTTGCCGGGGAGCTAGGGTTGCGGCTTGTTGAAGGACTTTAAGCGCGTCTTGGGGACGACCCTCTTCTAAGTACACTGAACCAATTAACTCATAAACTTGGGCATTTCTCGGCTGAAAGTTAAGAACGTTACGATAAGTCTGGATTGCCCCATCGTAGTCTTTCTGGCGCAGCAGTACTGCACCCAAACCAAAGTAATAGTTAACATTATTACTATCAAGCTGAATGGCACGACGATAAGCCGCCGCCGCACCCGCATTATCTTCAGCATTCGCAAGGCTGTAGCCTAGAGCATATTGAAATTCAGCATTATTGGGGTCAAGAGCGATCGCTTGTTGATAGGATCTAGCCGCTTCTCTAAAATTTCCCTGACGCGCTTGTAAGTAGCCAATACCCGAAAAAATCCTAGGGTTTTGTCGATCTAAGTTAGCAGCTTGCTGATAGGTAGCGATCGCCCTGGCATAATCTCCTGCATCAACTAAGGCTCGTCCTTGGCGGAGGAGTTCGTTAAGCTGTTCGTTAGTAGGTTGTTGCTGGCTCAATAGCAGAGGTTGACGGGCTTGAGCCACTAGTGGGATGGTGGTTGTTAGTCCCGTTAACAAAACGCTACTCACTATCAATAAGGTCTGCTTTACCACAGTCAATTTTCTCGTTGTTACTCGGTGCAATTTTTCAGTGTTACGGTTACTCAATCTGGCAATCAGGAACAGAATGTCCTTTGTCAGTGGTCAGGGGTCATTTGTCCTTGGTCACTGTTCAGAAGTCAGGAGTTAGTAGAAAAACCACAAACAACCAACAACGAACAACCAACAACAAAAAGGATTTTACCAGAGGATAAGCCATGATTGTAACCACTACCGATGTGATCCAAGGGGTAACGATTCAAACCTATTTGGGAATTGTCACCGCCGAAGTTGTTTATGGCAGTAATGCCCTGCGGGATTTTTTTGCTGGGATTCGGGATGTGATTGGGGGGCGTACCGGGAGTTATGAACAGGTGTTTCAGAAAGGTCAACAGGAAGCGATCGCCGAACTCAAACAACGCGCCCAACGTTTAGGAGCTGATGCGGTTGTTGGGATTGAGATTGATACAGGTACAATTAATATTGACCAGAAAGGCGCATTGCTGTTAATTACGGCGATCGGTACGGCAGTCAAGTTAGCCAGTAGCCGTTAATCTGAAGGTTTCAATCGGTATTACAATTACTGACGTTGAAAAACTACCGAAAGATTATTGGCGGGCATGGGATAAGTCTCTATCAAACAGAGGTGTTGTTGTGCTGCTAGTGTCATAACATCATTGAGGTCACGCACCCCCCACTCTGAGTTAGAAGTCCGCAGGGACTCATCAAAAGCGGCATTACTCGATGAGGTGTGCTGTCCCCCTTGTTTGAAGGGGCCATACAAATAGAGAATTCCATTGGGTGGGAGAATACGGCTTGCACCTGCCATCAATCCCAGACAAGCTGACCAAGGAGCAATATGGATCATATTGATATTGACAATCGCTGTGATGGGTGAGGTTTCAAAGTCAAAACCACTCAGCCCTTCAGGTAACATACCCCTCTCCACGGGCCAGGCAGGTGCATGGACATCCAAGTCAAGCGGTGGATAAAGATTGTCCGAGGGTTCATAGGTACGCCATGCCGCAATACTTGCCCGCATCTGGGGATTGCGATCGCTCGGTAGCCATTTACGCGGCTTCAAGCGTGGGGCAAAAAATACCGCGTGTTCTCCAGTACCACTCGCTACTTCTAAGACAGTACCATTCGGAGGTAGCACCTGAAGTAAAACCTCCAGAATAGGCTCACGATTGCGCTGTGTTGCTGATGCGTATTGCCGCAGGTCGTCAAGTGGAGTCATCGCTGTCATTAGGGTCGAATCGTTAACTAACAGCCGACCAACTGATACATTTATGCTGAATTTTTACAATCTTTTTCTATACAATTTAATATTTTATCCGAACGGACGCAAAAACTTCGTCCCCTTGTGGATGGGGTAGTTCACTGGCTAAAATTAATGTACAAGAATCAAATTGGCTATGGAGAAGGAGCAAGACAGGTTTTGTAAAAAAATATGAATGACAGAACCTATTGCTAATTCGCAAATGTCTATCCTTCTATGAAAAATTATGTCTTTGCAGCAAGCACTCTTTGAAGTTCGACGGTAGCCGAGAGTCTGTAAAGCCTTAGCTACACTACCCTAGGCGGAAAAACTGTGGTTGTCAGCAGGGACAAGAGTTTTTGCTTTAGCTCTTGCCAGAGCATAATTATCTGCAACTGCAAAAAAAATGCTACGACCGGGAAATTTTTTAGAAGTTCCGGATGTATTCGGTATTTGGGTGCTGTTATCTACTAATTGATACATTATCTGCTTCAGACCCCCACCTGTAAGATGTGCGATGAAAGATACCATCACCCCTCACTCTGAGAGAGCAACAATTGAAAACAAATTGCTCCAGCCTCATCTAATTATTCAGGCACTAGCGTTTACAGCTATTTTATATTTCAGCGTTGGCGAACCATTGGCCAATACTAACAGAGGGATAAGATACCAGTCTGTTGAGATGAACACTCATTTATCAACAACGATTAGTAAAACTGTTAGTAATGCTGTATTAAAGTATGCTGCACAGCATTCCCATTTACCCACATCAGCACTTCATCTTATTGAAGCTCAACCCCATACATGGTCAGATAATTGTTTAGGACTCGGTGAGTCTGGAGTTAATTGTACCCAAATGCAAGTTCCTGGTTGGCAAGTTGCGATCGCTAGTGGTCAACAACGCTGGATCTATCGTACTGACGCATCCGGTTCAGTAATTAAGTTAGAAGGTAGTAATTCTTCGGCTAATTAGTTGTTGGTTGTTGGTTGTTGGTTGTTGGTTGTTAGTTGTTAGTTGTTGGTTGTTGTTTGTTGTTTGTTGGTTGTTGGTTGTTTGTTGCCATACCAAATTTGGTTATAATAGGCTACTTATTCTGCTGTTTACGTTTTTGTATATAGCATTTCTCAAATAGGTGAGGTACACTTA
>DNGI01000229.1:0-336 GCA_003486645.1 Cyanobacteria bacterium UBA11370 | reverse complement strand
CTCCCCAAAACCTAGGAATTTGTACTTCATGAGCATGAGAACCGCTATAATAGGTTTTTGGGAATCTTAATTAAGTAGCTTTTCTAAACGGAATTTGGTATCAGTTATTAGTTGTCAATGAAGGCAGAAGGCAGGAGGCAGACGGCTTTTATGCGAGTTTTTGAAAGAAGCTTGAACTTCCACTCCTAAGTTTTCCCCTTAAAAGGGGATGCTTGTACCGGGTTAGCTCTGGTCAGTTAAAAAAAATAAAAAACAAACAACCAACAACAAACAACCAACAACCAACAACCAACAACCAAAAACAAACAACTAACTAAGGAGATTAACTAACGGTGA
>DNGI01000487.1:2065-4215 GCA_003486645.1 Cyanobacteria bacterium UBA11370 | reverse complement strand
AACAAACAACAAACAACAAACTTTAATAATTTAGTACCCAAGTATCCTTACTACCGCCACCTTGGGAGGAATTAACGACTAATGAACCTTTTCTGAGTGCTACTCTCGTTAATCCGCCTGGATGGACATAAACTTCCTCGCCTCGATGGAGAATATAAGGACGTAAATCTACGTGTCGTCCTTCAACATGGTCATCTACTAACGTTGGTACACGTGATAAACAGAGAGTGGGTTGAGCAATATAATTCCGAGGCTGCGCTATGATACGTTCAGCAAAGGTTTCTCGCTCTTCTTGAGTTGAGCTAGACCCAACTAACATCCCATAACCCCCTGATTCGTTAGCGGATTTAACGACTAATTTTTCTAAGTTCTGTAAAACATATTCCCGGTCTTTTTCTTGCCAACACATATAGGTTGGTACGTTACAAAGGAGAGGTTCTTCTCCTAAGTAATAGCGAATCATGTCGGGGACGTAAGCATACACCACTTTATCATCCGCTACCCCGGTTCCTGGAGCATTTGCCAGAGCTACTCGTCCTTCTCGATAAACCTCCATCAATCCGGGTACTCCTAACAATGAATCGGGACGAAATACCAATGGATCAATAAAATCATCATCCACCCGGCGATAAACCACATCCACTCGCCGCAGTCCTTTTGTGGTACGCATTTGTAAATAGCCATCTACGACTACCAAATCTCGACCTTCTACTAGTTCTACCCCCATTTGTTGCGCTAAAAACGAATGTTCAAAATAGGCAGAATTGTAAATACCAGGAGTAAGGACTACAACGGTTGGGTTGGGTAAGTGGGGAGGCGCAAGATTTAACAATGTTTCCAGCAAATGACTGGGGTAGTCATCCACTGGATGAATTGCCATGGTTTGGAAGATTTCCGGGAAGGTGCTTTTCATTACCCGACGGTTTTCTAACACGTAAGAAATCCCAGATGGTACACGTAGGTTATCTTCTAAGACATACCACTCACCGTTGCGATCGCGCACCAAATCTGTACCCGTCACATGACACCAAACTTCCTCTGGCGGTTTCAACCCGATACAAGGCTTGAGAAACCCTTTAGCAGAATAAATCACTTCATAGGGAATTTTACCATCGTTGAGAATGCGCTGCTCATCGTAAATATCGGCTAAAAACAGATTCAGTGCAGCAATTCGCTGTTTGAGTCCCTTCTCTAGCCTATCCCACTCCTGAGTAGAGACAATCCGAGGGATAATATCAAATGGGAAAACCCGTTCAATACCCTGATTATCGCTATAAACATTGAATGTTACTCCTAACTTCAGGAGGGCAATTTGAGCCGTCTCTCGGTGTCGCTGTAATTCATCAGGTCGCAACCCCTGCATCCACTTAATTAAAGGATCTGCTGACGGTCGGGGCTGCCCTTTTGCGAGGAACAGTTCATCATAGAACTCTTCTGGATCGTAAATGTTCCATTGCACTGTCACCTTATCTTACACCCCACGTCTTCTACTACAGCCTACGTATTACAAGATTGGTCTAAATGTGATCTGGAACTGTAATGTAGGTTACAATTTGCTCCCCGTTGAGTGCAAAAGGTTATGGATATGGCCGAAAACCTTGCCGAAACAAACTCAGATTACAGCAGTTTTCATTTGGATGAGGTACATTTATCCCTGATTGAGACTCTTGAGGACAAGGGGGACAAGGAGGACAAGGGGGATTCTTGGTGTACCTCTTTCGAGCGCAAACTGCTATAAAATTTTGTCGCAGTAGATAATCATTGAAATGTAACGATAATTTAACTGAACCTTGAAACCCTTGCCTCAAGCCAAAACTAGAAAATTGAAACAATTCTTTACTCAATCGACAAATGATAAAGATTTTTATTTATTAAACGGAATTGGGTCATTTCAGGGATTTGGTCAGATTTTGTTTTAGGATATAAGGTGATACAAGGCCCTTTTATTTACTTTTTTAGATAAAATCCTGGTGTTTATCGGCTAAAACCCTAGTATTATCGTATAATTTGGTGGCAATATCGCCTTTGAGGAGCAATGAGCGATCGCACCACGAGCAACCAATTTTCCACCTAGCTTATTATCACACGTTTGACATTTATTGCATTTTGTGAATTGAATAATTGCGAACTGATACCAAATCCGGTTAATA
>DNGI01000487.1:0-1768 GCA_003486645.1 Cyanobacteria bacterium UBA11370 | reverse complement strand
TATCTAAATAGGATTTGGTATGACAACAAACAACCAACAACCAACAACCAACAACCAACAATCAAAACAAACTGAGATGTTTGAGTAATGTAGCTTGAGGAAGTGAGGATTGTAAGTGATTCCAGGGTAATAGTTGGTCAGTTGACCAATTCTTATGAACGTAGAAATCTAATTGTGGTAATTGTCCGTTGAGTTCTTTGAATGCACGACGAAAACTACCTACGGAATCTCCATAATGTCGAGTGAGTTCCAATAGTTTGGATAAACGGCGATCGCCTCTAGAGATTAGCGCCTGAATAACTGACCAATTATAGCTTTCGGGTCTAAAGTCTATCCCTTGCGATCGCAATTGTTTCTGTAAATAGTTCAATCGTTTTTCAGCTTGAGGATTGACTCCAAACCATTGAAAGGGAGTATGAGCTTTGGGGACAAAGGTACTGCAACCGAGGGTTAAGCGTAAACCAGGGGCAGCTTTTTTGATAGCTTTCATCATGGCTACTGTTTGGTCTACATCCTCCATTTCTTCTCCAGGAACTCCTACCATACCGTAGAGTTTGAGATTCTTTAACCCTCCGGCTTTGGCATTAATAGCAGCAGTGATAATTTCCTCATTATTCAATTTTTTATTAATAATTTGCCGTAACCGTTCCGATCCACTTTCAACGGCAATAGTGATCGAACGTGTATCTCGTTTGGAGAGTGTTTCGGCTAATTTTTGTGTAACTGTATTCGTCCGCACTGAAGCAATACTCAACCGCACGTTATCATATTTGGGTTGAGCCAGGTAATCGAGTAAAACGTCAAATTCTGGATGCTGGGTTACAGATGCTCCTAGCAAACCAATCCGATCCGTTACGGTTAATCCGCGTTCAATGGCTGGAATTAATGAACCCGTTACACTTGGTGTCCGAAAGGGTAAAGTCAGATAACTTGCCAAACAGAAGCGGCACATTTCTGGACAACTGCGTACCACTTCCACCATATAAATATTTTCCCAAGCTGCTTTTTCAGTAACAACGGTTGAAGCGGATAAGGTATTACCTCGGTAGGTTTGTTTTTCTATTTTGGCGGGAATAGTGTTAGTGATAGGGGTAATAGAGGCGATCGCACCCGTTAAATCAGAATACTTGACCTCATATAAACTCGGAACATATAATCCTGGAACCTGCGCTAAACATTCTAGTTGAGTTTTGCGGTCAGCCGTGCGAACCTCTTTATACGCCTCAATAAAATCACCGAGTAAAATTTCCCCATCTCCCAATAAAATCACATCAAAAAAGTCAGCCAAAGGTTCCGGGTTAGCGGTGAGGACTGATCCACCCCCGAAGACCAAGGGATGGTTAGGGTTACGTTCCGCCGATCTCAGAGGTATGTGCAAAAATTCTAGCAGTGCCAGAATATTGACATAATCTAATTCCCATGATATTGAATAACCTAATAATTCTGGTTGTAGAGGTAACGGTTCATGGCAATCCGTAAACAATCGACTGACTTGGAGGTCAGAACGTGAAGCAAGCATTGCCCACACAATCTGATAGCCTAAGCTAGTAATTCCTACACTGTAGTCATTAGGAAAAGCAAAGATCGTCGCAATAGCATTAGGGGTTGGGGTAGTGGGTGTAAATAGTAGACGTTCAGATGTAAATACAGTAGGGTTCACAGGCAGTACATGAGACTAACTCGTCTAGAGTCTTAATAATTTCTATTGTAAAAATTTGGCTTGGGGAGTGGGGGGATGGGGAGATGGGGGGAGGGCAGGGCTGTTTCA
>DNGI01000484.1:12049-32365 GCA_003486645.1 Cyanobacteria bacterium UBA11370 | reverse complement strand
GTGTTGCAGAGAAATACAGTTCGTTATTGTTGAGACACATCTTTCAACCGACGTGCGATCGCTCCTCTTGAAACTCTAACAACTAAACCCATCGCATCTCAATGATTACAGGGAAATCCTCCCTTACTGCTAATGAGAGAGAGCGATCGCACTCTACTGAAAATCAAATGCTGAGAGTCGCCCTTCAATTGGCTCATATTCATCTTCTAACAGCCAATTTTGCGCTTCTTGGTAGGTTGAACTGGTAAATATCACCTTATAACCCTCGGCAGGATCGTACACATAACAGTGTCCTGCTGGGTTGCTCAGGAGTAGTAATACATAGGGAGGTGACAACATTGGATCGATCCAGACTTCTGTAAATTGCCAATCATCCGTCACTGGATCGAGTGCGGGGGATGAC
Source organism: Cyanobacteria bacterium UBA11370 (assembly GCA_003486645.1). Taxonomy (GTDB): domain Bacteria; phylum Cyanobacteriota; class Cyanobacteriia; order Cyanobacteriales; family Coleofasciculaceae; genus UBA11370. The sequence continues at coordinate 31,962 of DNGI01000484.1, read as the reverse complement.
GTGATATCGGTTTTCTGCATCAATTTTCACCTCTCCATAGAATAGTGGAGTTCTCGAACCATCATCAGGATTGATTCTGTAATAGTTGAAGCTACTGTTCGATCGCTGTGATATGTTTCTTCAACCACTCGACAAACGACTCGCGCTCTGAATTACCAGATGCTAACGCGAGGATAACCTGTTCTTGCTCATCGACAGAAGCGCTAATCTCCATCCCATTCAAGACCAAGAACGTTTCCATTGCCGCATGACCTGTGCGCTTATTGCCATCCACAAATGGATGATTCATCACAATGGAGAAACCCAGAGCAGCAGCTTTATCAGCCAGCGTTGGATACAAATCTTCCCCACCAAATGTCATGCGAGGTTGACCTAGAGCAGATTCCAATGCACCCAAGTCACGCACACCCAAAGCACCTCCTGATTGCTCGATAATCTGACGGTGCAGACTAAGTACTTCGACTAGCGTCAGGTAACGTATCATGCCAAGCGTCGATACAATTGGGCATTTTTCTTCAACACATAGCTGGACGCTTGGACAAATTCGCTCTTTGGATAACTGAGCCAGTCCTCAATGCTTGCGCGTAGCAAATCTTCAAGAGAGATTCCACTTTCCTGTGCTAGTTGTTGCAACTTCTGTAATTGAGTGTCTGGAATTTCAATAGTGATGGAAGCCACAGCTAATCCTCTCTGGATGTCAACAAAGTGTAGCACTTGTAGCTATCTACTAACAAAGCTCTTTTTTATGAGTATAAATCCTTATCTCACATCTTCAAGCATAGCGATCGCTCCCCCTGGAACGCTAACAGCTAAACTCATCGGTGAGGTAATAACTCGAAACGAATCCAACGCTTCAAGTGAGATGGAAGGTAGGCGCGATCGCACAAGTGGCATAGATGCTGAACAAAAGTTGATGTTGGGTTTCCTAGTGTCCACTCAACCTACCGCTGTCCTTTCAAGACACCAGTTTGCCCGTTTAGACAGTATTGTAGATTTGGCGGTAAACACTATGAAATTAAGCCAGAGTAAGTGACCAACAACCAACCTAAACAAAAACAACTGAGTAAAATTGACAAGTTCAGCATCGGAACAGGTTTAATTGGTCTGGTAGCTGATGTCATAAGTCTCACCAGTCTATTTGCCATTTCAAGTGATACTAAAAGTGCCCATTTGCACATCTGGCTTTTGGTATTACTTTCCATCGTGTATTCGATTGCTGCAATTAACTTTTATGCTCGTAGATATTTTCATAAACGTGTTAAAAATAACTCTCAACAATTTAGACTGCTTGAAAAAGCAACTATTAAATTTACTTGTCTAGTGGGTGTACCAATATTAATCTGTTACTCTATCTTTGCCTTTCTTGAAATTGATAGAGTTGATCCCCTACTAATCGACAGTTTGGATTTTTTATTTATCCTTGCAGACGATACGCTGCGCCCAATTTTTTGCGGAGTATTCTACGGTGGTTTGCTTGCTGGATGTACCTGTTATCTGTGCCATTATTTGATGCTCGATATCTACAGGGCTTTTGACCCATCCTATCGACCTACCAGGTTTAACTGACCCAAAACTTACTATCTGAACAGTTATTTTAAGGCGATTGCATCCTTATCACGCTAACAGCTAAACTTATCGGGAGGTAATAGCCCCGAAACAAAGCCCAACGCTTGAAGTGAGATGGAAGGTAAGGCGGGATCAGCTTCACTGGTGCCGTAGGCAATCACACAAGTGGCATAGATGCTGAGCAAAAGTAGATGTCAGCTTTCCTCGCCTCAACCCAACCTACAGCGATAGGCGATCGTACTAGTGCTTCACAATTACAACTGGAACTCCAAACAATTTGATGTGTTCTCGTCGTAATTGATATGGATCATCAATAACTCCAAGATCATAAATAACAAAAATTAGGTATCGCCACTTAGTTCTATATGCACTAATATCGGCAGCAATCTCCTCTTGAATTTTCGAGACACCATGACTCTCTGTCGCTAGCTTAACTTCAAGAGCTAGATCAAGCTCTCCAACAGTGAAATCTGGTTTAAAAGCCTTCCCACCTACGTGAGCTACCTCACGATCACGGACAAAACTTACACCCAGAGCATTGAGAATATTTTCAATCGCATCCTGAACCGCTTTTTCCGAATTAGGTCGATTAGCACGAAATGCTGGACGAAGGGCACGTTCAATACCTGATTCAATATCAATTACTTCTTTACGAAATAAGCTTACCAGCCCTGGTTCTGACTGCATATGCTCATACACTCCTATAGCCTGCTCAATCGAATCTATAGCAACAGGTATGGGTGATATTCCCCAGAATTCCTCAAACAAATTCTCAAACGGATCTGCGTCTCTAACAACAAGTCCGCCTACAGCAGATGGTGGACCGATGGTGATCAACTTCAAAGTCCCTGCTTCACGAACAGCATTTCGGACAGCAATGAGATTCCGATTGATGAAATAGCGGAGTTCGGAGCGTTCTTTAGGTATGAATTCATCATTGAACCATCTTTCCAAAGCACTTCGGAAATCATGCAAAAGCTTTATGCGTTCCTCAATCATTAGAGATTGCTTATTGTGATCGTTCACAAGAAATTATTGAATAGCTGACACAGATGAACATCTAAATATTTATCCAACCCCACTAAGCAGTCTAACAAGTTTATCTGTAATGTTATCCCCCGTCTAGCTTGATGCTGAGTGTCACCTTGGTTGCCATCCCACTCACCATACCCCGACTAAGGCATTCTTACGGGGTATTTAGCACCCCAATGCAGGATAGGACAGATAATCAGGATAGTTGAATATCCATTGAAAATGACCGCTAAAAAGCAAGACACAGTATCTCTTAAAGTTACCATGCCTAAAAAGATTCATGAAAAGCTGAAAGAGCTATCAGAGAACCGAGGTATCCCAATGGCTACCTTACTGCTCATAGCTGCCATAGAAAAGTATAACCTAAGTGGTGATCAAAAAGACCCCTAGAAGCAGTCTAAAAGATGTCTAATAGATGTATATTATGGTAATATCAGACTCATCACCTAATGAAGCGTTGATGATGACACAAGATAACCTGATGGAACTGATAGATGAACTTGGTCTAGTATCAGTCGTTAGTTTGCTGGCGACTTGCTGCCGGGACAAAGCCGAACTTTATCTGAGGCAGAGAGGACGCGGTTCAAATCAATACACCGCTTGGAATAACAATGCTTTCCTATTCAGACAGCTAATGACCAAACTCCAGCCCACAGTTAATTATGACCCTGACACCAACCCCACAGGTGAGTGAGTACTGGGAGCGGCTGCAAGTAGTTGTTAAACTATGTTTTGTGAAGGTGAGCGTTTACCATCAAGCAGCAGTTGTTCGTTGACTACTTCCTACCCTGTTTGCCTCATGCCTAGCTTCTAACGTGCGATCGCATAGAGGCAATATTTGGTTTGCATAAATCTATTGACCCTGCCAATCAGCTTTCAATAAACTACCCACAACAAAACCAATTATTAATCCCGCCGTGTGACCTGTAAAACTGATTTCTGGATTGCTCAAATCAAAAACAACTTGAAACGCAATAACAAATAGAATAAACTGCAAACGCTTTGAGGCAGCACGAGATTTTTCTTGATACCAACCCCGCAATAAAATCGCCGCTGTCGCCCCCACAATCCCCATCACACATCCCGATGCTCCTACCACAAAATCAGCCTGAGAATATCCCAACTCTGTTGCCCAACAAACGACTAACATCGAACCTATCCCCGTCGTCAAATAAAGCAACAAATACTGCCCTATTCCCAGAGCATATTCTACAAATGGCCCTAGGATATAAAGACCGAACATATTCATTAATAGATGCAAAAAACCAAAGTGCAGAAATGTTGAGGCGAATAACCGCCACCAATCGCCATTAAAAACATCTTTTGGAACTAATGCTCCCAAACGATACAACGTATAAATATTTTGACTCCCACCTAATTTAACTTCTGCGATAAACATCAGGACATTTAACCCAATAATCGCCCAAGTTCCATAAGCTTTAGCACCCATAAACCGATCTCTACCGCTATATCGCACCTGATGTTGAAGATCCACCGCCAGTCGGGAGAGAATCTGTCTAGATTCTGGAGTTAAAACCCTTCGTGGATCGATGAGAGACTCATACAAACGTTTTTGAATCGCATTTTGATAAAATAAACTACTAGTATTAGAAAGAGCTAAAAATTGCTGACGAGCCAACTCCTTATCTCCTGCTGTCCAGTTAACCGTTGCTAACCAAAATTGGCGGGTATGGGATGGATAAAACGCGAGTGCCCCTTTAAATAATCGAATAAGCTGTTCTTTTTGACCGCAAAAGGCAAAAGCAAACAATCGTCCCATATTTTGGTTGACTCCCGTATCGGTTTGTTCCAAAATTAACTCAAAACGTTTTAATTCTTGCAACAACCGATTTAATTGACCTGTCTCTCCCAACGCTCGTAGATAATAGATCACTAAGTTAGGATCGGTTTGTAAAATCCTTTGGGGTAACTCAGTATCTATCCACTCTAATAAGTCTTGCCAACGTCCCTCCATTTGATACAATGTTGCCATCGTTTGTCGGGATAGGAAACTGTTCGTTGATTTGTAGCGATTAATAATTCTTTCAGCTTGCTCTGTTGCCCCTTGTTTGATGAGTTCTAGTGCCCATAATAAGTTTGAATACTGATGCCAACTCTCAATGGGATGAAGCCAGTATAGAATATTTCCTAATTGACTAGCTGCGCCAAAACGTTCTGCGATCGCCAGTTGATTCACTAGCCTAAAACCCAGGATGGGGACTAACATAAATATCCCCCACAACCCCCCAGCAATCAAACCTGCTTTGGCTGGAATTAAAAAATAAGCAGTCGCGGTAGCAACTAAAATAAATCCCGCTACCCAAATCCAGCTACGGATGTACATAGCGGAATGACGCATCCCAACCCGGCGAATTCCTACAATAATGTTGAGAATACAGGATGTGCAGACTATCCAGAGCAGTAGTTGATTAATATCCATGAATCTTTTTTAAATCTGCCTGATAGGATAGGAAGATAGCATTTTGGATTTTGGATTTTGGATTTTGGATTTTAGATTTAGATTAACGTGAAAAATGGGAATACTTTATATAGTAGCAACACCAATTGGCAACCTGGAGGATATGACCTTCCGAGCCATCAATATTTTACAATCTGTCGATGTTATTGCCGCCGAAGATACCAGGCACACCGGGAAATTATTAGAACATTTTCAAATTAAAACGCCTCAAATCAGTTACCATGAACATAATCGTCAGCAGCGCTTACCGGAATTGCTGAGTCAATTAACAGAAGGAAAAGCGATCGCGCTTGTTACTGATGCCGGAATGCCGGGAATTTCTGACCCTGGTTATGAGTTAGTCAAAGCTTGCATTGGAGCTAGCATATCCGTAATTCCAATACCTGGTGCGACAGCCGGAATTACTGCTTTAAGTGCTTCTGGACTCCCCACAGACCGATTTGTATTTGAAGGTTTTTTACCGACTCACAATCAAGACCGAAAGCAGCGTTTAGAATCTCTAGCCGCTGAGTCTAGAACCTTAATTTTATACGAATCTCCTCACCGTTTGCGGCAAACCTTACAAGATTTAGCCGACTATTTCAGTCTATACCGTCAGATTGTAATTGCACGGGAATTAACTAAACTACACGAAGAATTTTGGCGAGGAACAATTAAGGATGCGATCGCGCATTATACTAACCGCGAACCCAAGGGAGAATTTACTCTCGTTATTGCTGGTGAGATACCGGGAATAGCAATAGTGTCAGAAGATACTTTGAAAGAAGAATTAATGCAAATCATGTCTGAAGGACTATCACGTAGTCAAGCAGCGCGTCAATTAGCGCAATTAACGAAAATTCCCCGTCGTCAGCTTTATCAGTTAGCGTTATCATTACCTGCACCCGTTCAAGCGGAAGAAGAGACGTTAAATGATAGTTAAGTTAGATGGGGTTGAATATTACTCATTTCAAAAACTACTGCTACACATCAATTACCAAAAATCTGTTAATGGAATACACAGCCATTGATTTATTTGCTGGTGCTGGGGGCTTGACTACAGGTTTTCACTTGGCAGGCTTTCAGACGATATGCGCTATTGATACAAACGCAAAAGCCTTAGCAACATTTAAGCATAACTATCCAGAAACTAAGCTTGTTCTTGCAAAGGATATCCGTACAGTCAGTGCTAGAGAGCTTCGACTAGCACTTCAATTAGAGCGGGAAGAGCTAACAGCCATCATTGGTGGGCCTCCATGTCAAGGATTCTCTCGCAATATTCCTGCTGAGAACAGATATTTAGAAGATCCTCAAAACCAGCTATATAAAACTTTTTTAGAGTTCGTAAAAGAATTCAAACCTTTATATGTTGTGATGGAGAATGTACCCGAAATTCTAAAAGCCTATAACAGTACAGTTAGAGAAGAGATCACCATACAACTGGAGAGGATGGGGTATGGGGTAACATCTGCATCATTAAATGCTGCAAACTACGGTGTTCCTCAAACTAGAGCAAGAGCTTTTTTTTTAGGATGTTTGTACAGTGCTGCTCCTAGACTCCCAGAACCTACTCATCATGGAGACCTTAGATCTCTCAAACTCAATCAACAGAGTATTCAACTGAATCTACTACAACCAGCAGCCTCTTCTATTGTTACTGTCAGAGACGCTATTGGAGATTTGCCAGCACTAGAAGCTGGACAGGAATATACCCCAGAAGCATATATTTGTGAACCACAAACTGACTATCAAAGGTTATTACGTAGTGGTAGTAACACGCTCGTTAATCATATTGCTCGTGAACTGAGTCCCATCCAAATGGCCAGAGCTAGAGCTTTAACAGAAGGACAAGATGCCAGAGATTTGCCTCCAGAGCTAGCCCCAAAGAAGCATTACAGTGGAGCTTATGGAAGGCTTTACTGGGATAAACCTGCCAGAACTATTACTCGATGGGTTTTTCATCCTGGTTCTGGAAGATTCTTTCATCCCATACAAGACAGAACTATCACAATTCGTGAAGCAGCAAGGTTACATTCTTATCCAGATAAATTTCACTTCCTGGGTTCATACACTGAAATGGCAGACCAAATTGGAGAATCAGTACCTCCCTTGTTAGCTAAAGTCATAGCTGAATGTATCCTCCAGAGGAGTCCTCATTATCATCTGGCGCTGAATTAAGCTTTTGCTGAAGAGTTGACAATATAGCTTTCACATACTCGTCAGGTGTAAGACGGTTTCGGTTCATTGTGATGCGAATCGGTTGCTCTGGAATAGTTTTAACTTTGAACAGTTGCTTTTGGTTTTTGTACCAGATTAACGTTAGTTTTTCATCAACCTTTCCTTGTAATCCTTTGCCTGCTTCTCCAGTATTCCTATCTATCGACCAATTCCAGGAAAACTTCGCAGGATCGAGTGGGGTTAGAGGGTACTCAACATAGACATATTCAAGGGCATTTTTCTTCTTACAAAGAATAGCTTCATAACTATTTGTTACCCCTTGCACATTGCAATCCTGTATTAATTTTTGGTTCCAATGCTGAATGATAGCCTCTCCCAGAGTTGCTGGCGGTGAGTCTACTGTCAAGCCGGGAAAGCCGAGTGCTGTTGCTTTTGTAACCACATCAGCTCTTTGAATTACAAACGCAAAAGTCACCCCAGGATTAAGGTTTAGTAGCTGAATTGTTTTTAATGACCAACCTGTTCGTGTTGTACTATCAACAGCATCATGGAGAAGCTTAGTGCGCCCAGATGTAGGATCTGAAAGGGGAATATTCTTAATGTAATGAAATATAGCTTCCCAGGAGTAATCCTCTATCGAGCCGACAATAGGAGCTGCGATTGTAGCAATGATAGCGTCCCTTAATCTCTCAATTTCGTCACTCGTCAGCATCAAGAGATTCCTCAACTACTTCCAACATTGCACTCATGGTTACACCCAGAGCAGCAGTGATTTGATAGAGAACCCGAACGGATGGACTTTTCAACCCTCGCTCAAGTTGGCTGATGTATGTTCGATGCAGATTTGCAACCTCTGCAAGATACTCCTGTGACCAACCTTTCGCTGTGCGAAGTCGTTGTATCTCTGCTCCTAGAAGACGATCTAATTTTTTGAGCGGCATTAAAGTTAAGTTAATGCCTTGAATACAATAGTTCTATAGACTATAGTATTCAATCTGGCGTAATCTCCTTGTAATGGTCTATTGAGCTTACCAGAAGGAGACGTTGGAAAGCATTGCGAGTGCAGATGGTTGACCCAAGCGTGATGGTAGCGATTGTGCGAAGCACACTAGTAAATAAGTTTTTAACAGAAGGAAGAATCCGATTTTAAATGAGCAAACTCACAAACATCCTCATAACTATTTGTGTCCTCACACTCGTAGGTTGTGGTAAAACAAAAACTTCTTCAACCCAACAGGAACAATCTGTCCCCGTCCTCAGCAACACACCTGGCGTGGGAAACTCATCCCCTTTATCTCCTCAGCAAACAACCTCGCCACTCGTCACCACGAATACACCCCAACCACAGAACTCATCCCCCAACGCAAGTCCAACAACTCCTAATTCTGCTGTACCGACTGACAGCAAAATTATTACATCTAACAGTATCGGAGTCGCCAAGGTAGGAATGACATTAGGGGAACTGAAACAAATCCTAAAAGGAAAAGCAGAATTTCAAGTCAAGTCTGGGTTTATGGTGGATTTTGATGCGATCGCCATCATCCAACAAAGCAAAGCCCAATACTACATTCTGTATCCTGCTGGCTCACCCATGCGCGATATCGATATTATAGAAGCCCTCGTTACCGACAATCCTAATTACAAAACTGCTGAAGGCATTGGTTCTGGTACATCTCTTCAACAAGCAGAAACAGTTTATGGAGATGCCACCTTATCGTATAACCAGAGCAACGAATCGCGGGAATACGCCAAGTTTCTCAAGCAACCTTCTAAGGATATCGCCTTCCGGCTAGGAGCAGGAAATGATAATAGTTTAGCAGGGATTTATCCCTCACCTCAAAAGGAATTGAATGAGACAAAAGAGTTTAAGAAAACCGCAACCATTCGCCGAGTAGAAGTCTATTGCGGCGCGAATTGTCCACCGCAACCATTACCATAGGAATTAACTGCTATTGGCTGACAACAAAATTTATTTATTGAGGCTGGGACAGTTTAGAGAATGCAGAATTGGGCGGATTGTCTGAAGTAGTTCCTCAAACTGCCTCATATTTGACATGATATACTACTTGTATGTTACATTCAATAAACTTGCTTCAATATAAGAGCTAAACTTGCAATGGAATCTTCTGACTTACCTTCAGAAAACTATCCTCCTGCCCTCAGTCCAGTCTATACGACTGACGAGCCTAACCAACCTATCTTACTTTATGAAGGTTCCTTGGAAATTGCTCAAAATGGAACTGTACAAAGAGGAGAAGGGACTGTAAGGTTTGAATGGTTTCCTAGCCCAAGAGTCGCTTTTGATTTTTCAGGTCAAGATCACTGTCGTGTTGGAATTTTACCTGATCAAGCTGATTTAAAGTTGCTAGATCTCAGAACTCCGGTAGCGGGAAAATGCCGGATTTCGAGCAGTTCTCTTGACTTTTTTTCTCATTCGGGGTTTCTAAGTGAAGATGTCATCTCAGCCTCGGCAGATAAATTATCATATCTACTTTTTCATTTAACCAATTTTTATGATTTTTTCGGCAATGTTATTGTAGGAAAACAATGTCTATTTAGGGGTAGACTTGTTCTAGAAGCTCAGGGATGGAAGGTGACTATTGACTCTTTAGAAAACCTTAAAAATATCAAAAAAACTCTTAAAACTAAAGGAGGTTATTGTATCACCCATATAGGGAAGATAGAACATTCACCTCAAAATCTTTTTGACACAAAAGAAGTTGATAATTTGTTAACCGCATTGGGTTACTTTTGCTCATTTTGTAGAGGATTCTGGACTTTTCCAATCTTGCCTGTTGGTTATGATATAAACGGAGACAAGGTTTGGGAACAATGGGCTGCTTATAAAGCAACACCTTGGAAAAGTGTGTCTTCTTGGTTTCCTGATTCGACTGCCCTAGTTAGACCTTGTGAAAGTCTCAGTATGCTTTTTCCAGGTTTCTGGCATCGATGGCAAAATCCGATTTGGCATCAACCCATAAGATTAGCAATTGATTGGTATATCCAGAGTAATGCTCATGCAGGAAGTATAGAAAGTTCCATTATTATGGCACAAGCAGCTTTTGAATTGCTTTCAATAGTTTTGCTTGTAGAGGATAAGCGCCTTGTGAATTCAAAGGAGTTTGATAGACTTCCAGCCGCAAAAAAGCTGAGGCAACTACTTGTAGAGTTTGGTATCCCCTTAAATATACCTGATAGTCTATCTAACCTCAAAAAATTTTCTGCTCAATTGAATTGGATGGATGGGCCACAGGCTTTAACAAGGATACGCAATATTATTGTTCATTCAGGTAAACCTCAAGAACGCACGATAATTTTGAATGCTCCCTATGATGTTCTATATGAAGCAAAGAGACTTAGCTTGTGGTATCTGGAACTCATCCTCTTACACCTATTTGATTACAGAGGGGACTACTGCAACCGTGTATCAGCGAATTTTATGAACCCACTCGATCCCGTTCCTTGGAACTAAAAATTAGCCTGAAAGTTCCTTTGCCGTACTAGGGAACTTTGGTTCAGCAGGGGAGTTTGGTAAGGACGCGATCGCATCTCGCTAGGCTCACACCCTTAATAAACACGCACCCGCCGACGCAGATTCAAATTCCGGCAAAACTATTGAGTCCGCGCAGGCGGACTTCGTTTGTATAGCCCCAGAATTTGATTCTGAGGGTTAGTAAAGGATGCGATCGCCTCCCAAGTCCTCTCTCCATCACCACTCCAGCCAATCTCAAAAAAATTTTGCCCAAACCCTTGACGCCCTTGTAGCATGTTTGTAACATGTATATAGAGCGAAGGGGAAAGAGCCAAAACGCTTGAACCCAAAGCCATAATACCGAACCTTGAAAACTAAATATGTAATACACCTTTTCATCAAACGGGGGGCGTAACTCAACCACAAGTTCCGGATATCCCAAATCTCAGGAACACCAAGTAGTTCGCTGAAACCTAATCCTCTCCTAGAGGAAACTACACAGATCAAGCAGACTGTTACCGATGAAGTACTACAAAAACTACATCACAAGAGCAGAAATTCCAACTGCTTGATTCATGAGGCTGTAGCTCAGTTGGTTAGAGTGTCGCTCTGTCACAGCGAAGGTCGCGGGTTCAAGCCCCGTCAGCCTCGTTGGTGCAGCTACTACACCGAAGTTGAGTTTCATCGCCCCCTGATATGGCCCTATAGGCGAATGGCTTAAGCCGCCACTCTTTCAAAGTGGAAATTACGGGTTCGAGTCCCGTTAGGGCTATGGCATTGATGAGCGAGGTCGAGTACCCAAGTGGCTTAAGGGCGCGGATTGCAAACCCGATGTTCGTGGGTTCAAATCCCACCTCGACCTCTTGATCTTGTTGATGGGAGTATAGCTCAATTGGCAGAGCAGGCGGCTTTTAACCGCCTTGTTGCAGGTTCGATTCCTGTTACTCCCTTTCAACGACATGGGAGTATAGCTCAGTCGGTAGAGCAGCACCCTCATAAGGTGCCAGTCGCAGGTACCCTTCGGGAACGCTGACGCGAACAAATCCTGCTACTCCTATCCTTTAGGAAAAAGGTGAAAGCTAAAAGGAGAAAGGTATATTAATTACCCTTTTCCCATACCCCCTTCCCCTAACAAAGCCTCATCGTCTAGCCAGGTAAGGACGCTGCTCTCTCAAGGCAGAAACGAGGGGTTCAAATCCCCCTGGGGCTATGTGGAGAGGTGGCTGAATTGGTTAAAGCACTTCCCTGCTAAGGAAGCGTGGGGCAACCCGCGTGCAGGTTCAAATCCTGTCCTCTCCGCCTTTTTACCTGGGTCGGCTCGCCTATTAGCGTGGGCAGCGGTCTGTAAAATCGTCCTTTTTTGGTTGCAGGTGCAATTCCTGCCCGACCCATTCGATATGTGGGGATGGTGTAATGGCAACATCTCGGTCTCCAAAACCGATGATCTGAGTTCAAATCTCAGTCCCCGCGCCAATGAGAGCGTAGTTTAACTGGATAAAACATCGGTCTACGAAACCGAAGAGGTGAAGGTTCAATTCCTTCCGCTCTCGTCAACTTGGAGAGGTGGTCGAGTGGTTTAAGGCGCAGGCTTGGAAAGTCTGATTAGGTAATACCTAACGCAGGTTCAAATCCTGTCCTCTCCGTTGAAACTTCCCCCGGTAGCTCAGTTGGTAGTTAGCGCCTGTCTGAAGCACAGGAGGTCGTCAGTTCGATTCTGACCTGGGGGGCTGGCATTGCCCTGTAGCTCAGTGGAAGAGCGATCGCCTGTTAAGCGAACGGTCGTAGGTTCAATCCCTACCAGGGCAGCCATTTATTTCATTGCCGGGTGGACGAATAGGCAAGTCGCAGTTCTCTGAAATCTGAGATACAGGTTCAAGCCCTGTCCCGGCATCCAAATCATTGCCAGGTGGACTAAAAGCAAGTCGCTGTAGCTTTGAACTATAGAGACGTAGGTGCAACCCCTACCCTGGCAGCCATGTTCTTGAGTTGAACTAGCAACATATGGTAATTTTAGTTCTATTGTTATATAGATTGCTTTAAGTTAAGTCATGCCACGCCATAGCATACTTTCCCACAAATCTAGAGTAGAGGAAGCAGTTAAACGCTGTTCCTCTGTCAAAGAATGTCTTGAATATTTAGGACTTCGGGCGGCTGGGGGAAACTACAAACACTTCTATCATTGGTGTGAAAAACATGATATTGTTCCACCGAAAGGAGACAGTATGTTGGGATTGAGCAGATATTCTGAACAGGGAAAAATTCCATTAGAAAAGATTTTAATTATAGGTTCTTCTTATAACAGATTAGGACTTAAGCGTAGGCTAATTCAAGAATCATTGCTGGAGAAAAAATGTTATGAATGTGGTATTTTGTCAGAATGGAATAACAAACCTCTATCTTTACAGTTAGACCATATAAATGGTACTGGCAACGACAACAGAATTGAAAATTTACGTTTACTTTGCCCTAACTGTCATAGTCAGACAGAAACTTTTGCTGGTAGACGAAGAAGTTATTCCAAAATAGACAGGTATTCCTGTTCACAATGTTACGCCCCAATAACTAAATTTTCGTCATTGGGATTATGTAGAAAGTGTGCATCTATACGATTTAATTTTAAAAAAAGAAAAGTAGAACGACCTTCTAAAAATGAATTAGAAATATTAATTTGGGAAAAACCAACTTCTCAATTAGCCAAAGATTTTGGAGTTAGTGACAAGGCAATAGAAAAATGGTGCAAAGCTTACGGAATAGAAAAACCACCCAGAGGTTATTGGGCTAAAAAACAATATTCTAAGCTGTAAATTCTAAATTATTTAATTTTCACCCCTGTAGCCCAATCGGAAGAGGCGCTAGATTTAGGATCTAGCCAGTGCTGGTTCAAGCCCAGTCAGGGGTATTGGTGACACGCGGGGATGGAGCAAGGGTGGCTCGAAGGTCTCATAAGCCTTACATCACCAGGTTCAACTCCTGGCTCCCGCCACCAAATTGCAGGTGTGGTGCAATGGCTAGCATAGGAGTTTCGTAATCTTCTGATGCGAGTTCAAATCTCGCCGCCTGCTTCAAGCAGATGTGGTGTAAGTGGCAACACAAGGGCGTGGTAAGTCCTCGATGTGGGTTCAATCCCCGCCGTCTGCTCTTTGATTATGCAGGTGTGATGTAACAGCAACATGAGGCTCTTGTAAAGCCTTCTTGCGAGTGCAAATCTCGCCATCTGCTTGTCATTAAGTTGACGATGGGTCGAGTTTTTATTAAAGAGGAGGATACTAGGATGACTGCAATGACTGTCACTGATGCTCTGGCAGAATTAACATTGCTGGCAAAGCGAATTGATTCAGCTAGAGCCGCGTTAGATAACAATACATTAATTGCTGTTGTGGAAGTTGGTAAAGTGCCAACAGGCTTTAAGTCTAGAGAAGAACACGCCCAACAAGCTAGAGCGGCTTTGCAAAGAGTCGATGCTTTAATTGCCAGACGACGGCTGATTAAAAGAGCCATTGTGTTATCGAATGCTGCAACAATGGTTTCTGTTGCAGGTCAGGAAATGACAGTCGCAGAAGCGATTGAAATGAAAAATTTTATCGCTTACTCTGAGTCAGTTCTCAATACAATGACCTCGACTTATACTCGCACTCGCAATGAGTATAAAGCCGCTCAAGCACGAGTCAAAGAACGACTCGATAAGTTGGCGATGGAAGTATTGGGGAAAAATGCAGCTTCTGAGAAGTATCAATCTCTGGCAGATAGTTTCTTAGCACGGGAGGGTGTAGAGTTACTTGATCCAACCAATCTGGCAGAAGAAATTGAGAGACGACAAGCGTTTGTTGAAGAGTTCAAATCAACTTGCGATCGCGTCCTTTCAATTAGCAATGCTCGGACAATGATTGAAGTTCCAGATTAAAATAGGCTTGCTGGTCACTCGAAAATCTCTAAATTTATGGTATTTGGTGGATAGCTCAAAGGAAGAGCGCATGACTACCCATCATGAAGTGTTGGTTCGATTCCAGCTCCATCAACCATGAATGTTAAAGCTTAAAGCTCAACGCTTAACGCTCAAACTTCAATCATTAAAGATTAGACAGTCAACATTCAAACCATAAAGTTTAATGCTCGATAAAATCCAGGGGTTCTGGTTGTAGGTTCCATAAAACCTTGAGGTTTCCACCTGGCTGAGTGGTCAGCATTCCACTTCTTTTATTCAAGCGGATATGGTGTAGCGGTAGCATATGAGTCTTCCAAACTCTTGGCACGAGTTCGAGCCTCGTTATCCGCTTTTGAAACTTGCGGGTGTGATGTAGTGGCTAGCATCTGAGTCTGCCAGTCTCAGCGCATGGGTTCGAGTCCCATCATCCGCTCTACGTAGTCCTGTAGCTCAGTGGGGAGAGCGCCTCTCTTACAAAGAGGATGTCACAGGTTCAAGCCCTGTCAGGACTACCAATTATGGGAGTGTAACTCAATTGGATAGAGTACCAATCTTCTAAATTGGCTATTGTAGGTTCAAGTCCTACCACTCCTGTTGAAAACAAGATAAAAGGAGGTTGCTTTCTTCTGCAATTAATTGAATCGGATACGAGATTGATTGCTATTCTACGGGTCTGTAGCTTAATTGGTAAAGCGTCTAGCTGGCTGCTAGAAAGATGTCGGTTCAATTCCGACCAGTATCCACTCAACATGGGTCTGTAGTTCCAATGGGAGAACGCTTCTCTTGCAAAGAAGAGGTTGTGGGTTCGACCCCCACCAGATCCACTGTGTCTGAAGCCAAAGTGGTCGCGGCGCTGATTTGTGGCATCAGTATTAGGGGATTCGAGTTCCCCCAGACACCTTTGAATTGATAATGGAGGTTATGATATTAAGATATTTTTGAGACGTAGATTTCTGAAACTTTTTTTGTTGAGAGCAGTTGATAAATGCTAATTCAATGCCCTTTTCTAAACAGGCTTGAAACTTGCGGTTATCATTGAGACTGATAGTATTCTTGGAACCATTTTATTAGTTGGTCTTGAGTGATTCGCATGACAAACTTTAAACGGTCTTGCCATCTTACTATTAAATGGGGTGTGTATCAATAATAAAGTCTTTCTTTTAAGAATCGCCATATACCCAAAATTTTGGAAGCTGCTGCCGAGAGGACGGCAACCTGTCTCGAACACAGGAGTGCAGTTAACAACTGTAAAGGTTCGACTCCTTCATCTTCCGTTATTCAACTTGGAAGATGCCGCCGAATGGACGGCAACCAGGCTTGAAACTTGGGGTACAGTTGATAACTGTAAAGGTTCGATTCCTTCATCTTCCGCCTTTTTCAAGATTTTTACTTTGGAGGAATATTTGAAAAACTCTTGTTCTACTTGGTGTATTTTTTCCAAAATCTCTGGAGTGTAATGACCATTTCTTGGCAACAGTTCAGGATAGTGGTCTAGAATGAGACGCGCTCTTCTTACTTTTTCTTTCTCTCTCAAATAAGGTGCTATTAGTGTAAGAGCTTTTAATGCACCTTTGCGACCGATTTTCCAGTGATAAGCTTCACTATATTTGTCTTTGGCTTTGTGAGCTATGCAAGCAGAGCCGCCAAAATGGTCTTTCATAAACTGGACAAGCTCAATAGATGTGCTAGTCATGGTCAAATATGGCGCTCTTTGCCCACCTTTGTTGGTGCGGATGAGGGTAATACTTCCCTCCCCGTCCATTAATCCTGCTGCATAAGCCAATATGGTTTTGTCCATGAAAAAATTTGGAAGTGGTAGAGATTAATTGTACATCCTCTACGACCACCGGAAGCCGAGAAGCGAGGCACTGTGCTGATAACGCAGAGGTAGAAGGGGCAGTACCTTCCCGGTGGATTGCTCAAGATTGTTTAAAATCAATGCCGAGTTAGGCTATAAGCTTGCAGGCAGAATTGCGAAGAATTTCCTAGATTAGGATATGTACTTTTGATACATCTCAGGAGGTTAAAGCGTTATGCGTCTTTTGCACATAACTGGAGTAGTACATCCCGAACGCGCTGGAGTATATTATCAAATGCCAGTAATTCGATTAGAGGGACGCATAACTGGTGAAGCATTTGTGACTGTTTTTGCATCTCAGCTCACAGCATCAGTGAAGATTGAAGAGACAGACTTACCTGACTCAGAATTATCCTATTATTTCCAAGATTTTCTGTCAGGTTTAGTTAACATAGTGGGTTTCGCTCTAGGCTACGCTTATGACGTTGAACTCATTAGTCTAATTGATCCAGCAAAAGAAGAACATATTGTATTTGGCGTTGATTTTCCTGACGGGATCAGAAAGGCTCAACAACCAGATTTATTGCAAGAATTGCTTCTAGCATCACAGCATAAATTATCCTGGTATTTTTTTCATGCTCTCGCTGATATCAAACGGGCAGCACGGTCTTTCCATGATTCAGGGTTTTATTGCTATAGAGCAATCGAGTCTGTCATGCAGTTTTTCAAGATTCATGGCGAGGATGTGCCTTTATCCGGTAAAAAAGCTGATGAGAGAGCTTGGGAAAAGATGCGTAATGTTCTTGGGGTGTCGAGGGAGGAAATTGATACTCTCAAGGAGAAGGCAGATCCACTACGGCATGGAAAGCCCACAAGTATGACAGAGGAAGAGCGCAGTCAACTTATGAAGATTACGGTGCCAATAATAGATAAATTCTGCACATTTCTTGCAACGGACACTTCAACTAAATCAACTTAGTCAGGTCAACGCAAGTTAATACAGCAGCGCAGCGGCTGGCATCTGGCTTACACCTTCCAAGGAAACTAACCATCTACTTTTGCTCAACATCTATACCAATAAGAGCGATTGCCTACCGCACCAGCGAAGCTGATCGCGCTTACCTTCCATCTCACTTCAAGCGTTG
Source organism: Cyanobacteria bacterium UBA11370 (assembly GCA_003486645.1). Taxonomy (GTDB): domain Bacteria; phylum Cyanobacteriota; class Cyanobacteriia; order Cyanobacteriales; family Coleofasciculaceae; genus UBA11370. Next base: position 14,391 of record DNGI01000484.1, on the reverse strand, counting down.
GGCTTCGTTTCGAGTTATCTGTCACCGATGAGTTTAGCTGTTGGCGTTCCAAGGGGAGCGATCGCGTACCTTCAAAATAAAAAAATTGGGATTTGTAGAAACCATGAATATAGAAGCTCTTAAATTAGAACTGATTCAGTGGATTTTGTTATTGCAAGATATTCAACTTATAAATGAAATCCAAAATATAAAAGAAAAGTCAGGGAAAAATTCAAACGCTATTCAACCTCGCCAATTCGGTTGTGGCAGAGGCATTTTTACTTATGTGGCAGATGATTTTGATGCAACGCCTCCGGGGTTTGAAGAATATATGCTGCCATGAACTATCTAATTGATACTCACATTTTGATTTGGTTTATTGAAGGTAACGAGAAGCTTTCCAAACAAGCACAAGCATTCATTGCTAATCCTGCGAATGACATTTATATCAGTCAAGCTAGCTTGTGGGAAATAACAATTAAGATTAGTATCGGTAAGTTGTCTTTGTCCATTTCGCTTTCTGAGTTGGAACTATTTCTAAGCGATAACCACTTTCAGATTTTAGACACTAGGTTTCGTCATTACGAAATATTGCAGAATTTGCCATTCCATCATCAAGACCCTTTTGACCGCATGATTATCGCTCAGGCGAAAGTAGAAGATTACATAATCATTACCAATGATGAGCGCTTTAAACTGTACGATGTGAAATTGGCGTGATTTTAAACGAATTGTACATTTAATTTCAATTTCAAATTGCAGATTTGAAATTACTTTTCCCTTACCTGCGGGATGCAGACCGGTCCCTCCTAAAGACGGCGACCAAGTACTCCTTCGGAGAACGCTGCGCGAACGACTCTTGGGTAAGGGGTCATTGCGCGATCGCTTAATGACAGAACACTCAGTTGTTGAACTGAAGAGTTTCTGCATCAAATCCAGGTTGAGGAGTTCACATGAATGGGGATGTAGCTCGATGGCAGAGCAATCGGCTTTTTAACCGATTGGGTGTGGGTACCCTTCGGGAACGCTTCGCAAACGAGTCCCACCATCCCCACTAATTCACCCATTCGTTGTCAGTCGCTTGTAGGGTTGGTGTCAGGGTCATAATTGACCGTGGGCTGGAGTTTGGTCATTAGCTGTCTGAATAGGAAAGCATTGTTATTCCAAGCAGTGTATTGATTTGAGCCGCGTCCTCGCTGCTTCAGATAAAGTTCGGCTTTATCCCGGCAGCAAGTCGCCAGCAAGCTAACGACCGATACTAGACCCAGTTCATCAATCAGTTCCATTAGGTCATCTTGTGTCATCTCTAAAACCTCAAACGTGATTACTTGAGAATCCCAAAAGTAGTTAAAAGTAGTTAAAAGTAGTCAAATACGATGCTACCCTAGTCAGGTATCCTTTTGGGATGGCAACTAAGATGACACTCAGCATCAAGCTAGACCCTGAAGTAAAAAAGCAACTGGAGGAGATAGCTAAACAGCAAAACACCAGTCTCAATCGGCTGGTGCTAAGGTACATTTCACAAGGTATTCAAGCTGATACGGGGGAACCAGATAGGCTAGCGGCTATTGAAGCGAGGTTGGATGCGATCGAGCGTCGGTTGAATAAGGTGCCTAAAGAATAGCTTGGACAATACACTAGTGCGATCGCCCATCGCCGTAGATTTGTTCGACGCAGGGAAACCCAACATCTACTTCTGTTCAGCATCTATCAACAGCGATCGCTCCCCTAAAGAATGGAACAAATTTAAACTAATAGTGAGGGCGTAGTTGTCAGGTGCCGGAGGGGGTCGGGGTTAAAGCAGTGGCGTAGCAAAGTAGATTCTGAAATTGGCATTTTTGAGGAAAGAGCGATGTACCTGGTTCACACCACACTTGTGATTGCAACAATTTCGACAGGACTATTCACAGGACTGTTGCTGACCATGTTGTTTATTTTCCAGCCATTGCTCAATCAATTGTCTGCAACAGAGTATGCTGAACTAATGCAGCGATTCCTAAAAGTGGCACGGCGATCGCCCCTGAATATAACGCTGATGCTCGTCTCTATCTTTGCCCCTATTCCTGCATTGTTTGGCTTCTATCTATCTTCAAACTGGCTGGCATTTGGACTAGTATCTATTGGAATAATTATATTTTTCGTTGGTATGTTTTTGGTATCTCGCTTCTTCAATGAACCTCTGTATGATCAAATCTTAGGCTGGACAGCTACAATTCCACCCGCAGATTGGCAAACTTCACGTCAGCAATGGCATGTCCTTAATCAAGTTCGTGTATGTGCATCAGGCACCACATTTGTCCTCTTCCTGATTATCATCAGCGTTTACACCTTCCAAGGAAACTAATACCAAGTTGCGGTCAAAG
>DNGI01000484.1:0-11746 GCA_003486645.1 Cyanobacteria bacterium UBA11370 | reverse complement strand
TAACCATCTACTTTTGCTCAACATCTATACCAATAAGAGGGATCGCGCGGCACCAGATATCTGGCTGCGATCGGCTATGCTTGAAAATGTGACAAGTGCGATTCGCAAAGCTCGGCACGGAGTTTCCCTTTATGCCCCAAGCTCTCAAAGCCATTTATCGTAACAGCACGTTCATCTTGCAAACATCCTGCAACTTACCTGAAGGTGCTGAAGTTGAACTACTCATCCAATCACCTCAAGTTGTATCACCGCCGATCTTTGACCCAGCCACAAAACAACGTTTTTTGAAAGAATTAATTGAGCGGATGCAAAAAAATCCGATTCCGCTGAATGCTCCTCGTCTGACACGAGAGATGCTGTATGAACGCCGTTGATACCAATATCTTGATTTATGTCAGCTATTATTCACAAGCGGAGATCGAGGTCAGCAAGATGAAGAACAAATTGAGCGTAAAGATTCTCCAAGAGGGCGATCAGGTTCTGAATGTATGGCCTAGTGGTGCTGAGATTTACATAGCAGTGCGGTCACGCAATGAAGAGGTTTTCGTTTACGCGGTGACTCAAGATCAGAATGGACAGCCCAAACTGTCTAAAGCACCAGAAATTACAATCACCTATGGTGATGGTGAGGTTGAAGCGTGGGCAACCGACGCTAGTGGTAAGCAAATTTTTTCTTTGACTGCTTAAAGAGGTGAGTAGTGGGTAAGAAGTCTCTCAGAGTGAAAATTGACAATTTATCTGAGGATGAGTACATAGATGTTGCTCATGAAGTAGCGAAAACGGTAAAATCCCGTGCGCCAAATAGCGATATTTCCATAGTTGGGGCAGATTCAGAGACATTTGAGAGTTCATCACGTAAGGAAATCAAAGGTAAGTAAGGTGGCAAGTCAAAAGCGACCTAAAGAACATTTAAAGGTACAGAAGGCAGTGAAACTAAGGGATGGATACAAGTGCGAAATTTGTGGTCAAGTGACCCAAAGCGCACATGGGCATCACGTTATATTTGTTGTCTGTCCGCCCCGATAACTATGAGGTGGTGATTTCTCCTAAACTCGTCGAAACTTGTTATCAAGAGTTTGCTGGTCGAAGGCTGACTCTACCCCAAGATAAAGTAGCGTTGCCAAATAAAGATGCTCTTAGCAAGCATTATGAAACCTTTCTACAAAAACATGAAAGTTAGGTGTAAGGTATGTTGCAAGGGAGCATCCCAATTGTGCAATATTGCCCACAGACTAGAAGTCTGAGGCTATACAAACAAAGCCTGCCTACCCTTCGGGAACGCTGACGCGAACGCAGGCTAGCATTGAGTCCGCGCAGGCGGACTTCGTTTGTGTAGCTGCGATTTTCAATCGCCACGTATTTTTGCAAAAATGGGATGCACCCTTGCACGTCGGTTGAATGATGTGTCTCAACAATGCCGAACTGTATTTCTCTGCAACACTCGCAAGAGGCGACAATAAAAGCTAAGTCTGTAGTAACAAGCGCGTACATGGAATTACCTGAGTTACCCGAAGACCTAGAACATCTGCCTCACATGGCTTGGTTGCACGCAAAAATGTTGAGGCTTTACCGAGGCAGTAGATTAACAGCGGTTGATTTACCTACGGCGGCAACTCTCCTACTCAAGCCTGATGCTCCCCCACCTACAAAGGAGGAGCTAGACCATGTAAAATTGCTCATTGACCAAGAAATTGCCTTATTAAACGACCTAAAAACTTTAATTCAAAGGTTAATTGATAACAATGAGTGACCAAGAGCTAAGAGAGCAAATCGCAGCCTTGCAGCGTCAAATTAACAGGATGTCAGAATACTTAGGTGCAGTAATAAGTTAGAGCGTCGGCTACTTGTGAGGTTTTTTATGGCTTTCTACAACGAGTTTAATGACTATACCAATTTTGTGATTTCCTTTTCTCGTACACCTAAATATGATTTCGGTATCTTTGCCCAAGGTTATAGATTTGCTGCTAATTCAGTCGCCAAGGAATTAATTGAAAATGGGCATTTTCCTGACTACAAGGCATATCCTGTTGTTTTTCTTTATCGCCATGCGTTGGAACTGCACCTGAAAAACATTATCTACAGTGTAGCAAAACTGCTCGTTTTCAAAGGTGTAGAAGATATTGATAACAAACTTCATAGGACTCATAAATTAGATGATTTATCTTGTAAAGTAAAGAATATTCTAACTAAGCTATTTCCTGACGATAAGGAGTTGCACCAGTTACTAAAAAAGGTGGTACTTGTTGCAAAAGAATTTTCTGAAATTGATAGTGAGTCCTATGGCTATCGATATCCAATCAACAACCGTGGTGAACACTCTACGAAATCTAACCAATATGTAAATTTGCGTTCACTTGCCACTCATATGGATAATCTTCTTGAGCAGTTAGAGAGCATCGACTGTGGACTAAATATTGAAACTGATATTGCTCAGGAGATTTACGAAGCATTTGAAAACTTTTGATGCTCAAAATTGTCGAGTGTTGGCTAAGTACGATAACCCATCACCGTAGGTTAACTTAAACCTTGCCACCTAACATTTACCTCTGCTCAGTATCTATCAGGACTTAATAGAGTGTCACACTAAAATCAACTTGTAGGGTGCTCTACTACCAAGATATGGATCGAGATAATCAAGGTTTTATCGTAGTTAAGGACCCTACTCTATGTGCCAGTTGCGTAAGTCCTGATAGAAAGAGGAAAATATACAGGCATCATCAGAGGATATAAGCGTTACGGATTGTTTTTTACTGAACCAATTGGTTACAGAATCAATCCTGATGATGCTTCCAGAACTCCACTATTCTATGGAGAGGTGAAAATTGATGCAGAAAACCGATATCACGTCATCCCCCGCACTCGACCCAGTGAAGGATAATTGGTACTTTACAGAAGTCTGGATCGATCCAATGTTGTCACCTCCATATGTATTACTACTCCTGAGCAACCAAGCAGGACACTGTTGCGTGTACGATCCTGCCAAGGGTTACAAAGTGATATTTACCAGTTCAACCTACCAAGAAGCTCAGAATTGGTTATTAGAAGATGAATATGAGCCAATTGAAGGGCGACTCTCAGTATCCGAGTTGCAGTAGAATGCGATCTCTCACATCCACTTTGAAATATGGCATACAGTGACTTCACCTTACGAAAAGTCAAGCAAGATTTTGGATTAACCACTGTTGAGGATGGCAGATTTTTACCTGAAATTGAACCAATTTCACCCAGTCCAATTTTAGCAGGATTGCTAGAAGAAACCATTCCGTGGGCGATCGCAGTGGGGACGGAGAAAGCCAAATCGGAGATGATTGTTGCTCCTACATTATTGGAAGTTAAACGCCTGCTGGAGCGAAAGATTAGTGTATTTTCAGGAAGTGATTTTACGGTTGATACCTCTGTTGGACTCAACGGAGTGTGTGACTTTTTGGTGAGTCGTTCCCCAGAACAATTTGAGATTGAAGCGCCTGTACTGGTATTGGTAGAAGCCAAGCGCGATAACCTCAATAGTGGTTTGGGACAGTGCATTGCTGAAATGGTAGCAGCTCAAAGATTCAATGAAACTAATCATAATCCATTGCCAACTATTTATGGTTCTGTAACAACTGGCACAGCTTGGCGGTTTCTTAAGTTAGAGAAACAAGTAGTAACAATTGATGTGAGAGATTACCCATTTCCTCCAGTAGAACAAATTCTAGGAATGCTGGTTTGGATGGTACGAGAGGGTTAAGATCAAAACACCAGTCTAAATCGGCTAGTGCTGAAGTAAATTTCACAAGGTATTCAAGCTAATACAGGGAAGATAGGGTAGCAGCTATTAAGCGTCAATTGGATGCGATCGCGCGTTGGTTAAATGATATCTCTCAACAATGGCAAACTGTGTTGATCCGCAACACTCCCATGAGGCGACAATAAACACTAAATCTCTTCGGCTACCACCTCAAATCATCCGTTACATCCGTTATCCAATCCGCTGCCACGTAATTATAGTTCTCTATGCCAAAACATGGACTTTTCATCGGCATGGTCACATTAGACCTAATTTACCTCAGCCCTAAACTGCCAGGAAATAACGAAAAAATAGCGGCTTCCGACTACACTGTTTCTGCGGGTGGCCCTGCTACAAATGCTGCTGTAACCTTTAGTTATTTAGGGAATAAAGCTACTCTTTCAGGCGTTATTGGTACTCATCCCATTACACAACTTATTAAAGGAGACTTGGAAATTTATAGGGTAAAAATTGCTGATCTTGCTCCTACAATGACTGAACCGCCACCCGTTTCTTCAATTATTGTGACTCAAAGTACAGGCGATCGCGCAGTCATTTCTCTCAATACTGCTAGGATTCAAGTCAGTACTGATCAACTTCCGATTGCTATCGATAGGGGAATAGATTTAGTCATGATTGATGGTCATCAAATGGCGGTTAGTTACGCGATCGCTCAATTGGCTAAAGCCTATCATATTCCCATTGTTATTGATGGCGGTAGCTGGAAAACTGGGTTTGAAACAATCTTACCCTTTGTTGATTATGCCATTTGCTCTGAAAATTTTTATCCACCGGGTTGCACGAATCAGGAGGAAGTTATGGCTTACCTGGCGGCTTTAGGAATTTCACACATTGCTATTACTCACGGTGAGAACCCTATTCAATATTTGAGTTGTGGTGAATTGGGCCAAGTGCCAGTACCGCAGATTAATACCATAGATACGTTAGGGGCTGGTGATATCTTTCACGGTGCATTTTGCCACTACATCCTTCAACAAAGTTTTACTGATACTCTAGCATCGGCAGCAAAAATTGCGGCTCATTCTTGCCAATTCTTTGGTACTCGTCAGTGGATGTTAGCCGAGTCAAACAAGTTGGGATTTTAGATTTGGGATGCTAGGATTGAAGAAGCGCATTTTGTAGTTAATGTAACAAATTTGGGTTACATTTTCCCCTTCCCCACTCCCGATGTTCAAGAAACGGCTGAAAGTTCATTAACGATTTTCATTCGTCCTCGACGACATCCATACAATAATCTATCCACTGAAGCCCTTTCCTCGTCCGTAAGAGAGTCTTCTAACAAAGCAGCCATGAGTCCGTATCTATCCGCGAGAGTAATTTTGCCAGAGTAGGCGACTTGAGCAAATAAATCAGCGATCGCACCAGGTATTAGTCGAAGTTGCATGTTCATTAGACTGGATTAAACTCGATAATTTAACTTTAAAGTTTTGGTAAAGCTAACTCGTGATTTATCTGGCAAATTATTGGTGATATTAGTTGAGGTTTAATGTAATTCAAGTCCTCTAAAACGGTGACGCAAATCGGGTTTGCAAGTGAGGCAAATGAGCAAACTAAAGTGAGGCTTAACACTCTCAATTGTGAGGTAGATCACAAGCTACAGCAGTTTTTAGTTATCAGGCATCAGCCACCAGCAACAAAAACAGCTTGCTGCATGACGAGAGGAACTCAATTGTGTACTTTATTCACCTGCACTATGGTATATATTGGTGAAAGTTGAAGACTTGAGTGATAAAAAAACTCTTGATAACGGATAAAACCATTACATATTGATAATTTTGAATTTTGTTAGCGTAGCGGGGCGTACCCCGTTTTGAATTTTTAATTAAAAACCCTATTTTCTAAAAGCTAAACAATAATACCTAACTGTTCATTTGGTGTAAATTTAATTTTAATTTTGAACACCGTACCACAGTTTTGCTCAATTTCTATTTCCCCTTCCAGTTGTTCAACCAATGCCTTAACAAGCTGTAAACCCAAAGACTTTTTGGTCGATAAATCCAGCGGTTGGCAGGAGTTGATTGCATCATTGCCAACCACTAAAATCATCTGATTATTGTCCAATTTCAGTTCAAGCCAAATTCTCGCTTTGGTGTTTATCGAACATCCATGTTTTAACGCATTAGCAATCAGTTCATTGATAATTAATCCACAAGGAATAGCCGTATCGAGATTTAATGAAACCTTGTCAAGATTAAGTTGTAAGATGATATCTCCTGGATTAAACGCATAAGTAGCAATTAATTGATGACTTAGGTTCTCGATGTAGTCGGAAAAATTAACCCGACTCAAATTTTCAGATTGATACAGTTCCTGATGGATCAAAGCCATCGCTTTAATCCGGTTCTGACTTTCTCGGAATAACTCTAGAGTATCTCGATCTTGAATCTGCATCGATTGCAAATCGAGTAAGCTGGAGATAATTTGTAGATTATTTTTAACGCGATGGTGAATTTCTTGAAGTAGGATTTCTTTTTCCCGTAGCGCTATTTTAATTTGCTCCTCAGCTTGTTGACGTTCTTGCAGTTGTATTTGCAACTGTTGATGAAGTTCTCCTTGATGAATGGCGATCGCACAATGATCAGTAACCGCTTGCACAAAAGCAATTTCATTTCTCATCCACTTCCGCTCCGCATCACACTGAATTAAACTAATTCCACCAATGTAAGATTGCTGATATAATAGAGGCACAATTAAAATAGCGCGAATCCCACAAATCTGGGCGGCTGTTTGGATTTCGGGTGGCAATTTCTGATCAATTTCACTCAGAACAATAGGTTTGCCTGTAGAAAGAATTGGGCGGTAATAGCGATAGAAATCACAGTAGATCCCAATTAAGCTTTGCCCTTCCGCCGTCGCCTCTGACACATGATGAGCTACCATTTGATTATCAGGATCAGGTCTAAAAATCAGACAGCGATTGACCTCAAGGGCGATATGTAACTGATTGACCGTTCGTTGTAAAATATCATCCAGCACCAACGTATCCTGCATAGCTTGAACAATTTGATTGAGTAATGCCTGTTGGGATACTTGCTGCCTGAGTTGGGTAAGTTCTTGATGTAACTCGGCTAGGTTATCTGTCTTATTTAGGGAAGGAGAGATCGGAACATAAGAAGAGGGAGGAAGTCGATGCAACACACTCAAACTAAACGGATTAAAATAGGATTGACTCAAGCTTAATTTCTAGTTAATTCCTAACGGATATTTGGATGATTTGGATAAACTGGCAAAGATGCTGTCAAATTTACACCACTTATTGTATCTTATCCGTTGAGCTAACGACACCCAGACTCCGTGATTACTTCGTATCCCTCCAGGAAGTCAGGAGTCGGAAGTGGGGAAGAAAATTAAATGTACCTCACCCATTTGAGTAAGGCTATAATTTGTAATCAATTAAACGCTTGAACAAATGTTTCATCGTTTGTTCTGCCTCTATCCGAAGTGCGATAGAGACTCGGTGGTGATATGATGTCCGGCTAATCACCCTTAATAAAATTTCTCCCTCTCTCCCCCTCTCCCCCTCTCCCTCTCTCCCCCTCAATCCTTATTTAGGGTTATGCAACCGGACATGATATGAAATATCTTTTCAAGTAATAATTTAAGGCAATAATTACAATGGCAACATCTGGGAAATAGGTTTCGCCGGAACAGACAGTGGATCAAACCCACCCTGACCGACTTCAAACTGAGTCATCATATCGTGGTCTTCATGCACAATATTATGACAGTGCATCATATATTTGCCACGGTTAGGGCCAAACCGGGTAATTACTCGCATTGTTTCACTTTCACCCAGATAGAATACATCTTTCCAACCCCTTTCGTAGGGAAGTGGGGGTCTACCATTGCGATCGAGCATTTGTAAGTCTACTAAATGAATATGGATAGGATGAATCCAACTCCCCCCCGTATTCACAAAATTCCAAATCTCCACATCCCCAAAACCCGGATTCGCGTCCACTCGGTTCTTATCCCACACTTTATTATTAATCTTCCACAGTCCCCCATTACGCTCAAATCGGAACGTCCGGGTGCGTACTGCGGAAGAAACAGGAATCGGTTCCACAAAACGCAATTTATCGGGAATCGAACTATCATCACTCTCCTGACGCACCACATCAAAACACATAATTTGAGTCGTCCGGATATCCCGGTCTACATTATCAGGCAGAATAGGATTCTGTAAGATCACACGAGTGCCAATGGGATATTTAGAAAAGTCAATAATAAACCCATACCGCTCACCAATTCCCATTCGCAATATCTTCGTTTTTACAGGTGCGCTAATTAAACCCGCATCCGTGCCAATCATAATTAAATCATCACCCGTACTCAGTTTTAATTGGACAGAACGAGATGCACCTGCATTTAAAACCCGGAAACGATACTTCCGGTTTGCCACTTCCATCCGAGGCCAAGGAACCCCATTTACTAACATTACATCCCCATAAAGCCCTTTATTCCCTCGGTTATCAAAATCTAACGAACCATCCGCCCTGAATCGCTTATCCTGAATAATTAACGGGACTTCATACTCGCCCTTCGGTAAAGGTAGACTTTGCTCAAACTGATCGTCCACAATATACATACTCGCCAGTCCCCAGTAGACATGGCTGAACGTTTTACCCACCGCATGGTCGTGATACCAAAGTGTAGAAGCGCGGTTATTCGGATAGATGTAATCCTTGAAATAGCCAGGGGGAATTAAATCATTGGCATAGCCATCATACGGCGGCAACGATGCCATCCCATGCAAATGGATTGAGGTGGATTCATCGAGAGTATTAATAAACCGTACCACCGATTGACGACCGCCTTCACTAGGAGGTCCTCCCTGTTGCCGGATAATCGGACCCGGTGTAATCCCGTTATAGCCCCAAATCTCCGTACTGTATCCCGGTAAAATCTCCACACGAGCCTTTTTCATCGTAATCTCGTAGTAATCCGTGGTGTCATCACTACGGACGGGTTCAAGTACAGGCGGCGTGCGGAAGGGCAACTCAAAGGGCTTGACTTGGGGACTAAATTGTGCCAAAGCTGGACGTTGCTCACTAAAGGGTAAGAGAAGTGAACCACTCCCGATTAACCCTAATTTAATTGCGTCGCGTCTGGTTAGTTTCATGGGGCTATTTTCCTGTAAATTATGTAGAACTTATGTAACAATTCTTTGACCACATTTCTATCTCGCATCAGTTCTACTATAGTCCTTCGATGTTGCCTTTATTACCGATTTTCTCTCTCGCTCAAATTATCCCGGTATCGCCGCCGACTCTCACTCCACCTCCCCCTCCAGAACCCAAAGTAATTGTGCAACCGCAAGAGGTTCGGGTTTTACCAGGGCAACTGGATAATGTCCCCATGTTTAATAGTAATAGTCCGGAAGTGGTGCAAACGGAAGGAATTTTGCTCTCCACCTTTCCAGGACTGGGGACAGCTTTTCCCTATGCTCATTTAAACTTGGCATTAGTCGGTCGTTTTGATCTCTTTGCCCATCATATTGCCAGAGCGAGTACACCGGAAGAGTGGCGACCGATGTATCTGGGAGTACTGGTGTATAATCCGGGCAATCAACCCGTACAATTAGATATCTTGCAAGCGGTTAGTTATGTCACAAATCCCGATGCACCGTTTATCGATTTACCTACTTCTGTCGATAATCCCTTTGGTCAAGTGTATTCGGGTCCAGGTTCACGGCTAACAACGGATATATTAAGAGGGGTGCATCAACCGATATTCCCCTCTCAGATTCTGATTCCTCCTCGGCAAAGTCAGATGTTATTCAATTTACCGATAACTCTGGGAAATTGTCGGTCTACATTCATGCGTCTACGCACAAATAGTCCGGTTTATATGGCAAGTTTAGCCATGTATGCTCCTCTTAATTCTGAGATTAAAGATGAAGAGAAACCTGACCGTCCTTCGCCATCCTTTCTTCCCTATCGCGCACCGACTCTGGAAGAATGGCAACAATTATTAGTCAATGGTAATTTAGCACAACCCCGCGATCGCATCCCCACTCCCCCTCATCAAACCAATGGTGAGATTGTGTATAGTCGGGTGGCGGGTGTTGCACTCGGTTCCCAATGGCGTACCCAAATCGTTGATAATCCCAATCAGCAGTCTCTGAGTATTCCCCAACGAGGTAAAGCCTTTTCTTATCCCCTCAGTACCGTACCTGCTGTCACCTTAGCGACAGGTCAGGTGCAAAGCGCACCCATGTTAGTGCGTTATCCCGATACCGCCTATCGCGCTCATGGGAATTATGGGGTTCATTATCACCTAACCTTGCCATTAGTTAATAATACAGGTGACTCGCAAACCGTAACACTGGCAATTCAGACCCCGCTTAAACAAGAAGATCGTACCGATCAACTGCGCTTTCTCGAACCCCCCAACGGGCAAGTTTTCTTCCGAGGAACCGTACAAATTCGCTATAACGATGATCGGGGTTTAGTCCGCACTCGCTTAGTTCATGTGGTACAGCGGCGGGGACAACAGGGAGAACCGTTAGTAACACTCAATATGCCACCGCGCGATCGCCGTTTAGTCGAAGTAGACTTTCTCTATCCTCCCGATGCCACACCACCACAGGTTTTGACTGTCAGGAGTGAAATGCGATCGCCCTCAAATAAAAACCCATAGCATTTCCAAATCAATTACAGCAGATTGCAGTTGGATGAGGTACAAAACTGAGGAAAGAAAACTAGAGAGCAAGCCTCTTCTACTTCTGACTTCTGCTGTATAAAACCAAGTAGTATTTTTTCTTCGTCTGAAATTGGTATTACTGGACTGGCTAGGGAAAGAATACCCAAAGTCGCCCCAAAAGTTATCGTGGACCATTCTCACATTTTATCACATAAACTTTACAAAATTACTTACTTATTTATAAAAACTTGAGCAAATGAGTCTATTTTTTACCACAATTGGTTAGCTAGGCTACCTTTTCATATCAAGCTGATATAAATACCCTAGTCAAAGATTCTAATTTTTCTCCTGACGATACTAAATAATCCGCTGAATTTAGGGAATAAATTCTGAGCGAAATTGAAAAAAATGTGAATAATTAGACTTATATAGAACCCAATTTACCGTCTACTTTAACCATCATGAAAAAATTCTCGATGGCTACTGCTAGTGCAGCATTTGTTGCCCTAAGTACAGCATTGGCGAATCAACCAGACGCGAACGCAGCAATTTTTTCGTTGAATGATTCCCATTCATGGGCAACAGGGACAGACACTATCGAGCGTGTTCTAGGTTTTAAGATGGTTAGAGTACCTGACGATTCTCACCACGCAGATTTACAATTTATTTCAACTCTTGCATCACCTCTGGGAAACCTAACATTCACCTCACCCGTTCAGAAACGCAATGTTCCCGAAACTTGGGAGACTTGGACTCACGGCTACGATGGCAGCGTATATTTTACTGGAGGGATTCACTTCATGAATATCGATCTGCCTGCTAGGATTGGAGCATTCGACTTATATGTAGAACCCAACCGATTGGCAATCTTTGATATTGAAGTGACAGCCGTCGATGGTATAATAACAACCGTGACCCAAGCAGTTAGAGGGGACTCAGGGGCTAAGTATTACGGATTTTACACAACAGACGGTGACGTTATCTCCGGAATTAGAGTTTTAGCTCCCAGAGCAGCAGAAGGTTTTGCAGCAGGTGAATTCCGTCTAGCGTCTGTACCTAAACCTAAACAGGTTCCCGAACCCTCTTCTAACCTAGGTGTGATATCTATAGGTTTACTAGGTTTATTATCTGCAACTGGCTTGGGTACTCGTTGTATGTTGAAGTGGAAACAAGGGGGGAGAGGGTGAGGGGGGGATGGGGTGAGGGGGAGATGGGGTGAGGGAGGAGAGATTTGGATTACACTTAATTTTGGAACGAATACCAATATAAAAGACATGGGACAGATAAGTTACTGAAACTCTAACAGAGTGGGTT
>DNGI01000238.1 GCA_003486645.1 Cyanobacteria bacterium UBA11370 | reverse complement strand
AACAACCAACAACCAACAACCATGACAACTAGCGACGAATTTAAAGAAAAACTTAAGCAAGGTAAGATTGTAGATGCCCTTACCCTAGCTTTAGCCGAAAGCGTTGAGTTGGAAATTACCACCTGGGTATCGTCCGCGAACTCACCCACGACAGACGAACCCCCAGCTAATGGCAGAATGCGTACCCGCCTGAATATTGTAGAAGGAGCGATCGATACCGAAGTTGGCTCTCAGTTTATTGGCAATGGGCCTTATACTGAACTGCGAGACTTTCACATGGAACAGGTTAAAGAAGGACGGCAGATTATTCAGAACAATTTGGACAATCTGCAACAACTCTTTAGTGTTCTAACTCGCACCTTAGCTCAATTGCCACAGTCATCACCGAGAAGTACAGAAGGAAATCCTGCTCTTTCTCCTTCTAATCAGGATAAGTTGTTGTAGAGGGGATGGGGGGATGGGGTGAGGGGAGAGGGGTAAGGGGATAGATGGGGAGATAATAGAAGAAATAGGTATCCGTTATCATTGCGGTGGGAGATTATGTAGACAAGGAGAGATACGCTCTTTGTCGGCAAACTGCCCGCACTTATTGAGATTATTATTATTATGGCATCAAGCGATAACTTTAGAGAACAACTTAAAGCGGGTAATCTTGCTGAAGCACTTGCCCTAGCGTTGACTCAAGCGACTCAGTTAAAAATTACCACTTGGGTTGCTTCCGGTTCGGAAATGTTGGAGGTAGGACAGCTTAAACCGGGACATCGCCTGCAAACTCAGATTAACAGCCTTGAAGGTGCAATTAAAAATGAAATTGGCGATCAGTTTCTGGGGAATGGCCCTTATCGGGAACTGTTACAATTTCACCTGGATCAGGTGACTCAAGGTAATATCATTATTCAGAATAATCTCAAGAGTCTGGAAAAGCTTTTTGAAGTTTTAGTTGCCCTGCGTCAGCAAGCTGGAACTCAGCCTACTCTTGAGTTAGAATTGCCGAATGTTGAACCTCCGCCATTACTACCGGATACGATCAGTCCGGAAATAGAATTCCCCATTCCGCCTCCAGAAGTTGAGGTCGAGAATGTAGCTTTGGTTGAAGAAGTGGTTGAGGTTCCAGAGTCTGCGATCGCCCTGGAAGTTCCCCCCGATGTCACACCGCTACAAACTCAAGACGTATCAGTCCGAGAGGAGATATCACCACTAGAAGAAGAGGTATCACCCCTAGAAGAAATATCAACCTTAGAAGAAGAGGTATCACCCCTAGAAAAAATATCGACATTAGAAGAACTATCACTAACCGAACCCGATGAGGATGAGGACGATAGTGTTTTGGACTTGTTTGAATCCTTACCTGTTCCGCCACGCCCTACCCTAGATACTTTAGACTTACAAACTGACGAAGAATGGGAAGATTTTGCTGAAGAGGAACCGCTTCCTGAACTAACAACTTCTGAATCTGATACCAATGAAGATTGGGGTATTTTAGAACTAGAAGATTTTGAGCCATCTCCTCTATCCCCAGAACCTGATATTGAAGAGTTTAAAGCTCAACTTGATGCAGAGGAAAGCGATAAAGTTGAGCTAGAATTAGAGCCTAATCAACCCATTCCTAGCCTAGATTCTTTGGATCTGGAATCCGATGAGGATTGGGATGATTGGGTCGTCGATGAACCCGAAACCAAAGATCAGTCCTCGTTGGAGGGTCAAGAGGATGAAGACTGGGGTGATTTAGTGGAAGATTTCGATCCCTTTGCTGCTACCCCACCCCTGAATGGATTAGCATCAGATTCAGACCTAGATGAGGACTGGGATAATTTTGCAGTTGAGGAACTTGAACCCTATTCTGATATTACTGAAGTAGATAGTAGCTTTGCCTCTTCCGATCCTCTTGCCGATCTTTCTCCCGCCGAATCAACTCTTTTCCAAACCGAAAATCTTGATCTCGATAAAAGTGAGCAACTACAATCCTTTACTGATGAGTCATTAGATCTTTCCTCCCAACTATCGGATGAAAGTGATTGGTCACAGGACGAATCCCTAAACCCAATGGATGTATTATTTGGAGAAAGTGAATCCTCAGACAAGGAACTTGACCTCACTACCCCTGATGACAATGAGGCACAAAGCATGGAAGAGATGCTATTTAATGAAATGTCATTTGAGGAGTTTTTGGTGGAAGAGTTTGACCCACTAGCCGGATCGGAGGATGACTGGGACGATAATCCAAAATCTACTGAACAAGGAGAACCCCCACCACCTCCCCCACCGACTCGTTTTCCGAACCGGAAAAATTAGCGATTAAGAAGGGGGGGATGATTTGGGATTTGGGATTTGGGATTTTTTTCTACTTCCAATTCCCAGTTCCAGTTTAAGATTATCTCGATCCAAAATTGCCAATCCAAAATCGCTAATCTAAAAGCAAAAATGGAGTGAGGGCTGTGAATCAAAATCGTACTAAACAACCAAGTACAAACTTACCTGTACCTAACAATAAAGGCGTGACTTCAGGGTTGGGTCGAAGCCTCAATCAATTTGTGCAGTCGTTGGGTGAAGTTTTGATTGATATAACCGCCTTAGAAGTTAATACAATGGTGGTGGAACATATTAGCGGTGATAAGTTTATTGCCTGGGAAACCTACCGCGATATTTATCCAATTTCTCCAGGCTATTTAGAACAGCAGGGAATTCATGAATCTCTGCGCGATCGCTACCTGGATTTACGCCGCAATTTAGAACGCGAATACCGCTCCCTTCTAAGTGACCCGAATTCTGAATTTTACGATCCCAGCTTCTTAGAAACTGCTACAGACGATCAGTCAATTGCTCTTAGAGAAACACGACTTCCAAACCCGCTTAAACCCAACAGTTCTGACGAAATTCTTAAAGCCCAAAAAGTTCTTCACAATTGCCGTTTCTTGCGCTGCTTACGAAAAATGTGCGAACTGAAAGCGGTATTAGATAGCCGGAATACGACACTGTGGAGGCAACAACTTCAGCAACCCAACTCATCAGATACAATTCAAAAAACCGTCATACACGATACAATTTATGCTCAAACAATTGTTCAACTTGATGGTGATGTCATTAACCGCTACGCTCAAGAAATCTTAACTCATCCCCATCGAGACGTGATTCTAGATATCCATCGAGAAGGGGTTAGCGCTAGCGAAAACCAGTGGCGTGGGCTGTTGGACTTTATTATTGGTTTAGTGCAAGCCGTCCTACAACGGGGTTCGTAATAATAACTAGGGTGTTTTTCCTGTGGAGTATCGTTCCCAAAAACAGGTTAAAAAAGCTTCAGATCGTCGCCTTAATTTAGAGGCTTGCATCGAACTTGAGCAGGAAAAAGTGACTCGCTCTCGTGTACTATTTTATGGCATTCGCTTTAATTTAAACAAAGATATTCTCCAACAAATTGAACACGCCCAAGAAATCGGGGATACTCTTACTATTTCCTCCAACTTACTAGCCGATTTGCGTTATTATGCTCTCATTGATACGGAAAACCGCTTGCAATCTGGATTGACATTCTGCACCTATTATCGTTTGGGTGAATCCAATTTGGCGCTAATGCGAAGTATAATTTCCCTAGATGGAGATATTATTAATCAAATTCGGAATGATTGTTTAGAACGTCCTCATTTTTCTCGTCAAATTGCTTCAGCTCACTACTGGCTCATTCAGCAACTAATTGAGCAATTACGGCTAGAAACATTAATAAAATTAAATCAACTTTTAACGTTGCTGTGTTGGAGTTTAGCGTTGCTAATATTAGCAGCAATGGTCATTCCATTTATCCCAGTGTTTCTAGAAAACCCCTGGATGGTTTTAGCGGCGGTAATAATGACCTTACTCTTTCAAGTTGGACTACAACGTCTAGTGCGTTTATTTTTGCCAACAATTCGTCGCTGGGTTTGGCGTTGGATATTGTCCGGTTTACTCTCGCACAAACCTGATTCTAAGAGGAGGGCGAAAGGTATTTTGGCGTGGTTAGTGTCTTAAGGTTCAGGGGGTGACAATCCGCTCAAAAGATTGGCAAAGCTAGGTTTTCATCCACTTGAGTCCTCAAAATATATCAGCTAATTGACAGGATTACTGACAGAGAGACTTATTCTTAACCAGCCTGTCATATGATGTCCGGCAAATCACCC
>DNGI01000206.1:5766-6529 GCA_003486645.1 Cyanobacteria bacterium UBA11370 | reverse complement strand
AACAACCAACAACCAACACCTAAAAGAAACTCGGTTGATGGCGAATTAAATTGAGGTATTCCTCACGAGTTTTTTGGTCATCCTGAAACACACCAACCATGGCACTCGTCACAGTCCAAGAACCGGGTTTCTGAACACCCCGCATTACCATACACATATGAGTTGCTTCCATCACCACAGCTACACCTTTAGGTTCTAAAATGGTTTGAATTGCTTCTGCAATTTGACGAGTCAAGCGTTCCTGTACCTGCAAACGTCGGGCATACATTTCAACCACACGCGCTAATTTGCTCAGTCCCACCACTTTTTCATTCGGAATATAAGCCACATGAGCTTTACCCATAAAAGGCAGCATATGATGTTCACAAAGACTGAAGAAATTGATATCTCGAACTAAGACCATTTCATTATGACCTTCGTCAAAGATTGCCCCATTAACGAGTTCTTCTAAAGACTGATTGTAGCCACCTGTCAAAAAGCGCATGGCTTCGACTACCCGCTTCGGAGTCTTGAGAAGTCCCTCCCGTTCTGGATCTTCACCTACGCCTAATAATAATGTCCGCACCGCCTCCATCATGTCTTCCGTTAGTTCTTCTGAAGGGGGTCGTAAATTAGGTTGTTGACCATTTTGCGTATTGCGGTCAGGTCGGGTTTGGACGCGAGTTGTAGTATTTGTAATGTTGGAAGTAACGCTAGAATCAGGGCGATCAAAACCGTTGGCAGAAGCAATAGTCATAATCTGTTTGTTGTTGTTTGTTGTTTG
>DNGI01000206.1:0-5523 GCA_003486645.1 Cyanobacteria bacterium UBA11370 | reverse complement strand
TTTGTTGTTCGTTGTTTGTTGTTGGTCAGTAGCTAAAAAACAACGGACAATGGATAATGGACAAATAGCCAATATTTACAAAGCCCCAGCACTGGGCATCAGAGTCACTAACTCGATGACGGCTTGGTCTGGCAGCGTAGCAGCGTGCAAAATGGATTGGGCAACAATTTCTGGGGTTAACATGGCTGACCGATTAAAATCAGCTTCAATGGTATCGGTATCCCAGATGGGAGTATTAACTGCACCAGGACAGATCGTCACCACTCGGATGCCATGAGCGCGTTCCTCGACGGCTAAAGTTTTAGAAAGAGCAATTAAACCCGCTTTGCTGATGCTGTAAGCCCCCCAGCCTGCAAAGGGTTGCAGACCTGCAATTGAGGCAACATTAATGATCGTGCCCCGTTGCTGTTGGCGCATGGTAGGTAAAACTGCCTGGATGCACTGAAACACACTGGTAAGATTCAGGTCAATCACCCGCTGCCAATCGGCTAAAGGCGTTTCCATGAGCGATCCGGTATAACCCATGCCTGCGTTGTTCACCAGAATATCAATGGGCGCAAAATCTGCTACAATCCCTTCAATCTCTGCTTTAACTTGCTCGATCTTCGCTAGATCCAGAGCGTAAGCCTTCGCTTTTACCCCGGCTTCCCGGAGATCGTCGGCTACCGTTTCTAATTGAGCCGCAGAACGGCTAACTAAGGCAACCTCAATGTCTGCCTGGGCAAATGCCAAAGCTGTTGCTTTGCCAATACCACTACTTGCCCCCGTAATTAGGGCACGTCGTTTAATTGGAGAAGTCATGAAATTTTTACAATAGGGGCTACAGAATGCGGAATGGGAAGTAGGAAATGGGGATCACCCATGCAGTCTAACCTGAAAATAGGGGCTAGAGGCTAGGGGTGCGGAAATAGGGATTTCCAATTGTTATTGCAGAGGTAAGCCTATGGGTATATAATTAGGTACTTTCACTGGATAGTTCATCGTTCCATTACATCCTGTGTAACGGCTAAACTTTTGCTGAAAATCGCCTTATTTTCAGTGGCTTACCCCCCTCTCTTTTAGATGATTCCCTTTGGATTGTTCCCTGTGGATTGTTCCCATCAATAAGTCTGGGGTCAGGTTTAAAGGCTTGCATTCAAAAATTGAACACGCAAAATTGACACACTCACTGGCGAATTAACTAACTCCCTAAGATTGAGAAGTAGTAAACAAATTGTTACATAAGATTATATCACCTGGGAGGGATTGACACCTCAACGCGATCGCGGATTTGCGATTGGATACCATAAGATATCATGTCGGGTTAGATAATCCTAAATAAAGATTGAGGGGGAGAGAGGGAGAGAGGGATATCTTATGGGTGATTAGCTGGCTATTATCTGATGCTCAATCTGATCAAGGGTGTACTCTTCAGGCAGAACGTTCGGTAAAAACACCAATGTTACGGAACTTCTGATAGCGTAACTCTCGACGCTGTTGGGGTGTGAGTTGATTGAGGGTTTCCAGGTTCTGCAAGAGGGCTTCTTTCAGGTTCGCCGCCGCTGCTAAGGGGTCAGAATGGGCACCTCCCACAGGTTCCGGTAAGAGGTGGTCCAGAATCCCTAACTCTTTGAGATCCCAAGCCGTAATCTTTAACGCCGAAGCCGCTTGTGGCGCTCTTGTCGCATCTCTCCAAAGGATGGCTGCACAAGCTTCTGGGGTGGCTACCGTGTAAACGGCGTGTTCAAACATCAATAAGCGATCGCCAACCCCAATCCCTAACGCGCCACCAGAACCTCCTTCACCAATCACAGTACAGATAATCGGCACATCCAGGCGAAACATCTCCCGGAGATTGTAGGCGATCGCTTCTCCCTGACCCAATTTTTCTGCTTCAAAACCCGCCCAAGCCCCTGGCGTGTCAATAAATGTTAAAATCGGCATTCCAAACCGATCTGCGTGTTCCATCAGCCGCAGCGCCTTGCGGTAGCCACCGGGGGAGGCTTGACCAAAGTTACGGGCAATATTATCTTTGGTATCCCGACCCTTTTGATGCCCCAACATCACCACCGGACGACCGCCTAAACGCCCAATCCCACCGACTAAAGCGGGATCATCATAGCCACCGCGATCGCCGTGGAGTTCCATCCATTCATCACTAATCGATTGAATGTAATCCAGAGTGCTAGGTCGTCTGGGATGACGCGCTAATTGTAGCCGTTGGGAGGGGGATAAACTACTGAATATCTCCTGGCGCAGTTGTACCGCGCGTGCTTCTAGCTGGCGAATTTGCTCCGAGACATCAACGTTATTTTCTTGAGCAAGATCCCGAATTTGGTTAATTCGTGTCTCTAATTCAGACAGGGGCTTTTCAAAGTCAAGCAGAAAGGTTCGGTGTTCTGGAGTTGGCATAGTTAGTGGTTATTCAAAGCATGGTAGTGATTAGACTTCTTGCTTTTATTCGGTAGAGAGGAAGGATTATAGCAGAAGGCAGAGGGCAGAAGGTAAAAGCCTATAAAATCAATAGTTTCAGCAATTAAGGATGTCCTAACCTCAATGCGTAGTGCTATAAGGGGTAAGGGTTTGTTTTTTTAACCGTTGCCTACGTCTTAACAAAAGGGAAGTTTGCAAGAGACACTCATGAACTAGTGTTCACAAACCTTGCGATCAAAATCTCTCTTCCCCACTCCCCACTCCCCATTTTCAAGACCAGTCTAATGTGCAAGATGATTTTATAGCACGTCGTTACTCAAATGCTAATACTGTTAGGAATCAACGACGGTTTGAGGAAAACGTAGGGGTGAGTGCGTTTGGTATTGCGGATGTTAATTCGATCTTCAATGATGTGCAAATTCCTTTGAAAGGTATTGATCAGAGCTTGGGCTTTAGGATCTTGGAAGTCGGTGCGTTCATAATATCCCAGTCGGTCGTATTTAAAAGCGGTTAAAAAATAGGTAAGTTGCAGTTGACTCACTGCCTGTTGTTTAGGTGGTAAATACTTCAAGAGGTAGGGCGAGATATACTGAAGGAAATTACTCTGATCACTAGTCCCAATTGCGATATCTTTTTTGGTAGGAGGTGAGGCATAACTAGCCGCAGGCATATTGGGAGTAAACGCTTCGTAGTCGTATTGAGGATAATTCACCGCCGCGTGTTGCGGGCCACAGGTAAAGATAAGTTGGGTAATAATTTCAATCAGCTTTTCGATGGTGTCAACCTTGCCATCTTCAGTTAATCCTTTCACACGTCCCCCATCTTGGGCTGTTACTTCTTTTGCCCATCGTTGCAACTCATAATCATTAATCACATCGGTAGAATTTTTATAATACAAATTCAAATACTCCGTTACAAACCGATGAATTCCATTCCATAATAGATAGGCATCATCGCGGTAAGGATAGTTTGGCAAAGCTGTGGTATCCTCAACACCCCGACGCTTAAGTTCCGTTGGTAAAGCTAAGTTTTTAAACTCCTGCGTTTCCAACGATTGCGCCACTAAAGATAAAGAGGCTTTCAAGGTTCCGGCGAAAATTTGATCAACAAATCCTCCTGGATTAATTAGTGAAAATCTGGCTAAATCATTAATCGCTAGGGTAAATTGAAAGTGGGGTTTAAGTAATATTTTAAGGGGATGATTATCAGCCAGTTGCCGCGCTGTTGCTACAACAAAAGGTGCAATGGTAAGGTGAGTACGAGCGAGGTGAGAAATCAGTTCATGATGATTGAAATCCGCAATTTGAACAAATGTTTTGGCAATAGACCAATTCGGCTCATCTAACCGAGTAAAAATAGGATTATTCGAGCCAGGTTTTTGATTAAGCTGAATCGCTACCGGAACTAACACACCGCGATCGCTATACCCTGTCGATTGCCAGTAGTAAAGTGCTAGGGGAGCTGTGATAAACTTCTGCCAATACTGATATCGTCCTGGCTGCATTCCTTCTAGCATGGCATAGTCGGCTAGATATAATCTCCCTTCTTTCGCCGCACCTTCGAGGCTTAATTCCGTATCTACTACCTGCTGAAATAAAGCATCACTAACTGAAAATTTTTGTACTAATTGTTGTAATTTTTGATGATCAACTCGCTCAATCATCAAAGGATTAGCACCAGCTAGGCGTTGACGAGCAAATTCTGTATCCAATAAAAAATTTCTTGTACTCGCTGGTTTAGGTAGTAGAGGTTCACCTAAAAATAGCTTTTCGTAGTCATCAAGATGATTGAAGGGATCAAAAAGATTTCCTAACTCAGCCGTTGATAGATTCAGTAGAATCTTCGTAATTGCCTTAAATTGTTGAGCTTGGTATTTGGCGGAGAAAGCCTCGGAAATAGGGACTTGTTCAGCATAAGCGATCGGTGGCAAATAATCATAGTTATAGCGATAGGATTCTCGCTGACGTTCTAGGTATTTTTCTCGCCTATCGGGTTTAGGATCGTGTTGAGGTAAAACGGGATTCATGAGTTATTTTCCTCTTTTTTGATAACTATTTTATAGGATTTATAGGATTTTGAAGTTTGGATTGTAGAGTTTGGAAGGAAAACTAAATATATCTTATCTCTTTGAAAAAGGATATATCCTCATCCACTAACAACCCCAATCTTCACCCAATCATTCAAAAATTCTTCTTCCCTCGAAAACTTGGGATGAATCCGAACTAAATAAATACATTTCCCTTGACTGATGGCTGTGGTATGTTCCGGTTGAGTAATAGGATACCAATCTACAGGAAAGCATTCGCGGCTATATAAGCTGTAATAAACATCATAAGTTTTTAACAGGGATGAATGCAAGTCAAAATGAACAGATTCTCCCGGCTTAACAGCACCGTAATAAAACTTAGTTTCGGGATTAGGTACGGGTAAAAATGCTTTTTGCACAAATGACTGAGGCAACCACTTTCTATAGCGTAACAGGTTAAACACATAATAATTTAACCAAACATGGAGGAACTTCTTGCGTTTAATTAAGTCACGATAAAAGCTATTGATATCACGAGGAGCAGGAATGGTTTTAGACTCAACCACCTTTACTTCATCTACTTTTACGGTTGGAAATTCTACCGTTTCTAACCAATGATAATACCTTAATCCTACCAAATAATTGCCGGATTTAAGCATCAATGTTTCCCATTGATTTACACCTGATATACTTAAAGAACTAATACTGGTAATTGTTTCAAAATCCTCAGTTGTATAAACTACGGCTGTCCAGGATTTAGCTGATTTTTGGGCAGAATTGATATCCAAACTAATCGATTCGTTTACCTCCAGAGGTCCTACAATAGCAACCATGGCGTGTAAATTCCAACGTGCCCTTGTCATTGCCCATAGTAACTTTACAGGCTTTTCTAAAAACTTAGCTGATACCAGTTCCCATTCAGGAGTTTTTTGTTGCTTGGAGGCTGTATAATATTTGCCTAATTTTTGCATTACGAATCTTAAGATTCTAGAAAATACAAAGGATAAGCCGGATAAAGGGATTTCCCATAACAGTTCAATATTCATTGGTTGTTGGTTGTTGGTTGTTAGTTGTCGGTTGTTAGT
>DNGI01000378.1 GCA_003486645.1 Cyanobacteria bacterium UBA11370 | reverse complement strand
ACAACAAACAACCAACAACAAAACAACTAACGCCCCAGTTTTTCCTTTGCCTGCTTACGTAGTTTTAAGGCTTGAGGGTGGTTGGGTTGAAGTTCTAACGCCTTGTCAAGGGAAGGAATCGCCTCATCGAACCGCTTAAGGTTCCAGAGTGCCCCGCCGCGAGCGCTCCAGGCATCTGCGGAGTTACGCTGAAGAGAAATCCCTTTGTCTAACGCCTCAAGGGCTTCAGCAGAACGACCAACATCTTGAAGGGCAATGCCCAACCTGACCCAGCCTTCGGCAAAATCGGGTTTGGTTTTGGTCACTTTGTCATAGAGTTGTAGGGCTTGTATGGTGAGTTTCTGTTGTTTAAGAGCATCGGCTTTGCTCACTAAGGCTTCGGGGTAATTGGGGTTGAAGGCAAGAGCATCATTACAGGCAACCAGTGCCTCGGCTGGATTTCCCAGTTTGTTGAAGCTGTAGCAGCGCCCCCAATAGGCTTGGGGTAGATCGGACTTGAGAGCGATCGCTTGGTCGTAAGCGTCGAGGGCTTTCTGATACTCTCCAGCTTTCCGCAGCTTCTCTCCTTCACTTAAGAGGGATTCTGCCGTTGGTTTGGGCGTTTCAATTGGGCTTGGAGTGGGAGGTGCGCTTGGACTTGGGCTTGGGCTTGGGCTTGGGTTAATGTAACGCGCTAGCTGGGGAGATAAGAGAATCAGGGTACTGACTAAGGTTGCCCCCATAGCTACTAAGACACCCACAATCAACCATTTCTGAGATCTCCTTGGTGTGGTGCTGGTTGGTGCAGTTGAGGCAGGGGAGGACGCGGCAGGTGGACTTAGGCACACAGTAGCTGCTGTGTTGCTCGAATTTCCCTGAGTTGATTCTGAGGGTTGTTGATCTGGCAAAATCTCCGTAGATGGAAAATCTGTCTCTGACTCGGCTGTGTCCCAAATTTCGGTAGAGGAGAGATCGTCCGACTCTGTAGGTTCTTGGTCACTCGCGGGTGGAACGGTTGCGGCACGGCTAGGAGTATCTATTCCTCCTTGAGCCAACGGCTGGGGGGGTGGTAAAGACTCTAACAGGGATTGGGGTAGATTCTGGAGAGCGACTAGGGCTTCAGCGGCGGTGGGGTAGCGATCGCGGAAATCGTACCGTACCATCTGGTCAATCATATCCCCTAGTTCTGGGGTAATCCACTTGGCGTATTTGCGCCAGTTGAGTTCACCCGTCTCTGGATCTTCTTTGATCTGTTTGGGGTGAATTCCGGTCAACGCCTGAACAGCAATGATCCCGACAGCATAGACATCACTGCTAAAGCGAGGTTTTCCCGCAATTTGTTCGTTGGGCATATACCCCTTAGTGCCGATGGAAATCGTAACATCCGTCAGCCCTGTTTCCAGATTCAGCGTTTGGGTGCTGACTTGCTTGACTGCCCCAAAATCAATCAGGACAATTCTGCCATCGTGTCTGCGCCGCATCAAGTTTGGGGGTTTAATATCCCGATGGATCACATTCTGCTGATGGACAAATGTCAGTACCTGCAAAATATCTTGTAATAGGGCAACAGTCTGTACCTCTGACCATGGCTGATCGGAAGACAGTTCCTCCGTGAGGGGATTGCCTTCAATGAATTCTTGAGCGAGATAAAACTCCTCACTTTCTTCAAAGTGAGCGAGTAGCCGAGGGATTTGGTTGTGGTTGCCCAACTGGTAGAGGACTTGAGCTTCTGTGTCGAAGAGCCGTCTAGCCGTTTGTAGGCTCTCCTCATCGGTGACTTGGGGCTTCAGCTTTTTGAGTACGCATTGGGGATGACCCGGCAAATGAATGTCTAGAGCCAGAAAGGTTTGACCGAATCCTCCTGCTCCTAACTCTTCGATAACCTGGTAACGTCCGCCCAGAGGTTTGTCCGTTTGATCGCTTTGGGAAACTGACAACATCGTTTTTGTCAGTGCCTATGTCCAACTTGCACTCTGAGGAATGCTGGGCTGAACCAAGCTTGAGATACAACTTACTATATTATTCCACATATGTTCTCTAAGATCGCCTAACTCAAAAATTATGAATTATGAATTAGGAGTCAGGAGTCAGGAGTTAGGAGTAGAACGGTCTTGAATTCAAAACTCAAAAGTGAAAACTCAAAACTCAACTCCCCATCCCCTCACCCCTCACCCTTATCTCCTTAACACTTGAGACATTGATTTAAGTTTCATTGCCCAAAATCTTAATACATTCTCGTAAGTTTGCCGTAGCAAATTCTGGGGCTTTGTCAAAACCGAGTTGATAGAGATCAGTGGTTTTGATCGACTCCAATTCCCCAAATAACCATTTAGCGCCCTCCAGAGATGGCTCAAAATAGGCAATCTTAACGTTATCAATGCTATTGAGATCGGCGGTTCCTCTAAAACAGTGACTTGTATCAGTTTGTAAGAAATACTCCTGTCCAACAATTAAATTACCTGTTTTTCTGAAAACGACGTACTTACGACCAGGACTATTTAATTCCGGTGATTCCCCGTAAAAATAATCACCATCGGGTAAGGTTTTAATCACTTGATTAGTGGAAGTGCCTGTTGAAGGTTTTAGTGGAAGGGATGACGGGGTTTGAGGTTTACCCGCAGTGGGAGATAGCGCCTGTGTTTCTGGTAACGTTGGCAAGGCTGGAATGTCTGTTGGGGTTGGGGAGAATGTCTGAGTGTCTGATACTGTGGGTAGAGTTGCTAGGGGAGTTCGAGTTGTTGGTTGAGTTGCTATGGGGATTGGATTAGCTGGAGGCGTAAGTGGAACGGCTAAGGGTTCTGGTTCAATAGGTAAGGAGGCTTGAGTGTTTGATGGAGTTGGCGGGGAGGTCTGAGTTTCTGATACTGTAGGCGAGGAACTCTGACAACCCAAGGAACTTATCCCTAGAACTCCTAGAATCAGGATGAAACGAATCAGTTTTAGACTCTTACAGTAGAGTTTTACGGGTTGAGGACTATTGAGATTAGGGTTCACTGTCTTAATTTCTCATTCACCTACCTCCCCCATTGTACTGATACCATTTTGGATTAGCGAAGACGCACTCTGTCCGAGTTTAAACAACAAATGTTGCACATGAGTTGTTTAAATTGGTATGACCTTACTTTTAAAGCTATCACCCATCAGAGTTAGAACGATGCGAGAACTTTATCCCCCGATTGAACCTTACCATCAAGGATTTTTAGAGGTTTCTGATTTGCACAAAATTTATTATGAAGAATCCGGGAATCCACACGGGAAGCCTGTTGTGGTGTTGCATGGTGGACCTGGAGGAGGTAGTCAACCCTTTTATCGACAATATTTTAACCCTGCTCAATGGCGAATTGTACTGTTTGACCAACGAGGTTGTGGTAGAAGTATTCCTCATGCAGAACTTGAACAAAATACGACGTGGGATTTAGTTCGTGATATTGAAACATTGCGAGTACATCTAGGAATTGATCAGTGGGTTGTGTTTGGTGGGAGTTGGGGGAGTACTTTAGCCCTCGCTTATAGTGAAACCCATCCGGGGCGTTGTCGAGGATTGATTCTCCGGGGTATCTTTATGCTGAGGCAAAAAGAAATCAAGTGGTTTTATCAGGACGGAACGAGTTATATTTTTTCTGATGCGTGGGAAGAGTATATCAAACCGATTCCTGAAGCAGAACGGGATGATTTCGTATCAGCGTATTATCGACGATTAACCAGTTCAGATCCTCAAATTCGTCTAGAAGCAGCGCGTGCGTGGTCAATTTGGGAAGCGAGTACGAGTAAACTTTTGCAAGATCCCAATTTAATGGCAAAGTTTGGTCAAAGTCATTTTGCTGAGGCGTTTGCGAGAATTGAATGCCATTATTTTATGAATCAAGGTTTTTTTGAACCGGAAGACCAGTTACTCAGAAATGTTGACCGCATTCGTGATATTCCTGGGGTTATTGTTCAGGGACGTTATGATGTGGTTTGTCCCATGATATCGGCTTGGGAGTTGCATCGCGCTTGGCAAGAAGCGGAGTTTATTGTTGTTCCTGATGCGGGTCATTCGATGTCAGAACCGGGTATCCGGACGGCGTTGATTGAGGCGACGGATCGGTTTGCGAGTTTAGGGATTTGATAGGATGGGTGATCAACTGCCTGTGCTGTTAGATTACTTATTGAGATAGATGGGGAGATGGGGGGATGGGGAGATGATTGAACCGTTCATAACTTTGATCGAGAAGAATAGGGAATTAACTGATAGCCCAGATTCTTTCTCCTATTCGAGAGAACCCAAGCGTGAGAGAGCGCTGGGAAATGTTAGAGGTTAATTGTCGCCCAGGTTAGAGCGGCAATTAGACGCTTCCCCATTATCGCTGACTGAGGTAAGGCAGTAGCTAGGCGTTAATTAAATTTTTACTATCGGGTGAGGGAGGAAGGTGAACACATCAGCATTGTGGTTGATGCCTGCCAAACCCTACATCCCATACCCTTTTCACTAGTGATATCTAAAATTTGGGAATGTAATGATCAGCAGACATCAGCTTAGATCTTGAGACTGCCATCAGGTTGGTCATTCGTCTATCTAGGCTTTTATCTAGGGAACCCAAGCGTGAGAGAGCGCTGGGGTAATTAGAAGGACTAGACAAACACCCTAAGATTATTACAGACTTAGGCAATTGGCGTAAAGCTATCTTGAAAGTGAGGAGCGAGGAATGGGAAGATAGGTTTTCCAGATCTGCCTATAAAAAAAAGTTCTCTTGACTTCAGTCAGACCCCACTTCCAATAGCTTCACATAAGCAATAGGCACGACAATTGGCCAAAATAGTGTAGCGATCGCAAACGTGATTAAACATAGAGCTTTTTTATTATTGGAAATTCCACGCTCTTGCGCGAAAAAGCGTAACCATACCCTCAGTAAATAGATAGCGATTGTTAGGTAAAGTGCGACCAAAAAAAAATTCATAATTTACGACTCAAGAATGGATGATGAGGAGACGCATCTTAACGTAATGTTCTCCTATTAAAGTTTCATCTATCTAAAGTGGTAATTGCCTCAGCCAAAATACTTAATCTTAGTCAGCCTAACGACTTAAAGATAAATTTGTTACAGAAACATTTCTTAATATTCTGAAATCCTGCTCAAATCAGTATTTTTTGAAGTCTTTCGCTGGTCTCTTCTCTCCGTATTGTTGACTTGTGCCAGAGATTGAGAAAATTTGTTAATTCATAGAACTTACGTATTGACAAGATGACAAAACTATGAATATAGAGGGATAAAATCTCACGGGAGAGGAAACGGGGAATGGAGTGTTCAAAATTCATTTATATAGCAGTTCTCAGATTGGTGAGGTACACTAAATTTTCTTGCCCACTCCCCACTCCCCACTCCCTAAAACCAAGAAATTTGTACCTCATGAGTATGA
>DNGI01000085.1:7717-8285 GCA_003486645.1 Cyanobacteria bacterium UBA11370 | reverse complement strand
CCCCCCCACTCCCCACTCCCCACACAAACTCAAGCAGAAGTTTTCTTTTTAACGGAAGACTTTACACCTGGATTGCGGAATTTAGGTATATCGGATAAAACAGCAATACTGCCAGCTCTTCCCGTTTCCAAGGTAGTATCACTCAGTAAGTCAACAACTTCTAAACCAACAACCTCTTCAATCAGTGACCTTAAACTAACTTGAATAGCTTGATCTAAATCTGAGCGTACCTGCTCAGTCAATTCCTCCCGCCCTAGATTAACTAATAACTGTTCGGGTTGGGTAATCGCATCCTCAATCAGGATCGTAATGCGTTCATCTGTAATAGCAACAGTAACTTTACTGGGTTGATGCCCCAGTTGCTCACGGTATAAGGATTGAATTCGCTGTGAGAGGGTTCTCTCTAGTTGACCACGTGTGGGAATTACTTTCTCAGACATAGATAGAGTGCAGAGACAGAAAAAAAACTATAATAATGAAATTTCCAAAGAATAAGCCTAGAATAAACTACCTGTGCCGCGACTTGGTAGACATTGGGTCCAATTGTAATATCGTTTTCCTAAATTAT
>DNGI01000085.1:0-7508 GCA_003486645.1 Cyanobacteria bacterium UBA11370 | reverse complement strand
GTAATATCGTTTTCCTAAATTATTATTATTGCTACATTCCCCCCCCACTCCCCCTCTCTCCCACTCCCCCACTCCCCACTCCCCACTCCTACCCCTCCTTGTCCAGAAAAACTTGAACCTGGCTCAAACAATTTTGGAGTTCTTCGACTAACTCTACCACTCCGTCCAGCGTTTTTTGGTGAGCCAAATTTTCCAGTTGTTCGGCTACCTCTGGCATATATAGCACAGCCGCATTAGCACTAGAACCCTTAAGAGAATGACTCTCTTGCTTAATACTGACAAAATCTTCAAGGGCTATTGCCTGACGAATCGTGTGTATCCGAGTTTGTGCCTGCTTGACAAAAATTTGTAAGAGCTTATGCTGGTGGTTGACGTTTCCCCGAAAGAGTCCGTTAAGACGCTGGAAATCAATTAAATCATCGAATTGGGTTAGGGTTCGGTTTTGAGGTAAACTCTGTGGTGGCTGGTTCATGAGAGTAGACGCTCTTACCTCCTGATTGGAGCTAGAAATCAGAACCTTTTGTTTGGTAGGATTTGTCCATCGCCGCAAGATCGCTGCCAAAGCTTCTAATTCAACAGGTTTGCTCACATAGTCATCCATCCCGGCGGCTAGACACTTCTCCCGGTCAGTTGAGAGGGCACTGGCTGTCAGTGCGATAATAATAGTATGCTGGTCTGAACCTTCCTGATTCCGCAGTAATCGGGTTGTTTCATAACCATCTAAGACAGGCATTTGGCAATCCATTAAAACGATATCATAGTCTTTTTGATCCAGTTGGTGGAGCGCGGCTTGACCATTCGCTACACAATCGGCTTGATAGCCTAACAAGTTTAGTTGAGCTAAAATGACCTGTTGATTGATGGGGTCATCTTCTGCCAATAAAAGTCTAATCGGTACGCTGGGGGGTTCAAAATTAGTTTGGCTAGAGGTGACTGTGGTTAGGCTGTTAGGGTGTTCTGCATGAGGAACGGTTGCGGAACTCTGGACGAGAGACGGTTCAACGATGCTAAGTAAACTATGAAGTAAACGCCCAGGTGCGATCGGTTTAACTAATGAGCCAAAGTCTGCTAATTTCAGGAGCGACTCTGCACCTTGACACGGTTTCATACGGCTCATTAAAATAATTTTGGTCTGAGCTAGTGTTGAGTTTTGACGCTTCAGTTGAATAAATGCGGTGCTATTTTGACTTAAAAGGCACTCTTCAACCAAGACAATATCATAGGGTTTTCCAGAACTGATCGCGCTTTGCCAAGCCGTCCAAGCCGCGATCGCACTATCTGCCTCATCCCCCTCAATCCCCCAAGCGGCGGTGAGATTCAGAACCGACTGACGGACTAAGAGGCTACGATCAACAACCAATAGTTTCAGATTGTTTAATACTTTGGGGACTCGACTCGATTCAATCCCCTCGGCTTTGTTAAACTCGGCTGTAAACCAAAAGGTTGAGCCTTCACCCAATGTACTCGATACGCCAATTTCCCCTCCCATTAGTTCCACAAATTGCCGACAAATAGACAGTCCTAAACCCGTTCCCCCGTATTGACGAGTGGTCGCTGCACTGCCTTGGGCAAAGGGCTTAAATAGTTTAGGCTGTAAGTCGGGAGTAATGCCTATTCCTGTGTCTTGAACCGTAAAACAAATTTTGATAATTTGGCTAGTTTCTGACTTCAAAGTAGCCTGAATGACAACCTGACCAACTTCGGTAAACTTAATTGCATTATTAACGAGATTAATTAAAACTTGGCGTAAACGGACGTTATCTCCTTTGATTTGTCGGGGTAGATTTTTATCCATTAAAATTCCTAACTCTAGCCCTTTTTCCTCCGCTTTCCCAGCCATTAGGTCTATGACAGTTCCTAGACAATTATCCAAGTCAAAATCGAGGGATTCTAACTCCATTTCCCCCGCCTCTAATTTGGAGAGATCAAGGATATTATTGATGACGGTGAGTAAATGTTTGGCGCTACCGGAGATAGTGCGGGTATAGTCGTATTGCTGGGGGGTTAAGTTGGTTCTGAGTAGCAATTCGACCATTCCTAACACCGCATTTAAGGGAGTCCGAATCTCGTGACTCATTTGCGCGAGGAACTGGGATTTAGCCTGGGACGCATCTAGTGCTGAATCTCTTGCCTCTACGAGTGCGATCGCTCGCTGTTGGTGTTCGGTAATATCCTGACCTATAGCAATGATACCAATAGCCTTGTCCTGACTATCCAACCAAGGGGTAATATTCCAAAGCAGAAGGCGTTGATCCCCATCATGGGTTAATACGGGATGTTCAAAGCGATGATGAGTTTTCTCCTCTAAGACACGGCGGAAATTGACGACAACCTCATCTCGAATCGTTTCGGGTAATAGGTGTAAATAGTCGCTACCCAGCGCCTTGCTACGCGACCAACCGTAGACTTGTGTAGCTGCCTGATTCCACTCCAAAATGCAATAATCAGGTGATAGGCAAATGATTACACTGCCCGCCATTTGTATCAGGGACTCCCCTGGAAATTGATTCTCTGGTTCGATTGGGGTTAAGGGTTTGGGTCGTTGTTGCCGGACTATTAAGGCGGTGATGGGTAGGAGTAAGGTTAAGTAAAAAACAATGGATACGCTATCGGGAACTAAGGAAAATTGATCGATCATGTCCTATCACCTTGTCGTGCCTTGGAGGTTGCTTTTGACAGGTGACGTGGGATCTAGTCCTATACTCTTTGTAATCCCATTTCACGTTAAGGGTGATACTGATGAGTTAATGCTAATTGCTAATTGCTAATTGCTAATTGCTAATTGCTAATTGCTAATTGGCGTTAGTCATTGGAAAAATTAGCCTTCTCTTTGTATCCGTTATTTTGTGAAAGGGTGTGAGTAGGGGTAGGAGTAGAAACGCTGTCAGCTAGAATAAATGTTTTGAATGCTGAGTGTCACAGTACTGAGTTAGAAATGATACCGACAAGAGAGATTGTAATAACCGTTCGTTCTCTTCATCGAAAATTATTGTCCTAAAAGGATGGGTTTGGAGTTGGTTAAACTCTGGTATTGTCAATTTTCTATCACTCAGGACTCTGTACTCAGGACTCAGGACTCAATGGTCTCAAGAAACTTACTTCAGCATCTAGAAACCAATGGGTTAAACCTGTTCAGTCAGGCTAGTGCAGGGTGGCGGAATAACTATCCAGTTAATAAAGTTCAAAAACCTTACTGTATAAGCTTAAAAAGCCTTCTGCCTACTCCTACGGAGGACGCTACGCGAACTGCCTTCTTGCACTAGTTTACTAAAAGGACTGGAGAGTATCCAGATCAAAAAATACCCTATGTCCAAGCCGCAGATCTTTAGTCCCATCGTTTACCTCGTTATTGCAAGGCTTACTGAGTACGACTAATCAAACGCTTACTTCATCACGCTCGTGAAAATCAGTCTAATTTGAAAACTGATGGACTAACTATTTGAGTTGATAAAGTAGATAATTGCTACAAGTATAGCGAGTGTGAACTACCCACACTTCTCTTCGAGTAAGTGTGGGCTTCCGGCTTCATTGACAGATGCCTTTCCACCTTGCGGCTTATTGGTCTTACTCCGCCTCTGCACGGCAAGAACGGGGTTCCCTCCGTCCATAGCCATTATCCGAATGCCTTCTGTTCTGATGTTCAATGCTGCATTTCCATCACGGTCATGGCGAGTTCCACAAGTGGGACAATCCCACTCTCTGATATCTAGTGACAACTCATCAACAACATGACCGCAGCATGAACACTTTTTAGAACTAGGAAAGAATCTGCCAATTTCTATCAGCTTGCCTTCTTTGCGTTCTAGCTTGTAAGCAAGGAAATTGACAAACATTCCCCAACCGACATCGGATATTGCTTTTGATAGCTTGCGATTGAGTACCATCCCCTTGACGTTGAGATTTTCTACAACGATGACTTGGCTCTTGTCTACCAGTTTCCGGCTGAGTTTGTGCAAGAAATCTTGGCGGGTATTTGATACTTTCTCGTGAACCTTTGCTACAAAGAGTCTGTATCTATCCCTAGTTTTACTTCCCTTAGTTTTATGAGCAAGCAACTGGAGCTTCCTGGCTAGATTCTTTTCATGACGCTTCAGGTGTTTAGGGTTAGAGTACTTGGTCACTTCTTCACCATCATGAACGATGGCAAAATCTTTTAAACCCAAATCAATACCTAGTGTTTTGTCTCCAGATGTCTGACTTTGAGAATCTTGTGTCTCACACAGGATAGAAGCAAAATACTTATCTGATGGAGTCTTACTGATTGTTACTGTCTTGATTGTCCCAGTAATTTCACGGTGAAATACAGCTTTAAGTTCATCAATTTTCGGGACAACCAGTTTATCCCCGTTAACAGTGACGTTTTGAGGATACTGGATTGACTGTTTGCCTTGCTTTGACTTGAATCTAGGAAACCTTGCTCTGCCCTGAAAGAAATTTGTATAAGCCTTGTTGAGGTTTATCGCTACAGATTGCAAAACAGCAGAGTAACAATCTTCTTTCAACCAAGGAAACTCTTTCTTCAGTTTGGGCAACATCCCCTTGTAGGTTGCCAGCTTTAAGGTTTTACCCGTTTCTTGATAGTGCTGAATGCAGGCATTCAACGCGAAATTCCAGTACCACCTAGCACAGCCAAACGACTTGGCCAGAATAAATTCCTGTTCAGGCGTTGGATAAAGTCGTACCTTAATTGCCTTCAGCACTTTAATCACCTCCTTGTTATCAGCGTTATTGTTTTAGGATACACTAAATGAAGGATGAATACTACGTTCTCAATTTCTTATCCCCTGTTCCCTTTTCAGCTAATTTTTCTTCACACCTCAACTCGACCAACTATATCTACAAAACTTTCAAGTGTTTGATCGATTTCGGCTCTTAAAATTGTACCATCTTCTGGTATTCTTGACTGACTTCGATATCAAATCGTTGAGTTCTTGTTTAAGATAAGTATAAATAACTAAAATGCAATTGAATCTTATGGATGACCCGTGGCAACGTCGAGGTGTGCGCTGGTGGCTAACAGCTATGCTAGGGGTAATAATTTGCCTTGTAGGAGTTTGTTTACCCGCCGCTGCCGAGACTTTAGCGATCGCACAACCGGAAATTGAGGTAAAAGTGAGTTTGGGAACTAGCACCAATGAGTTAACGTTTGTACCAAACCAACTGGAGTTTGTGGCTGGCAAACGCTATAAACTCGTACTAAATAATCCTAGCCCTCAAAAACACTACTTCACGGCTAAAGATTTCGCCGATGCTAGCTGGACTCAGAAAGTTGAATCCGGCAAACTCGAAGTTAAAGGGGCAATCCACGAACTGGAACTGAAACCCGGAGGTGAGGCAGAATGGGTGTTGATCCCAATGAAACCGGGAACCTACGAACTCCATTGCCCAATCCCAGGACATACAGAAGCAGGTATGATTGGGCAAATTGCGATCCGAGTTGAATAGCACCTGTTAGTTTTTTTCGGGAATGAGGAATAGGGTTATTCAACAATCCTTTATTTTCCATTTTTTGTTACCTGTTTCCTAATTTCCAATTCCTTCGTTAATTTAAACTATAATAATATTTCACGGATTGTTGGCTATCTGCATAAACAATTTTCGTCAGTGACCGTAGGATTAAATACTTTACATGAATATTCTCACCAACCTGCTTTCCAGACCCACTCAACCTTCCCGTTCCAAAAAACAAAATCGCGGCATTGAACTCAAATCTGAACGCGAAATTGAAATCATGCGGCAGGCGGCGCAGATTGTAGCTACAGTACTTAAAGAAATTTCTCAGATGGTTGAGCCAGGAATGACAACGGCTGACCTTGATGCTTATGCAGAAAAACGCATCCGTGAGATGGGAGCAACACCTAGCTTTAAAGGGTACCACGGTTTCCCAGCTTCCATTTGTTCTTGCCTCAACAATGAAGTTGTTCACGGAATTCCCAACCGCAAGAAAATCATTCGCAGTGGTGATGTTTTAAAAGTAGATACGGGTGCTTATTACGAAGGCTTTCACGGTGATTCCTGCATTACAATTGCTGTTGGTGAAATTAAACCCGATGCAGCTAAATTAATTCGTGTGGCTGAAGAGGCACTTTATAAAGGAATTGAACAGGTAAAAGCGGGGAACTTTCTGTTGGATCTTGCAGGTGCGATTGAAGATCATGTTAAAGCTTATGGGTTCAGTGTAGTGGAAGATTTTGTGGGTCATGGTGTTGGACGAAACCTGCATGAAGAACCTTCTGTTTTCAATTTTCGCACTCGTCAAATGCCTAATGTTAAACTACGGGCGGGGATGACTTTAGCCATTGAACCTATTGTAAATGCAGGTTCCAAGTTTACACGTACTCTATCGGATCGATGGACGGTTGTTACTGTAGATAATGCTCTATCCGCTCAGTTTGAGCATACTGTATTAGTGACAGAAGATGGGTATGAAATCTTAACGGATCGCACTAAAGTTTGAAGTATGGGGAGATGGGGGGATCGGGGGATGGGGAGAGGGTTTAATGGTTTGTTTCTTAAGTTCTGAACTCTTATATTCTTCTATATTTTTCTGGTTCATAATCCATAATTCATAATTGATAATTTATAATTTTTGAGGAGGTATAAAATGCCAGAAATTGTATCCATTCACTCCTTCCGGGGTGGTACAGGGAAATCGAATTCAACAGCAAATCTTGCGTGTACTATTGCTCATGCTGGCTATCGGGTGGGTATTGTAGATACGGATATTCAGTCTCCAGGTATTCACGTCCTTTTCGGCTTCGATGAGGATAAAATGAAATACTCTTTAAATGATTATTTATGGGGTCGGTGTCAGATCGAAGAAGCCGCGTATGATGTGAGTTCAATATTAGGGGAAAAGCGTAAACTTAATAGTAGAATTTATCTTATTCCCTCTAGCATTCGCATGGGTGAGATTACTCGTATTTTACGAGAAGGGTACGACGTGAATATGCTAATTGATGGCTTTGAAGATCTGATTAAGGCTTTAAAGCTAGACTATTTATTCATTGATACTCACCCCGGTTTGAATGAAGAAACACTGTTGTCTATCACCATTTCCGACGTATTATTAATTATCTTACGTCCAGACCGTCAAGACTTTCAAGGAACGGCGGTGACAGTAGATGTTGCTCGAAAGTTGCAAGTACCAAAGTTATTACTCATGGTTAATAAAGCCCATCCAGCTTTAGATTTTAAAGCGTTAGAGCAGGATATGCAGAAAACCTATAATGCAACAGTAGCAGGTATTTTACCCTTAGCTGATGAAATGATTCAACTGGCTAGTAGTGATATTTTTTGTGTGCGGTATCCGAATCATCCGTTGAGTCAGGAGATTAAAAAAGTTGCCCAGCAGATTATGAGATGAGTGAGTGATTCAATCCGGTTTTTTAACAACATTTTGAAACTATTTAAAGGTAGTATTTACTTTACTTTACCTCTTCATTGAGATGTGATTTTGTACCTCATGATTAGGAGAAATGCTATATAACCCACATTCCGCAGATGTG
>DNGI01000007.1:1004-3636 GCA_003486645.1 Cyanobacteria bacterium UBA11370 | reverse complement strand
CCCCCCTCTCCCCCTCTATCTCAACAAACCCTAAAAAAGCACAAGTAACTTACTCCAGAGTAGCTTTAGCGATCGCACCTAATTGCAACCCCGATGGATAGCTTCCCTCAGCTTTAATCCGCTTGATTTCAGCATTGGAAATCGGTAAATTTAACTTACTCGCAATAGCGCGAACAATATCACCCCGATCAATTACACCCGCCACAGTCCCCGCAGGTGAAAGCACGGTAAGTCGCTGAAGCTGATAACTCTCCAGGGTATTAATCACCTCCGCTAAGGATGTTTTTTCATCAACAGTCGGGATTTCTGATAAAGTATGAATAATAGATTCTAAGGTTTCAGTTTCCCAACGACTACGCTCAATCACCTGTAAATCTTCAATTACAACTAATCCTTTATAACGCCCCTGAGCAGCAGCATAGTAAGGCATTCCTGTATGAGTATCAGTCAGGATATATTCTTCAGCAAAGGAATGTAGGGTCATCATTGCATCCACAACTCGAAAATCACGAGTCATTGCATCGGATGCTAGGATTTTAAGTAAGGTTTCTTGTAAAGTCGTTAGTCGGTCATACGCATCAGCATTTTGCAAAACGAACGCACCAATTAAGGCAATCCAAATCACCCCTAACTCTCCCGTAATTAACCCTAATCCTAATCCTAGAGCGATCGCTATCCCTCCCACAAGTTTACCCGTTCCAGCCGCCCAATGAACCCCTTGAAATCGACTACCTGTTGCCTTCCACACCGCCGCCTTTAAAACTTGTCCCCCATCCAACGGCAAACCTGGAATTAAATTAAATAGGGCTAAAACCAGATTAATTCGCGCTAGATCCGACACTACAGTATATCCTAAACTTTCAAGGGGTAATACCTGCTTGAGTAGATAAAACAAGCCAAATAGAATTAAACTAACAACAGGTCCAGCAATGGCGACTTGAAACGCTTCACCTGGAGTTTGAGATTCCCGATCAATTGCCGCCACGCCACCAAAGATAAACAGAGTAATGGAATTAACCTGAATACCTTGCGATCGCGCCACCAAACTATGACCCAATTCGTGTAACACTACCGAAGCAAACAACAATAGCGCCATTATCAACCCCGTCCCCCAAGCCAAAATTGACTGGAAACTCGGATCGAACGTCCCGGCATTAATAATTGTTACTACAGCTAAAATTAAAAACCATGATGGGTCTAAAAATAGCGGGATTCCAAATAAAGAGCCAATTCTCCAATTTGCGTGCATCAAATTTTTCCGCTCTTCGACGCAGGGAATAGGTGGTAGCCAAATTTTACAACTTCCCACCTACTCCCTAGTGCTTTATTGCATTAAATTTGATGAATGAGTCAAACTCAATACCATAACGGAAAAGAGGAACAAGGGTTTTCAACACCTTTACCCCTTCCCCCTTCTTTTAAATCACACCCGCATTAGTCAGTCCCAAAATCGCACCCGCACCCAGGATATGACCAAAACTGGTCGTTGCCAAGAGTTCGGCAATCCCAAAGCGCTTAAAAATAGCAGGTTTACCCACAGGTAAGTCTGGTCCTACACCAGCGTTCTGGATAGCATAGTAACCAATGACGATCGCCAATAAGTTACAGATCACCATCACCAGTCCTACTGTTGGTGTCCACGATGGCGTTGGGGGTACAGTAGCTTGAACGGCAGCTAATAAAATGGTATTAAGCAAGGGTTCTTCTCCTTTCTTGATAAATCGATACAGAATACAGAAATGATAAAAAGCTCTGGTTAAAAAAATATCAAATTGTGTGTAAGAATTAACAATCCTACACAAAACAAACGATGAGTGCAGCGTGGGGTAAAATAACAAACCAGTAAAAATTGCTTGATCGCCCCCTCTAAATATGCAGGTCAAAATTTGCGGTATCACTAAACCAGAACAAGGTCAAGCCATTGCCCAACTTGGCGCAACTGCCCTAGGATTTATTTGTGTACCTGCATCTCCCCGTTACGTAACTCCCAGTCAAATTCGGGCAGTGGTAGACTCGTTGGAGGTGTCAATTAACCGAGTTGGTGTGTTTGCTGACAGCCGTATTGAAGACATTTGTCAAGTTGTTAGTTTAGGGGGTTTGAATGCTGTTCAGCTACACGGCAGTGAATCTCTGGAATTTTGCATACAATTACGCCAGTCTTTACCAGGGATAGAAATTCTGAAAGCGTTGAGAGTCAAGACCCCAGATTCTTTAAATCAGGCTGAGATATATGCTAATTATGTTGATACCCTATTACTGGATGCTTACCATCCCCAACAGTTAGGCGGTACGGGTCAAACTTTAGACTGGAAAACCCTACAACAATTTAATCCAAGTTGTCCGTGGTTGCTTGCAGGTGGCTTAACACCAGATAATGTTATAGATGCTTTGAAAATAGTACAACCGTCTGGTATTGATTTATCTAGTGGTGTGGAGCGATCGCCTGGAGATAAAGATTTAGATAAAGTTGCCTTGCTTTTACAACGAATTTTAGGTATTAACTATTATAAATGTAAGTAACTAGTTGAACAAAGAGTACTTCTCATTTAAGCGACGTACATTTAATTTTCTTTACCCTTCCCCTTTTTCCTTTCTCCTTTCTCCTTTCTCCTTTCTCCTTCTCCTTCTCCTT
>DNGI01000007.1:467-836 GCA_003486645.1 Cyanobacteria bacterium UBA11370 | reverse complement strand
CCTTTCTCCTTTCTCCTTTCTCCATCCCCTTGAAATACTCTCATGCAAAGTCAAGCTGCTTTCACAGAAATCACCTTTTACTACATCAATGGCGAAACAGAATCTTTTGATATTCCGGTTAGTTCAGAAACCTTTGCACAGCAATTGCCAGACTTACTCAGCCAACCTTATATAACGTTGCATTTATTTGATCAAACCGTTATTGTGTTTACAGCTCAAATCATTAAAGTAGAACTAAAACCACCAATTCCTGAATTCCAAGGGCAAGGGGTTTTCTCTGAATCGCAACGAGTGACGGCTTTAACTCGTGGGGCTAAAGTCTGAACATTATGAATAATGAAGGTTAAGCTGTTTGTTGTTTGTTGTTTG
>DNGI01000007.1:0-192 GCA_003486645.1 Cyanobacteria bacterium UBA11370 | reverse complement strand
TGTTTGTTGTTTGTTGTCCGTTGCCACCAACAACACTTTACCTAGATGTTATCAATTCTGAAGAATAACAAAGGGTTGCCATTCACGATTTTTTCATCCACCTTTCTCATGCCAATTCTTTGTGCTACTTTCTCTGACTCAACATTCGGCTGATCACAACTTGCTAAAAGATACTGATAGCCAAGTTCGTTA
>DNGI01000528.1 GCA_003486645.1 Cyanobacteria bacterium UBA11370 | reverse complement strand
AATCAAAAAACGTAGTGCTATATATCATGTCCGTAAAAGATTGAGGGGGAGAGAGGGAGAGAGGGAGAGGTGGAGAAATTTTATTAGGGGTGATTAGTCGGACATCCTATCATGTTCGCTAATCCAAAATCTAAAATCCCAAATGGTATCAGAATGAGTAGATTCTTTGATGTCTTCATTTCTTATGGACGTGCTGATAGTAAAGCATTTGCCACAAAACTTTGTAATTGCTTAGGTGAACGAGGACTAACAGTTTGGTTTGATCAAAATGACATTCCCCTTGGGGTAGATTTTGAGAATCAAATTGATGAGGGCATTGAAAAGGCTCATAACTTCATATTTATCATTGCGCC
The DNA here is from genome assembly GCA_003486645.1 of Cyanobacteria bacterium UBA11370. Lineage (GTDB taxonomy): Bacteria > Cyanobacteriota > Cyanobacteriia > Cyanobacteriales > Coleofasciculaceae > UBA11370. The sequence goes on along the minus strand of DNGI01000528.1, from coordinate 4,065 downwards.
CCATTCGGTTAATTCACCCTATTGCCGTAAAGAAATTGAGTTAGCGGTTAAGCACAATAAACGGATTATTCCTATCTTACATATTGAGGAAATTCACCAAGACATCTGGCAACAAAGAAACCCCAACGGCACACAGGAACAGTGGAAAATTTACCAAGAGAAAGGATTACATACAAGCTTTCAGAATCTGCACCCAGCCATTAGTAAAATAAACCCAGTTTATTTTCGAGACGAACACGATAATTTTGAGGTATCGTTTGAAGGATTAGTTAATTTAATTGATAGACACACTAATTATGTCCAACAGCATACTCGATTGTTAGCACAGGCATTGGAGTGGGAACGGAATCACAAACAAACTACCTACTTGTTAATTGGCGAAGAACGGCAAGAGGCAGAAGCGTGGTTAAAGGTAAGGTTTAAAGATGAACAACCGCCTTGTTTACCTACGGATTTACATTGTGAGTTTATTTGTGAAAGTAAGAAGAATGCCGATAACTTGATGTCCCAGGTATTTATCAGTTACGCACCTCAAGACACCGAGTTCATGAAACAAATTCGTCACAGTTTGATGCGAGAAGGCTTGACGGTGTGGACAAATAAAACGGATATTAAAACGGGATCTGAATTTCAGAAAGAAATCAATAAAGGTCTTGAAGGAGCAGATAATGTTATTTACTTAATTTCAGCGGATTCTTTGCAGTCTGAATACTGCCAGAAAGAAATTACTCGCGCTTTTTTTTATAATAAACGCATTATTAATCTCCTAATTAAACCGACTGAATTAAATCAAATCCCCGATCATATAGGATCTTTAGAATTTATTGATTTGACGAAGATTCAAGATCAAAAACACTATCAAACGAATATCGATCAAGTCTTAAATTTATTGCATCAAGACGCTAAATACTATGAACAGCATAAAGTTCTATTAGTCAAAGCGCTTAAATGGGAACGGCAAAACCATAATCCCAGTATCCTATTACGAGGGTACGATTTGAAACAGGCTGAAGCTTGGCTGAAGGTAGGGAAACAGCGAACCGAACACCCACCCCTTGCTTTGCATGAAGCGTTCATTACTGCAAGCACTAACCAACCACCGGAATCATCATTAGATGTTTTTATCTCTTATTCTCGTGCGGATTCAGATTTTGCCCGAAAGTTAAATGAAGCACTCCAGATCCAAGGGAAAACCACTTGGTTTGACCAAGAAAGTATGGCTTCAGGTGCTGACTTTCAGGCAGAAATCTATCGGGGTATTGAAAATTGCGATAACTTTTTATTTATTATTTCGCCCAAGTCCGTTCATTCGCCTGATTGTACTGATGCGGTGAACTATGCTCAAAAATTGAATAAACGCTTTGTCACTGTTTTACACCGATCCATATCAGCCAATACGTTACATCCAGAATTAGCGAAAGTCCAGTGGATTGATTTTAACAACCATGACGGAGACTTTATTATCAATTTTAGCGAATTGGTGAGAACAATTGATACTGACCGAGAACACGTAAAAAGCCACACTAAATGGTCGCAACGTGCAATGGAATGGGACTCCAAAGGTCGTGATGACAACTTTTTATTGCGGGGGAGCAATTTACAAGAAGCCCAGTACTGGCTACAACAATGGCTGATGAATGGTGCATTAAAACAGCCTGAACCAACAACACTCCAAACCGAATACCTGATTGAAAGTTATAAAGTTGAAACCGCACAAATCAAGGCTGAAAAAGCACGCCAACAAGCCGAACTTAATCGTCAAAAAGCCGAAATTAAATTCCAAAGAACAGCACTGGGTAGTGTTAGTTTAGCGCTGCTAGTGGCTATTGGGTTGGGGATAGCCGCATTCCGCCTATATCGAAAAGCACTAGTTAGTGAACTTAACGCGCAAAGTACATCCTCAGAAGCGCTTTTTTCCTCAAATCAAACATTTGATGCCCTGATTGTAGCTTTAAGGGTAAGGCAAAATTTGCAAAGGATTGGTTGGGTAGATCAAACAACTAAAGTTCAGGTTGAATCAGTACTCCGACAGGCAGTTTATGACGTGGTGGAGTACAATCGTTTTTCAGGGCATAACGCTGGGGTTTATGGAGTTGCGATTAGTCCCGATCGCAATCTAATCGCTTCGGCAAGTGAGGATAATACAATTAAATTGTGGAAACGGAATGGTACCTTACTTAAAACCCTCACTGGACATAAAAATGGAGTTTACGCCGTTACGTTTAGCCCCGATGGAGAACTGATTGCCTCGGCAAGTGAGGATAATACGATTAAATTGTGGAAAAATGACGGTACGTTCCTTAAAACCTTCACCGGACATACGGATGGAGTTTACGCCGTTACGTTTAGCCCCGATGGAAAGTTTATAGCTTCAGCCAGTGAAGATAATACAATTAAACTGTGGAAACGGGATGGTACGTTCCTTAAAACCCTCACCGGACATACCGATGAAGTTTACGCCGTTACATTTAGCCCTGATGGAGAGTTCATCGCTTCGGCAAGTGAGGACAATACAATTAAACTGTGGCAGCGTGACGGTACGTTACTTAAAACCCTGACTGGACATACAGATGGGGTTGAGGGAGTTGCTTTCAGTCCCGATGGACAACTTATGGCTTCGGCGAGTCAGGACAATACAATTAAACTGTGGAAGCGTGATGGTACATTACTTAAAACCCTGACTGGACATACCGATGGGGTTGAGGGAGTCGCGTTTAGTCCTGACGGAACGTTTATTACTTCGGCAAGTGAGGACAATACAATTAAACTGTGGAGGCGTGACGGTACGTTACTCAAAACCCTCATCGGGCATCAGGATGGGGTTGATGCTGTTACATTTACTCCTGATGGGAAACTGATTGCCTCGGCAAGTGAGGATAAGACGGTGAGAATCTGGAACCTAGATGATAGGTTACTGGAACCCCTAATCGGACATACGGATGAGGTTCAGGGAGTCGCTTTCAGTCCAGATGGTAAGCTAATTGCTTCAGCGAGTTGGGACAATACTATCAAACTTTGGAACCAAGACACTACTGAACTGAAAACCTTGAAGGGGCATAATGATGGGGTTGATAGCGTTACGTTTAGCCCCGATGGACAGTTTATGGCTTCGGCAAGTGAGGATAATACGATTAAACTGTGGAAACGTGACGGTACGTTACTCAAAACCCTCACCGGACATACAGATAGAGTTAATACTGTTACGTTTAGTTCCGATGGGACGCTGATTGCGTCGGCAAGTGAGGATAATACGATTAAACTGTGGAAGCGTGACGGTACGTTACTCAAAACTCTCACCGGACATACAGATGGGGTTGACAGCGTTACATTTAGTCCCGACGGAAACCTAATTGCTTCGGCAAGTCAGGATAATACGATTAAACTATGGAAGCGTGACGGTATCTTGCTTAAAACTATTACCGGACATACGGATGGGGTTGAGGGAGTCGCTTTCAGTCCCGACGGACAGCTTATGGCTTCGGTGAGTGATGACAATACAATTAAACTATGGAAGCGTGACGGTATGTTCGTTAAAACTCTCACCGGACATACGGATGAGGTTGAGGGAGTTGCGTTCAGTTTCGACGGTAGGATGATCGCTTCGGGGAGTCGGGATCAGACTGTCAAACTTTGGACACGTGAGGGTAAGTTATTAGCAACCCTTAAGGATCATAGCCAAGGGGTTTTGGCTGTGACTTTTAGCCCTAATAGCAAGATTGTCGCTTCAGCGAGTCAGGACGGGACAGTGATTTTGTGGGATTTGGATCAGATTATAGATTTAGATCAGGTATTGGCGTATGGTTGCAATTGGGTACGGGATTATCTGAAGAATAATGCTGAGGTGGAACGAAGTGATCGGCGTGTGTGCGATCGCTTTGACGCGAAATAGTGTCATGTTAGGTTGAATAATCTTAAAAAAGATTGAAGGTAATTTTAATCTATTTTTGAAAGCTTTTCAATAGCTTCAATTGCCTCATCTAATTGTTGCTTATCTCGATATTCAAGACTATATTTTTTGCCATTGGCTTCAAAGTCTAGTTTGATACCAAATCCGCCCTATATACC
>DNGI01000054.1:20285-20586 GCA_003486645.1 Cyanobacteria bacterium UBA11370 | reverse complement strand
CACCCCGTCCAATCATCGCCGTGCTTGAGATTTGGTGCTTTTGTGAGATCGCTCTTTGTTTTGGTGGGGCATCGCTACCTCTGCAAGCCTCCCTCTCCCTGATACTTGCTCGCGATTTGCGATCGCTTACTATAAAGCTAAGATTACACCTTGGGGTCAAATTAAGGAGCTAATTGATTGACTCAAATGTACGAAATTGAATACAAACTGCAAGCAATAGAAGACTTAAAATACTTTAAAAAACATGAACAACAAAAAATTTTGGATGAAATTCCAGTGCAATTACGCTATGAACCGACTG
>DNGI01000054.1:11820-20058 GCA_003486645.1 Cyanobacteria bacterium UBA11370 | reverse complement strand
GAAGTTTTCTATGCAGAAGATGGTTCGCTCCTCGGATGTACGGAAAAGGCTGTTGAGCCTTGGGGACAAAGCTTAGAAGAATTAGCCAAAAATATTGAGTGGTTTAAAGAAGCATTGGCATTACCTGTTTTGACACTCGCTGATATTCCGGCACAGCAGATGAAATCAGAGCAAAAGCAAGAGCGAGTTGGTAATATTTCTCACGAGCAACTTATGGTCGAATTAGGTTTAGCTAAACCATTTCCCACGAATTAAGTGAGACAGAGCGATCGCTATCTGTACAAATGTCTTACTATTTGGTATTTGCAGCAAGGAGTGCGATCGCTCTTTCTTGTTATGAGGCGATCGCACCCGTACAAGCATTTCTCATTCATGTAATTGTCGGAGGTGCGGTTGATCGTAGCTATCCCGTAGGGAATCGCTCTTTTTTTGATGAGGCGATCGCACCCGTACAAGCATCTCTCATTCATGTAATTGAAAGAAGTGTGATCGCTCTACACTGAGCTGTTACAATTAAGCCATTCGTTATTAGAAAACAACGGAAATAGGTCAATTGGCTTATCAGATTGAATACACTGATGCTGCTATTGAGAATCTGAAATTTATAACAACTCGGCAGCAACGTACTGTATTAGATACCGTAGATGAACAGCTCAAATATGAACCCTTAGTTGAGACGAGAAATCGCTTGCCCTATGGAACCTAACAGTTTGGCAACGTGGGAATTGCGGATAGGAAATTTACGGGTGTACTACGATGTAGAAGAAAACACAGTTTCTGTAGTCTACATTCAAGCAGTTGGAGTCAAGAACCGTAACCGAGTTCGGATTGGGAAGGAGGAAATTGAGCTATGAAATCAGTAGAACTTGCACAAGCAACTGAATCATTGGGTAAATATATTCAAGCTTTGGGGAAAGAGCCGTTACTTGTTACAATTCAGAAAACTCCTGTAGCTGTGCTAACACCAATTGCAGACTTAGAAACTTTATCCTTAGAAGCAAATCCAGATTCGTTAACATTAATCAAAAAATCTTTACAGCGACAACCGTCAGATTGTACAGCATCATTAGCTGATTATGTTCGTAGTTTGGGGAGAGAACCTGCCATCGCAGCATTTGAAAGCAAACCTGTAGCTGTTTTGGTGGCAATCGCAGATATTGAATCAGTTTCCTTAAGTGGTAATACTCGCTTTTTGGAGATTATCGAGCGATCAAAGCAACAACAAAAAGCAGGCAAGGTTGTCAGTAGCGACGAGGTGCGAAGGAAGTTAGGGTTAAGCTAATCGGCATTTAAATTGCATCTTCCCACACCTCAAACCCCACACCCTACACCCCTTTCAAAAATTTCAATATCCAATTTAAATGCGTCTTAGCTTAGGGTGAACACAGAGCGACCCATCACTATCCTTGCAATTATCGCAGTACTTGGTATTTACTCCTAAGTGCGGTTGATCGTAGGTATCCCGTAGGGAATCGCTCTTTCTTTTGGCACAAGCGATCGCTACCCATACAATCATCGTATTGGAATGGTAGAAATGGATAAGATTGTGAGTGAAAAAAGAGGTTGGATTTACTTGCGTTAACCCAACCTACCAGCGATCGCACTAATGCTAGCCTAGACCTCGAAGAAAGCCAATAATGAAGAAAACAATAATGACTATAAAGAAGATGACAATGAATGGGAGTACAATTTTACTAAGTCTCATAGTTCACGTAGTAAAATAAGTAAAAAACAAAGTCAAGAAGCCTACTACCATAAGAAGCAATAGACTTCTCTGAAAATTATTACCACTTCAATTTCTTCCTACGCGGATTTTTTCTGATCCGACGAGTCTGTCGATGAGGCGATATCAGAAATCTGCTGAGTAACCGAAAAGCTATCTAAAGCAGTTCCCGTTCCTCTAGAGGCTGCTTCGCCCCAGTTTACCGTTTCTTTACCTTTAGCTTTCTGGCTGGCAGCGTTTCCGAGAGTTGCCCCAGTCGCGGCGGCACCGAACAATCCAAGAGCTTTGCCGATTGCTACCAATGTAATTGTAGTTGTGACTGGCTCAATAGCTAAATAAACAAAATGATTCGGTAACATTGCTGTTCTCCTTGCGAGGTATAACTATATGAATACTTCTCTCATGATTGCTTAGAAATCAAAGCTTTGCCCAGTCCAAAAATGTTCAATTTTGCTGCTAATTTCCTCCGGTTTTCACTCTTTTTAATCTAATTTTGTGCAAAAATGTACGAAAATGTGCTAAAAAGCCATAAAATGTGAGCTATAATGCACAAAATACTCCCAGCTCCGATGAATCTTAAAGAAGTGTTAAAACTTGCTGACGAGATAATATTTACCAAAACGGGTCAACACCTTGATGATTTACAAGAAGCGGTACTGCGAGGAACTCTACAAGGAGATAAATATAAGGAAATAGCTAAGAATTTTGACTGTTCTGAAAGTAGTGTGAGGAATGCGGGTTCGGAATTATGGCAAATACTCTCAGAACAGTTAGGTGAAGAGGTCAGTAAATCAAATTTACGATCAGCAATGGAGAGGTTCCAATTCTCCTTATTTTCAAATGTTGTACAAGATCATGTTCAAGTTGGTAGCCTGAATTTTTGTGGAGAAGCTAGACACCCGCCAGATATACCAAACTCACATCCACCTAATCAGGAAACATCTAACACAAAACAACCTCAAACCTTCTATCAAGATTTAAGCGAAATGCCAGAATTGGGTGCTTTCTATGATCGCACTCCCGAACTCGAAACCCTCCAAACATGGATTTTACAACAACGCTGCCGCCTAATATCCCTCACTGGCATCAGCGGTATCGGCAAAACCACATTAGCGGTACAACTCATTCAACAAATAAAAGATGAATTTGAGTATGTAATTTGGTGCAGTCTAGAAGCATCCCCCACCCTAACAGAATTTCAAGATAAACTAATACAGTTTTTCTCCCAGTCAGAAAATCTAGATTCACCTGCAACTAACAAAAAATCATTCCCACTAATCAAATATTTACAAAAACATCGCTGTTTAGTAGTCTTAGATGACATTCATAACCTTTTTAGTAGCGGCGAACTCGCAGGAAAGTATAAACCCGGATACGAAGACTATCGCTCTCTATTCAAACAGATAGAAAAATTATCCCATCAAAGTTGCTTTCTGCTAATCGGTTGGGAACAATCTAGAGAAGTTTCTCAAGTTAAAAGCCAAAATATCCCCATTCACACCTTACAACTCACAGGTTTAGATATTGCAGCCGCACGAGAAATACTCAGAGATCATGGGCTAGGAGAAATCGACAACTCGGAGGCGCTTATTCAGCGATATCAAGGCAACCCATTGTGGTTAAAAAGCGTGGCAACTCTGATGCAAAAGTTGGAAGGATACCTGATTGAATTATTACTCAATGATACCATATTATTGCCAGAAGATTTGAAAGATATTTTACAGCAGCAGTTTAGTCGTCTATCTGAAATAGAAAAACAAGTTTTATCCTTGTTAGCGCAAGAAACCAATCCAGTTAACCTGACGAAATTACTAGAAAATGCAATAATTCTACCATCAAATTTATTAAATGCACTGCAATCGTTATTGCAACGATGCTTGATAGAACAACAAGAAAGTTCTTACATTCTGCCACCTGTACTAAGGCAGTATATCAAAGAGGGTTGCTAATTGGAAATCTTTACGGACAAGTTGTTAAAGGATTAGGACACTGAGACTCTGGTGCAATCCACCCTTTTAATTCCTGATAGTCTACCAAGACCCAAGCGCGATCGCACCCTAAAAGTTTAACCTGTTTTTCTGGTGGAATTTGACCAATTACACGGCTTTCAGTATTGGCATTTGTATAAACTGAAACACCCTCCGTACCATAACCGCGAGTCATCGTTCCTAATAAGGAAGCATAAACCCATCCTGTTCCTTGAAATTCAACTTTTTGAGGACTTTCTGCACGAATTATCTGTACCCAGTTTCCTTGGGAAGCTGTGATATCAACAAATACGGCAATCGGAGTAGTAGGTAATTTACTAATAATATCATAATTTTCTCCTGCGCCAGAACGCACATTCAAACCGTTAGGATCTTGATCAATAACATAAGCGCTAATCTGACAAGTTTGACGAGTTCCAGGGGAATTATTAGGAACCGCTGCGACTGGATTATTCTTTTCAGCAGAAGGTTTTGCTTCAGGAGAATTTGATAATTCAGGTGTTTGGGTTGGGGAAGTATTATCAGTTTCAGGACTTAAAGTAGAGTCAGAATTTTGGCAACCTATGATGAAGTTCCCTAATAGTAGGGTCAAAATAAGTATTGTTTTCATTATTTGGTTGGTTGTTGGTTGTTTGTTGTTTGTTGTTTGTTATTGGTTGTTGGTTGATATAGTTAATACTAGGTAAAAATTAAATCTTATCAATTTAAATTGATTACAATTGGCTCACAATTTATAGTCGTTAATGTCTTGCTATCTGTTGTCGAGGCATCGCATTCGCTACTGTTAGGTTTAAAATTTAGCTTCAATTCTTTAGCACCTTCAGGTACTTCAAATGCGAGTTCACCGCGCCGTTCTTTACCAGGAATAATTTCACCAGTGGGAGTTTCAATATCCTCTAAAGCACCTGCTAAAAGTGCTACCTCATAAGATTTATTTTTACTATCAGTAACTTCAAATGAAATGACGGAAAAAGTTTTTGATTCTTGTCCTTTGTTAGCAATTGTCATATCTACGACAATCCATTTATGGTCTCGATTGGGTTTAATTACTCCTTTGCCTGGATGCTCTCGTGTACCATTAACTGTAAATTGTAAATTGAGGTTTTTATCTTTAATGGAAACCCTCTCTCCAAGATTATGAATTGATTTTGAGGATAGGGGAGTTTGCTGAGATGAATTATTCTTTAAATTTGGGGAAGCTACTTTGGTTGATTGAGAATTGTTCTGAGTTGAACAACTAGCGATTAGAGTCAGTAGAGTAAGGGTTGCTATCCACCTAAAGGGAATTCTGAATCGTAAATTCATACTTTAAGCTATTTATCAATCAATTGTAGAGCGAAATTGTAGAGCGATCGCACCATCAATAAAATGGGGCTTAAAACCTTTAGATTCATGAGTCAGTAATTTGTTCCGCTTGCAAGAACTAAAACCCATACCTAAAACCATCCAATCCCCAATCTAAAATCCAAAATCAAAAATCAACTGCCCAACATTTGCAACTTATATAAAGCCGCATACAATCCATTTTGCTGCAAAAGTTCCTCATGAGAACCTGATTCTACCAATTCTCCCCGCTTAAGTACCAAAATCCGGTCTACATTACGAATTGTCGAGAGACGGTGAGCAATAATAATGGCGGTACGTTGTACTAAAAGTCGATCTAAAGCTTGTTGAATTAAAGCTTCTGTCCCCACATCTAAACTTGCTGTAGCTTCATCTAATACTAAGATTTCAGGGTTACGAATTGCGGCACGTGCAAAGGCTAATAATTGTTTTTGCCCTCCAGAAAGATTCGTTCCCCGTTCGCGTAATTGAGTATCATAACCTTGAGGAAGTTGTTCAATAAAACTGCCAATATTTGTTGCTTTAGCAGCAGATTTAATCTCTTCGATTGAGTAACTTTCACCTAAAGTAATATTGCTCTTAACATCTCCAGCAAACAAAAATCCATCTTGGAGAATCACACCCATATAACGCCGCAGTTCAGCTTGGGGCAAATTACGAATATCAATACCATCCACTAAAATTCGCCCTTGTGTGGGTTCATAAAGGCGGCATAGTAAACGAATAATTGAACTTTTTCCCGCGCCTGTAGGTCCAACTAAAGCTACTTTTTCTCCAGGACGAATTGTGAAATCTAACTCTTTCAAAACATAGTCATCATCTTTGTAAGCAAACCACACATCTTCAAAGCGAATTTCTCCAGATTGGGGAGTAGGAAGTAGGGAGTAGAGAGTGGGGGAAGAAAATGAGGCAGCGAGGTTTTCGGAAAAGTTCCCGGTGTTTTCTTTTCTATCTTCCCTTTCTGGATCGCGGATTTCAATCGGCTCATTCATAATATCACTAACCCGTTCAAGTGCCGTGAATCCCGCTTGAAACATGGTAAATTTTTCCGCAAATTGACGTAGGGGATTAAATAAACGTTGGGCGTAGAGAATAAAAGCGGATAAAACTCCAAAACTTAGCCTATCTTGGAGGATAAATAAACCTCCTAGCCATAGTACGGCAGCGATCGCCACTAATGCAATCCACTCTAATGTTGCAGAAACCGCTGAATCGTGAAAGATTGTATTGTCAACTTCAGTAATATAGCGCTGGTTAACGGCACGAAACATTTCAGCATTCAATTGTTCCCGACGAAATAACTGTACAATATTAATGCCAGTAATGTTTTCTTGCAGCATTGAATTGAGGGATGAAAGTTCCTCTCTCGCTTTGTAATTTGCTTTGCGGAATTGCTGCTGAAAGTAGATAATTAGACCCGTAACAGGAAATAACATTAACACCAACATGACAGCTAGTTGCCATTGCAATAAAACCATAACAATGGCAATCACAACCATGGAAAACAGATCATTTAAAATGCCAATAGCACCACTTGAAAATACAAGTCCAAGTGCTTCAACATCACTCGTGAGTCGGGTAATTAACTTGCCGACAGGTGTCCGGTCAAAAAATCTTACCGCGAGAGATGTAATATGATCGAAAAGGTCTTCCCGAATCCAAGCGGTAATTTGTTGCCCTAGGTTCTCTTCCAAAAATTTCTGAAAAATACCCAACGCGAGGCGAATTAATATACTCAGCAATAAGAGTCCACTAAGAATATTAATCCCTTCGGGTACGGAGTGATTTTGCAGAAAAAACCAGGTTGGTTCTTGACGGATTAAGGAAACTGCTTGTCCAATAATTAAGGGTTGAATTGCACCGAGTACGGATACGGGTAGTAATAAAATAATGGCAGTGACGAGTAGGCGCTTGTTTTTTAAAGCATAAGGTACTAACCTCAAAAAGAGTCGCCAGTCGTTTTCGCGCTCGCGTTCTTTTCGGTCTGTCTGGGTAGGTGGTGAGATAGTGGTCATTTAATACCCTGGTATTGATTTGTCTAATAAAAAATGCTCCCCCTTTCAATGTAGCGTAGGAGCATTAGGAGTTACGAGTACTAACACTGAGCGCTAGTCTATACTAATCATTTTACCAAGTTCTGCTGACTGATACGCCGCCTCTCCAACTTTAAGAGCATACAAACTCTCCTCTGGAGAACTATAGAGAGGTGTTCCAGTGGTCAAATAATCTAACACCATCGTCGTATCTTTCACAAATAAACCCCGCCGTCCTTCTACCGCAATGGGGGTTCGTTCCTCATCACGAATTAACATCCCTTTCTCTCCCTCAAAAAGCACTATTCCTTGTTCACCTTGTACCTCAAAATTACGTAACGACTGCCAAAAAATATCCCCTTTCCCATACGTTACTTCCCCAATTAGACCGTTCTTAAATCGTAATTGCGCTGTACATAGACAAGCTGTATAATAATCAGAATTACCCCAAAATCGAGCTTGGCAACTAACAGTAGCAACCTGACCAAACAAATTTGTAAATCGATGAATGTGAGGAAGAGCAGCTTTAAACGGAAAGCCAAATAATTCTTGGTGATAAGTCCAGCGTTGTGGGGCAGGATGCTTGGGTACATTGGTTACATAGCGTGCATAAAACGCATTACCAATTGCGGGTAAAGATTGCCGTAGCGCTTGATGCAATCCCCCCAATAATTCAATATGTTCAACATGAAGGAGTTTCCCTTTAGTTTGAGCCAAAGCAATCAATGATTCTGCTTCTTGGGGATCGAGAGAAATAGGATATTCCAAAACAATATGTTTTCCTACTTCCAACGCTGCACGCGCGATCGCACCATGATCTCGATTAATTGTACAAATAAATACTAAATCTACATCAGGATGCTCTACAATCTGTTGCCACGATTCTACAGCTATAGTTTCGTGAAGTTGGGCAAACTCTTGAGTTTTTTCTGGAGTATGACCACTAAACACAACTAACTGCGATCGCTCATCCACCTGTAATGTTAGCGCCCGTTGTGTCGCTGCATACCCAGTCCCAATAATACCTGCTCTAATAATATCAGTCATTTGTTAGTTGTTAGTTTTTGGTTGTTAGTTGTTAGTTGTTAGTTGTTAGTTGTTAGTTGTTAGTTGTTAGTTGTTAGTTGTTAGTTGTTAGTTGTTGGTCGTT
>DNGI01000054.1:8702-11608 GCA_003486645.1 Cyanobacteria bacterium UBA11370 | reverse complement strand
TTGTTGGTCGTTAGTTGTTAGTTGTTAATTATTGATTTTTAGTTGTTAGTTATTGGTTGTTAGTTGTTGGTTATTAGTTATTGGTTGTTAGCTATTGGTTGTTAGTTGTTGGTTGATTAACCTTTCATCCGTTACATCCGCTAAACCCATCCGCTGCCAAACCCATCCGCTGCCAAAAACTAACCACTTTCTCCAAACCGATACCCTTTACCATACACCGTATGAATGAGTGCTGTCTCACCCTTATCCTCAATCTTACGGCGTAATAAACGTATCAATGCAGCCAAAACATTACTACTCGGTTGTTCCTCATTCTGCCAAAGATGATGATAAATTTGCCCGTGGGTTAATAACTGACCTACATTACGCATAAAATATTCTAAGAGCTGAGTTTCTTTTTCTGATAATTCAATTAACCGTCCATCCCGATAAGCCAACTGATTCTCCACATCCAGTTCTAACGATGCCACCCGCAATCGATGATTCGTATTTACATCCGTAGTAACTGAACGCCTTAGCAACGCACGAACTCTTGCGAGTAACTCCCGTAATTCAAAAGGCTTTACCAAATAATCATCCGCACCTGCCTCTAACCCCATTACCCGATCATCTAGCGTATCTTTAGCAGTAAGAAACAGAACCGGAGTGGTTTGTCCTTGCGATCGCAACTGCTGACATATTTCTAACCCCGATACTTGAGGCAACATCCAATCTAAAATCAGTAAATCATAAATCCCTTGCATGGCTAACTCACTCCCTGACTGTCCATCATAGGCGACATCAACCTCGTATCCCTCCCGCTTGAGAACTCGGCTTAGAGGATCAGTTAACTCAACTTCATCATCAACTAACAAGATTTGCATGGGTTGCGTTATTTGCCATTTATCATTGATTATTAAGCTGTCGCCCCTTTAATTTGCATATAGTAAGCAGCTAGGATGCTTGTCAGCATTGGGTTTTTCCATTTTGAATTTTGAATTTTGAATTTTGAATTGCTTAGTAAGGGTTTGAGCTATTTATTTCCGCTTACTTATATCATGTCTGGCTAATATACCCTAAATAAAATTTCTCCCCCTCTCCCCTTCTCCCTCTCTCCCTCTCCCCCCCTCTCCCCCTCACTCTTTTTTAGGGTTATTCAACCGGACATGATATTACTTCATACTCCCAGACATGATATAAGCTAATTTCGTTTTGTCCAAAGCCAAGCCAAAGTACTAAAAAATAAGGTGGCGAGAATACTCCAAACTAAGGATGAAATTAGGGGATGGGGTGGGGTGTTGAAGGAGAGAGGGGTAAAGGGTTTATCAATATGTTCAGTGACAACGCCGGAGACGATCGCACCTGCACCTAATCCCACACCAATGATTTGAATGGTTTTTTCGAGAGAGCGATCGCGTTCGGTTTGTTCGATTTCTACGATACCGCGAATTGAGGCAATCGCTTGATCTAATAAGGTGGAACCGTGGCGGAAGTATCCTAAATCGGCTTGGATTTGTTTTTGAAAGAAGGGTGAGTTTTCTTGAGCGAAGGTTTTGAGAAAGAGTAAATTGTCATTTTGAATTATACCACTAATTTGTTGTAATTTTTCGGAATAATTATAGTCATTGATGGTAATCGTATTGTGATAGTCTTCGAGATTTCGGAGTAAGCGAGTATAGGTTAAGGCTAATTGAGGTAAGTCTTTTAATTGGTTTTTTAATTCGTTCAAGTCATCGGTTTTGGCGTGATGGGTTTGGCTGTGTTTGGGTAAGCGATCAATTAATTTTTCGATGTCTTGATAGGCAGCCGCGATGAGATGATAGGTTTGGCGGCTATCTTGATAGGCTTTGATAATTTTAGTCCGAAAGAAGAATAAGTCTAATAACTCTTGATAGCATTGATTGAACATCTCATCGGTTTTGATGTCGCGGAATAACCAGATCAGGACGTGTTGATAGTTTGATATTTGGCTAAATAAGCCGTATTCAAAAATGGGACTACCCAATAACTCGCCTTGTCGGTTCAAGGGTGGACGTTGAGAGTCATCGGGGAAAACCGCTTGTAGGCATTCTTGGGCGATTTGGTGGAGATGTTTTTCATCTTTAGCACCTGTTAGCCAAGCGGTAATTAATAAGGTTTGTCCGAGAAAGCGATCGCTCTTTTTTAAAGTAAAGCAATTATCAGGATTGAACTGGCTTAAAACGGCGGTTTCAACATCCTCGGTTTGTTGTCCATCATCTTCATCTTCGGGACGGCGTAAGTTTAACCATAACCCGTAACTGTCATGAAGTTTTAATGGATGAGCCAATCCTGTAATCAGGATGTTTTGCTGGTTATTGAGAGGAATTGTACCCACTAAGGGGATGGAATAATTGCCGTCTTTAACTTCGGAGTCTTTGAGTAAATCGACACGCGGATTATCGGGTTCTTTAGTAATGTCGATGCGTTGAGAGAGGTGTAAATCTTGGTGTAAGGTTGTGCGGATTATTTCATCCGCTGCTTGCCACAGTTGGATTTGATCAGGTGAGAGTGGGGTTGAATCTAAGTTGGTGGCTTTGTAAAGTTCAAAAGCGAATAGATGCAGGTTAGGCGCATAGACTTTCATGTTAAATGGTAAGACTCATGAATTTATCTATTGTAGGGTGGGTTAGACGGCGATGAGATCAATACAATAGTTTCAATTAAATTATCCGTTGTAACCCACCAAGATAATAGCGATCGCATTCCTGGTAAATCGGATGATTGTCACCCACCAAGATAATAGCGATCGCATAATGTAGCCTAATGTAGGGTGGGTGAGACGGCAATCAGATTGATACCATATTTTCAATTAAATTATCCGTTGTAACTGAGATCTTGCACGCCTTGAATGGCACAATTGGCGAAAGCTCTTTATCAAGAAGGCAAGGGTTTTAAGACAGTCCGCG
>DNGI01000054.1:5081-8455 GCA_003486645.1 Cyanobacteria bacterium UBA11370 | reverse complement strand
TTTGCAAAAACGGGATGCTCCCAGTGGATTTGGTCAGCAGGATAGTATTATCGCGTCTGAACCGACAAAATCGTTAGCCCAATGACCTGATCATTCTCATAACGGATTACCACATCATCATCCGTTACCTCGCTTTCGGTTGCTGTCTTTGGCGGATAGTAGAAATTGATATACAGTACATCTGCTTCCGCATCATAAGACATCCAGAGCGATCGCTGCTCTTCAATCTTTTGAACCGCTTGGGCAAGTTTCAAATAATTTTGTAAATTAACCTGTGCTAGGGCCATATCTGCTCCTTTCCCTCTAAATAGCTAGACCGTCGATTGAAAAAAGCCGTTACGATAAACCCATCAACAATAACACCTTCACTTACTAATTCACGATAAACCACTAAAAGCCACTTCCCTGACTTAATAGTTTGTACAGCAATGAGTTGCCCATCCCGACCTGCCAAAATTTTCTCAGGATTCTCAACCGTATTTAACACCGTAGCTTGTAGCGAACTCATCTCTGGATGCTGTTGGATAATATGTTGCCATCGTTCTTCAGTCAACCGAATCTCAACCCCATTTACTGAAATGGCAATACCCAACATGAACATTCCTGTAACCTCACCCTCTAGAACAGTGTAGCTCTTTTTCCTTCTGCCTACTCCTACGGAGAACGCTACGCGAACTGCCATCTGCCTTAAAATGAATCAGCCCTGCTTTTTAAGGGGGATTTAGGGGGATCTCCAGGGCTTTACGCTTATGCAAGAAATAGCCTCTAAGCTGTGTTGGGTTTCATTCTTCAACCCAACCTACATCTACGATTTTCGTGCTTGTAGTTTCTTCAATTCTTCTTGAAGAAGGCGGTAACGATTTTCTAATGTCTTTTCTTGGCTTTGGGGTTTGGTCTTTTGGACTTTGGTAATTTCTCGTCCTTGCATGAGTATGGCATCTCTGACATTTTCATGGTTGATATACCATTGACACAATACTTCTGCGATCGCATCCGATGTGAGAGTTTGTATCGCGGAAAGGTTTTGTTGTAATGTCGGGATATCTGCTATTGCCTCAGCAGAAAAGACATTATCAGGTTTTTCCACAACTTGGATAAAGGCTTCAATAATCTTATCGTCTTCCATTAGTCGTTCTCCTCTTATTCTCCAATCGCACAAAAGGCTGCCCAATAGACTGGTTTTTTAAAGGGTTGGTGTTCAGGTTTATAATTTTGTTCTAATCTCTTCTTGATTTTTTGGTTTTGAGTTGCCTCTATTTCTGTTTTACCATCCAGCCATTGCAGTAATTCCCGTTGAGTGGCTTTGCGAAACCATTGCTGGGTTTGATTTAGAGCCAGTACGACGTTAAAATTAAAGACAGGCAGGTTTTCATAAAATTTAATCATTAATAAGGCGGTAGAAAAGTCATCCACTGACCATAATGTACTGATAATACTGGCTGCACCTGCGCGGATAAAGCCACTGGGTAAACCAATATATTCATCACTCATATTGCGAAAGTCAACTAAGCCTGTTTCGCAAGCGGAAAGGGTGACGAGGCGACAATTGGGTAAATTTAATTGGAATATCTCTTCTAGGGTAAGGCATTGGTCTAAATCAAGGGCACTATCCTCAGAGATGGGTAAATACTGAGAGGTTCCGGCGGCTTCGGGTACAGGAGAAACGACAGAATTTGCTAATTGTAAGGCGGATTTTTCAGCAACATTGAAATTAAAGTAACCGTGACAGGAGAAATGTAACCAGTTGGCATTGCTTAGTCTTGCAGCGGTTAAGGGTTCGGCTAAGGCGGCGGCGGTGGCTTGGTTTTTCTTTAAGATGTAGCGAGGATCAAAGGCTTTGGCAATGGTTTCAACTTCCATATCGGTGAATTCTAAGTTATCGGTGGGGTTTTGGATGGCGAAGAGGTAGCGAAATTGAGGGATTTTACTCCCTTTGCCCTGGTTATCAAGGATTTTACCTCCCTCACTCCCCTTAGCAAGGATTTTACCCCCCTCACCCCCCTTATTAAGGGGGGAATTTATCTCCCTCCCCTTACCAAGGGGAGGGTTGGGGTGGGGTTCTACAGATTCATGCAAGCCGTTTAATTGTTTCGCTTTATCTTGCACCAAGCGCCAGAGTTGACAACTGGGGGCATAGCTGACACCCTTGGGGAATTTGTCGATTAAATACTGTTGAGTTAACCTCTCCCCCAGCCCCTCTCCTACAAGGAAAGGGGAGTTTTTTTCCTCTGTTGCTTCATTGGGAAGGGGGGTTAGGTTTATCTGATTTGAAGGATAGTCTTGATTGGATAAGGGTAAAGCATGGAGAGGGAACAAATGCAGGTAACGATGGGGAATTAAAATTAGTTTCTGACACTGGAGTGGGATAGGGTTCAGGATGTCTTGGATGTGTAAGATATCCGCGAGTTCGTTAAGTTGGTTATGCAAATCAGATTGCCAGCGCCGTTTATCCTCAAAGTAAAGCTGGAGATAGTTTTTACCCCAATCTTTTAACTTATCTAAGTCTTCCGGTTGCGACTGCCAAATGTGGGGCTGTTCGTTGTGGCGGGTAATGATGAACGCGCGAAAACAATTCTCAAAGATATAGAATTCAATAATGGCAGTTTCGGGATCGAGTCGGTGATAAATCTCGCTGTAGCGGATCGGGTTTAAGCCGATAATCCGAGTAGCGAGTTGTTCTCGCTGTTGCCGCAATTTATTCAGGTAGGGCAGAGTGGCGGATTCGACACGACGCTTTTCTCCTTCTATCGCCTTTTGTAACTGTTCCAATTGATCTTTTAAATTTGGGGATTGGGCGGCTTGAGGATTAGAGTCAGGGTTAAATAGGAGTTCGACTAAATTACGGGTTTTGCTGCGTTCAATATATTCAATCGCTTCAGCAGATTGATTCAACTCCAGACAGACTTCTACCATGCGACGATAAAGCTGATTCGATGTTTCGGCTTGTTTGCGTTTGCTTTCCACACCGGAAACAATTTCTCCCCGCAAAAACTCGACGGTTTCAATGGCACGATTAAACGTTGTGTAAGCGTCAGTAAACTGTTGGGCATCTTGGTAAGCTAAACCCAGATTGAATAATGTCTCGGCATGATCTTGAGGGAAAGCTTCGCGGGTATATACTTTTAAAGCTTCGTTGTAAGCCGTGATCGCCCTTTCTAAATTCTCGGCTTTGTCCCCGATTAGTCTGTTACGGTAAGCAATCCCCAAATTATTTTGCGTCATTGCCCAATCTTGAGGGAAAGCCTCGCGGGTTCTGACTTCTAAAGCCGCCGTGTAAGAAGCGATCGCCATTTCTAAATTCTCGGCTTTGTCCCCGATTAGTCTGTATAAGTAAGCAGTCCCCAAATTATTTTGCGTCATTGCCCAATCTTGAG
>DNGI01000054.1:4726-4878 GCA_003486645.1 Cyanobacteria bacterium UBA11370 | reverse complement strand
TGCCCAATCTTGAGGGAAAGCCTTGCGGGTTCTTACTTCTAAAGCTGCCTTGTAAGATGCGATCGCCATTTCTAAATTATCGGCTTTGTCCCCGATTAGTCTGTCATAGTAAGCAATCCCCAAATTACATTGCGTCATTGCCCAATCTTGAG
>DNGI01000054.1:2757-4499 GCA_003486645.1 Cyanobacteria bacterium UBA11370 | reverse complement strand
ATTGCCCAATCTTGAGGGAAAGCTTCGCGGGTGAACACAGTCAGCACCACTTCATACCCAGCAATGGCAATTTCTATGTTGCTAGCTTTGTTACCCCAGGGGAATTCCCGAATCAGATTACTAAAATTGACGATATAAACGGCAATATTTCGTGCCTGATTAGGTTGCCTTTCTGCCAAAGTCCTTGTCGCCCAAGCCTGCAAGACTTCTGCTAAATTCAGATCGAGGTAGGCTATATTTTCCGCTAGCAACGGGTAAACGACTCTCTCATCACCTTCGCTATCCGACGTTGCTTGGAGTATCTCCATCAATAATTGTTCATAGGCTTGTAAGTCATCTTCTGAAAGATTCGCATTTGTAGGTGAAGATAAATTCAACGCCTCCCCCAACTGAACCGCCAGATTTCTCAACCAATTCCCGATTCTCCACATTGTCATTCTCCCTCCTGGGATAGCATCTCCGCCACAGCTTCCACCCTCTGCAAGAACCCCGCATCAAGTAACTCTCGGTTAGCGGCTAAAATCTCTGGTTCTTCCCCATTCGGGCAATTCAGCAGACGTTCAATGAGGGTGAGATAGGCTTGCTGGCGTTGTTCGTCCATGAGGCTGTGGTTATTCTCTAGCGGTTTATCGGGCAAGCTTGAGGATAGTGCAAGCTTCGAGTGATAAGTAATGCTTAAGCAATTCCTTAAAATGCTTAAGCAATTCCTTAAAATGCTTACACAATTCCTTAAAATGCTTAAGCAATTCCTTAAAATGCTTACACAATTTCCCTAAATGTTTAAGCAATTACTCAAAATGCTTACACAATTTCCCTAAATGCTTAAGCAATTCCCCTAAATGTTTAAACAATTACTCAAAATGCTCAAGCAATTACTCAAAATGCTTACACAATTACTCAAAATGCTCAAGCAATTCCCCTAAATGTTTAAACAATTACTCAAAATGCTCAAGCGATCGCCCACTAGCTTCTTATAAAATAGGCACATAGCAATTTTCAGAATCGGTGAAGTACACTAAATTCTCTTCCCCACTCCCCACTCCCCACTCCCCACCATGCCAAAGGTTTTAAATCCAAACGAATCCTACACCTTTAGCAAGTATTTTGATTTACCTTACTCACCCGAAGATATTTTGGCAGATTTGGGCTGTACCCTGGAACGCAGCGATCGCAACAATCTCCCCTACACCCAATGGGAACTAGATTGGTTGCCTGCACTCGCAACCAGCATCAGACGCAGACTCAAACGAGTTAATACAACCACTGCACAGGCACGCCGAGAAGCCTTGATTTTTCCCTTACTCGATCAGATTTGCGATCGCCTAGACTATTCCATCAATATCGAATATACCGTTAGTGTCAGCAATTGGTTAAAAGGCTCTCTAGATTACTATATTCCCAGTCCCAATAATCTTCTAGTCATTGAAGCCAAACAAGCCGATTTAACCAAAGGATTTACTCAACTTGCTGTTGAATTAATTGCCCTTGATCGCTGGGTAGAAAGTGAGAGTCCGATTTTATACGGTGCAGTTTCAACCGGAGAAATTTGGCGATTTGGTCTGTATGATCGATCAGCACATCATATAGTAGAATACTTACCCCTACATCCAATACCCCAGGATTTAGAATTTGTAACACGGACGCTGATTGGGATTTTACAGGGAGAAGCGCTCAAAGACCATGCCCTCTTGAGTTGAAAGGATAGGACTATCATGTCCAGTTGAATAACCCTAAAAGAGTTT
>DNGI01000054.1:0-2518 GCA_003486645.1 Cyanobacteria bacterium UBA11370 | reverse complement strand
GAGAGGGGGAGAGGGAGAGGGGGAGAGGGGGAGACGTTTTATTAGGGGTGATTTCCCCGACATTATATAAGTCTAAGTCCTCAATGAGCGATCGCTCTTAAACTATCCACAATCTAGGAAAGTACACCTCTAAGTCGCATTACTGAGTAATATTGTGAGTAGAGCAGCATTGGGAATGTCAATGTCCGCATTTAGACTCAACACAAGTGAACTCTGGCTTGAAGCCAATCATCGCTATCTGATGCAAGAAATTGCACGGGTACGCCAAGCCCTGCAAACTAAAAGTGACCAACTAAACGATGGAATTCTATCGTCTTTTGCTCTCGACTTCTTTCCAAATCGTAATGGTTTAGGACTGCCAAAAGACCCACCCATCTCACCCCCTCCCCTGTTAGAACAGATCTGTCAAAACTTTGGTCTATCAACATTTGAGCGAGATGTCGTACTTTTATGTGCTGGGATGGAATTTGATAGCACTTGGGGAGTTCTCTGTGCCGCTGCTCAAGGCAATCCCCAGTTAAACTATCCTACCTTTAGTTTGGCTTTAGCCATATTACCGAACGGACATTGGGGGGCGCTGACTCCAGATTCTCCCTTGCGTCGCTGGCGATTAATTGAAGTATGCGAAGGTATTTCCCTCACCACCAGTCTGCTACGCATTGACGAACGGATCTTACATTATCTTCGAGGAATTCATTATTTAGATGAACGATTAGCCGGGATTGAGGAACCCATGCCAACATCCGGTTTACTTGTACCCTCCCATCAACAACTCGTACAACAGATCACCACCACTTGGTTACAGGTAACAGAAGGTCAATTACCCGTGGTACAGTTATGTGGGGAAGATGTAACCAGTAAAAGAGCGATCGCCCATTCCGTTTGCCATCAGTTAGGCATCAAGCTACACGCCCTTTCTGGAGAAGCAATCCCTACCGATACCGCTCAACTGAATTTAGTCAAAACACTATACGAGCGAGAATGGGCATTAAGTCATACAGCCCTATTATTAAACTGCGATCACCTTGAAACCAATGATCCACTCAAAGAAAGTGCGATCGCCCGTTTGATAGAAAGCCTCACCTCTCCCTTAATTGTCACTAGCCGCGATCGTCGCCGTCAACGCCAGCGTCCCCTAATTGCGATGGATGTTCATCATCCCACCACCGATGAACAGCGTCTGATCTGGAAAAATGCGTTAGGAGAAATGTCACAAAACCTCACTCATGAGGTCGATGTACTCGTCTCCCATTTTAACCTCAGCGCCCCAGCCATTCACGCTATCTGCTTAACCGCCAAAGGGATGAAGGGGGAGATAGGGGGAGAGGGAGATACCCCAATCCAAAATCCAAAATCCAAAATCCAAAATCAATTATGGGACATCTGTTGCATTCAAGCACGTCCCCGTTTGGATGAATTAGCCCAACGCATTGACGTTGCTGCAACGTGGGATGATTTAGTTTTACCTGAAAAAGAGCGTAACATTCTGCGAGAAGTTTCCGCTCATGTGCGACAACGAATGAAAGTCTATGAAACCTGGGGATTTGCTGGAAAAAGCAGAAGAGGATTAGGAATTAGCGCCTTATTCGCTGGGGCAAGTGGCACAGGTAAAACAATGGCAGCCGAGGTGTTAGGCAGTGAGTTGAGATTAGATGTTTATCGCATTGATTTAAGTTCTGTTGTTAGTAAGTATATTGGTGAAACAGAAAAAAATCTACGGCGAGTATTTGATGCCGCCGAAGGGGGGGGTGCTATTCTGCTATTTGACGAAGCGGATGCTTTATTTGGTAAGCGTTCTGAAGTAAAAGACAGCCATGATCGCCATGCCAATATTGAAGTCAGCTATCTCTTACAACGGATGGAATCTTATCGAGGTTTAGCGATTTTAACCACCAACTTAAAGAGTGCCTTAGACCAAGCATTTTTACGTCGGATTCGCTTTATTGTACAGTTTCCTTTCCCCGATGCCACTCAACGTGCCCTAATTTGGGAGCGTATCTTCCCCAAACAAATGCCAACAGAAAAACTCGATTTCAAGAAGTTAGCCAAACTGAATGTAGCTGGCGGAAATATTCGCAGTATTGCTTTAAATGCCGCATTCCTAGCCGCTGATGCTGGCGAAAGTGTACAAATGAAACATCTCTTGCAAGCCGCCAAAAGTGAATATGTAAAATTAGAACGACCCCTAACTGATATTGAAGTCAAAGGATGGGTTTAGGGATTTTGGATTTTGGATTTTGGATTTTGGATTATTAGGCACTCACTAACTATTGCCCACAATAACTAGTGCTTCATCCCATTAATTGTGATGAATGATATCCAGTAGAGACGTTGCATTGCAACGTCTCTACACCCCCTATAATTAATGACATGAACCACTAGTAAAATAGGCCATCCCCCCCACTCCCCACTCCCCACTCCCCACTCCCGACTCCCCTTTCCTAAAGTCCTGTAACAATTCGACTCATATCTAATCCCTAATCGGAATTGTGCACCATAATATTAAGTATTCATCCAA
>DNGI01000129.1:14039-23870 GCA_003486645.1 Cyanobacteria bacterium UBA11370 | reverse complement strand
GGATTTAAGTTGATTTCAACTGCTGATGCCTGAAACCCTTACTGTATTTAGTTTTCAAGGTGCAGTTGCGACAACCTGATCCAAGTATAGCATTCCAGCCATCCACCTGTGCCACACCTCCTAAAAAAAATAGCCTCAAAACCAGTAACAGTAAGCCTTTCAAGAAATGCGACAACCTCAGTTGAGCGCTGATAGGATTCAAACCCTTATAGGATAAGGGATGCAGCCTCGAAATTTTCCCCCTGCAAAAAAACACCTACAGGTTGTCGCAAAAAGCCGAAATTAAGTATTAATCACTAAAAATATCCAACTGTTCCACCGATATTTCTGAACTATCTATCCTTGGTACAGTTCGTTCCTTACCAATTCCCTGACGCAATCCCACAGCAATTTTACTATGCTTCTCAATTTCTCCCATCACCTGCTTTGCCCGCTGAATCACCACCGCAGGTAAACCCGCCAAACGTCCCGCTTCAATGCCATAAGAACGGTCAGCCCCTCCGGGTTGAACTTGGTGTAAAAATATAATTTGATCCGGCAATTCTTTCACTGTCACCTGATAATTCGCTACATTGGGTAAAATCGAAGCCAATTCATTCAACTCATGATAATGAGTCGCAAAAATCGTTCGCGCCTGAATTTCCATTGCTAAATATTCTGCCACCGCCCAAGCTATCGATAACCCATCAAACGTCGCCGTTCCTCTACCAATTTCATCTAAAAGTACCAACGATTTCGCCGTAGCATGGTTGAGAATATTTGCCGTTTCATTCATCTCCACCATAAACGTGGATTGACCCGTCGCCAAATCATCCACCGCACCCACACGAGTAAAGATGCGATCGCACACTCCCAATGTTGCCGATGTTGCCGGAATAAAACTCCCCGTTTGTGCCATTAATTGAATTAATCCCACTTGCCTTAAATAACAACTTTTTCCACTTGCATTAGGACCCGTTAAAATAATTAAATCTGGAGAATTGTTGGTTGTTTGTTGTTGGTTGTTGGTTGTTGGTTGTTGGTTGTTGGTTGTTATTTTTTCAGAATTACTGCCTCCTAAATGGGCTGAATTGGGGACAAAGAACCCTGTCGGAAGGGATTGTTCTACAACCGGATGACGACCATCAATAATCGTAATTTCTCGACTTTCAACCATGTTAGGACGACAGTAACCTTGATACACCGCCACCTCTGCCAACCCACACAATACATCAACCGCTGCTACTGCCCGTGATAGATTGCGGATTTGTTCAGAATGTTCTCCCACTTCCGCCCGTAACTCAGCAAAAATATCATATTCCAAACGATTCAAATCATCTCGTGCGGTCAGAATTCGGGTTTCTCGTTCCTTTAAATCCGACGTAATATAGCGTTCTTCATTGGTAAGAGTTTGCTTGCGGATATAATGCTCAGGAACTTGATCGGCTTTCGCGCGAGAAATACTAATATAATAACCAAAGGTTTTATTGTATCCGACCTTTAAATTCGGAATACCCGTCCGTTCTCGTTCCGTTACTTCTAAATTCGCAATCCACTGTTGATCGTCCTCCGCCCTTCGGCGCATTTCATCCAGTTGAGGATTAATTCCCAGTCGAATTAAATTACCTTCCTTCAGATGTAACGGTGGCGATTCAACAATATGAGCAATAATTTTTTTTCCTAACTCTTCTAACTCAGGTGGAACTTTTTGTAAGGCTTTCAGATAAGGCGAAGATCCATAAGCAGCGAGTTCTGCTAAATCCGATAACTTCAGCAAAGACTCCGCTAATGCGACTAAATCCCGTGCATTTGCCGTTCCTGAACCCGCCCGTCCCGTTAATCGATCCAGGTCATAAATACCGCGCAAAACTTGCCGTAAATCTTCCCGCAGTCCTGCATTTTCCATTAATTCCTGAATCGTATCTTGCCGCGCCCGAATTCCTTTAATATCTAAAAGAGGTTGCAACAACCAACGACGTAGCGCCCTTCCTCCCATCGCCGTACTCGTTCGATCCAATGCCCAAAGTAGGGAACCATGAAACGTATTATCTCGAACCGTAGCCGTAATTTCTAAATTGCGACGACTTTGATGATCTAAAATTAAATAATCAGCCAGGGTATAAGTTCGTAAGATTTGAAGGGAGACATACTGTTCTTTTTGCGTCTCTTCTAAATAGTCCAACAAACCCCCCGCCGCCCGAACTCCTAATGGCAAATGTTCACACCCCATTCCTTCAAGCGATCGCACTTTAAATCGTTCTAATAATCGCTGTCTTGCTTCCCCTTGACTAAAGGGAGTTTGCCGACGAAAGGCATAACAAAAACAGTTGGGTAAATAACTGGGTAAATGGTCTGATTTTTCTCCCGGTCGTAGCATAACACCCAAATCGGGGGCATTGGTGGGAATTAGCACCTCCGCAGGTTGTAAACGCATTAATTCCTGGGTTAGTAGGTCTAATTCACTCGATTGAGTAGTAAAGAATTCCCCCGTTGAAATATCAGAATACGCTAATCCCCAATGATTCCCTGCAATCACCACCGCCGCTAAAAAATTATTACGACGGGCATTCAGCATCCCTTCATCGGTTAACGTCCCAGGAGTAAGAATTTTGGTAATTTCCCGCCGTACTTGTCGCCCTTCCTTCGCCGCTACCGCCGCATCTTCTACCTGATCGCAAATAACAATCGCAAAGCCTTTTTCTACTAACATGGTGCAATAGCGATCTAAGGCATGATGAGGAACCCCAGTCATATAAACTCGTCCAATTCCTTTCCCCGCATCCTTACTTGTTAAAACTAATTCCAATTCCTCCGATAACCGCCGCGCATCTTGAAAGAATGTTTCATAAAAATCCCCCACTCGATACAGTAAAATAGCATGGGGATATTGGTCTTTCAGTTCCGCGAAATGCTGCATCATCGGTGTCAGCTTCTGGCGATCAACGGTTCGATGATCGGCATTTTCCGCAGCAACGCGCATAGCAGCGGCGGTAGCGCGAATAGAAGTACCACCGTTAGGTTCGTCAGAATGGGTAGATGCGTTGGGATATCCGGTCATGGACAGTTCATCGATAAGTCAGCTTCTTAACGACTCTATCGTAAGGAAGGGATGAGCGTCACTAACGGTTTGTTAGATTTAGCAATAAGTAATAACTACTACCATTAGGATGGAATTATGGCGACAATGACATTTAAAGTTCCCGGTATTGCTTGTGATGGGTGTGCCAAGACGATTACTGAAGGTATTCTCACACACGAACCCGATGCTAAGGTCGAAGTTGATGTCAAAGGGAAGACGGTTAGTGTGGAAACTGATGCGTCAACAGAGTCGATTAAACAGATGATTACTGCTGTTGGTTATCCGGTAGAATCATAGGCTGGGTTTTTTACAGGTGCGTAATATCAGCTCCGAGGGGCTGAAAGGTTGCCAAAACCCTGTAGAGACTAGCAGATGCAACGTCTCTAGCATTGGTTGTAAAAAAAAAGCTCCTGCTTTTACACAGGAACCTTTAATGTTTTAAAATTCAGTTTTTAACTGAATTAACCAAACCTAGTCAAGGTCAGGCATAGAAAGTACTGGCTCATTCTTACGATCAATCCCTTTCTCAAAGCCAGCAGCAGCAGCACGAGCGCGACCTGCGTGCCACAAGTGACCGACTAAGAAGAAGAAGCCCAAAACAAAGTGAGAGGTCGATAGCCAAGAACGAGGAGACACGTAGTTAAACGAGTTAATCTCGGTCGCCACACCCCCCACAGAGTTCAGAGAACCCAGAGGAGCATGAGTCATGTACTCAGCAGCACGACGCGCTTGCCAAGGCTGAATGTCATTTTGAATCTTGCTCAGGTCAAGACCATTAGGACCACGCAGAGGCTCTAACCAAGGGCCTTGAAAATCCCAGAAGCGCATGGTTTCACCACCGAAGATAATTTCACCAGTAGGAGAACGCATCAGGTATTTACCCAGACCTGTCGGACCTTGAGCAGAACCGACGTTAGCACCCAAGCGCTGGTCACGAATCAAGAAGGTCAACGCCTGAGCTTGAGACGCTTCAGGACCCGTTGGTCCGTAGAATTCGCTGGGATAAGCTGTATTGTTAAACCAAACAAAGCAGCAAGCAATAAAGCCCATCAGAGACAACGCACCCAAACTGTAGGAGAGATAAGCTTCTCCAGACCAGATGAAGGCGCGACGTGCCCAACCGAAGGGCTTAGTGAGAATGTGGAAAATACCGCCGGAAATACAGATCAGGCCGATCCAAATATGACCGCCGATAATATCTTCCATGTTGTTAACACTGACAATCCAGCCTTCTCCACCAAAGGGAGATCTCACTAAATAGCCGAAAATGACAGCGGGGTTCAGCGTCGGGTTGGTAATCAGGCGGACATCACCACCGCCAGGTGCCCACGTATCATAGACACCACCGAGGAACATCGCCTTGATTACGAGTAGGAAAGCACCAAGACCTAACACGATCAGGTGGAACCCGATGATTGTAGTCATCTTATCCTTGTCTTTCCAGTCGTACCCAAAGAAGGAAGAATACTCTTCTAAGGTTTCTGGTCCCCGAACGGCATGATAAATACCGCCCAAACCCAGAACAGCCGAGGAAATGATGTGCAGCACACCCACCACAAAGTAAGGGAAGGTGTCAATCACTTCACCACCAGGACCAACACCCCAGCCCAAAGTTGCGATATGAGGCAGTAAGATCAAGCCTTGTTCGTACATCGGCTTTTCCGGGATGAAGTGAGCAACCTCAAACAAGGTCATTGCTCCAGCCCAGAATACAATGAGTCCAGCATGGGCAACGTGAGCGCCCAGCAATTTACCAGATAAGTTAATTAAACGGGCATTACCTGCCCACCAAGCAAAACCGGATGATTCTTGGTCGCGGTTCCCCGCCACCATAGAACTACTAGAGAGCGTTACCACGGGGTAGTACCTCCTCAGGGAAGACAAACTGTTCATGAGGCTGATCTTGAGGAGCCATCCAAGCCCGGAGTCCCTCATTCAGCAGAATGTTCTTAGTGTAGAACGTTTCAAACTCTGGGTCTTCAGCCGCACGCAATTCCTGGGACACAAAGTCATACGCCCGCAGGTTGAGTGCTAAACCGACAATCCCTACCGATGCCATCCACAGCCCTGTTACAGGTACAAATAGCATGAAGAAGTGTAACCAACGCTTGTTGGAGAAGGCAATCCCGAAGATTTGACTCCAGAAG
Organism: Cyanobacteria bacterium UBA11370; assembly: GCA_003486645.1. Lineage (GTDB taxonomy): Bacteria > Cyanobacteriota > Cyanobacteriia > Cyanobacteriales > Coleofasciculaceae > UBA11370. Next base: position 18,665 of record DNGI01000129.1, on the reverse strand, counting down.
CGGTTCGCTGTCACCATCGAGTAGGTTTCTTCGGCTTGAGTGGGGCTAAAGGCAGCGAAGGTATTGGATTTTTCGCCGTCTTCAAACAGGGTATTTTCCACCGTTGCACCATGAATCGCACACAGTAGCGCCCCACCTAAGACACCCGCTACTCCCATCATATGGAAGGGGTTGAGGGTAAAGTTGTGGAACCCTTGCACGAACAGGATGAACCGGAAAATACCTGCGACCCCAAAGCTGGGCGCAAAGAACCAAGACGATTGTCCCAAGGGGTACATTAAGAACACGCTGGTGAACACAGCAATTGGCGCAGAGAAGGCGATCGCATTGTAAGGACGAATCCCAACTAGACGCGAAATTTCAAATTGCCGTAGCATGAAGCCGATTAAGGCGAAAGCACCGTGAAGTGCGGTAAACGCCCACAATCCGCCAATTTGGCACCAACGGGTAAAATCACCTTGAGCTTCTGGACCCCACAATAGCAATAGGGAATGCCCAAAGCTATCGGCGGGGGTGGAAACGGCGACGGTGAGGAAGTTGCAGCCTTCCAAGTAGGAAGAAGCTAAACCGTGGGTGTACCAAGATGAGACGAAGGTGGTACCCGTTAGCCATGCACCGAGTGCTAAATAAGCACAGGGGAACAGTAGCAGACCTGACCAGCCGACGAAGACAAAGCGATCGCGCTTGAGCCAGTCATCGAGGACATCAAACCATCCTCTGCTACTGGGGGCGCGTCCTACAGCGGTTACCATAGTTTCAAATCCTTTTACATTAATGGTTTGCAAGGATTTTTATGTTGACACTTCCACCACCGCAATGGTGAAATTTCAGGGAGGTCAGTTAGCCTGATGAACCTCACTCTCTGTAGGATGTGTCAAGCACCCTCTTCCCTTAAGTTCAGCTCGATAGCCTGCTTAGGGTTGAGTTAATGTTTCTTAACCTATCACATTTTTACACGGTTAGCTCGATCCTTTCTCAGGAACAGAGGCTTACACTGTTTCATTTTAATAATAATGAATACCAGAAATTTTACAAATTGACACATATTTCCTCATAATTTTTTTAGATCAGCCCTGCCCTGAGCAAAAATGTCATAGTAATGGCATAGTGTGTTAGTCAAATCTTAAAAATTAAAGGGGACAGGATCATTGTCATGACAGCATCGACAACCCAACGAGAGAACCGCGTCCTTCACCAGCCCGTTTTAGGCTCTCGACGCTTCAGTAACTACTGGTGGGCGGTAATCGTCTCTCTGGGAGGTACAGGCTTTTTATTGGCGGGGCTTTCGAGTTACTACAAAATTAATTTTCTCCCCGTTGGTGATGCCAGAGGACTGCTGTTTTTTCCTCAAGGGATAGCAATGGGAGGCTACGGGGTAGCTGGAGTGTTGTTAGCTCTTTACTTATGGCTGGTTATCCTTTGGGATGTGGGCGGCGGTTACAATGAGTTCAATAAAGAGACTGGAATGGTGAAGATTTTTCGCTGGGGTTTTCCGGGTAAGAACCGCCAAGTTGAGTTTAGTTGCCCGATTAAAGATGTCCAGTCGATTCGAGTAGACCTTAAAGAAGGGATTAATCCCCGCCGCGCTCTCTACCTTCGGGTGAAGAACCGCCGGGAAGTACCTCTCACTCGTGTTGGGCAACCCTTATCCCTATCAGAACTCGAAAATCAGGGAGCAGAACTGGCTCGTTTTCTAGAAGTGCCCCTTGAAGGCTTGTAATTCAATAGAACTATTGCAAACTTAGAGGAAGGTAGAGGAAAGGTTAACGGGAGTTGGGACAAGGATTTTCAACACCTGTACCCCTTTTCCCCAACTAGCGAAAGCTAAGAAAACGGTGAATTTAATATGCAAATCACAATCCAGCGCTGGTTATCATTAGTTGTGGTAATTGTCGCTCTAGTTCTGGGGGCGTGTGGTACACCACAGGTGGCTTCCCTTAATTCGACAGACCGCTCAACGGCTGCAACGACAGCTAGTCCACCTACTGAGGAAAATAGTCCCCAAATGACCAATTTACCCAAACTCGAAGGAAAAGCAACGGTGGTGCTAAAAGTTAAAGGCTCACCGATTACGATTGAAGTTGATGGCACTAATGCTCCGGTGACAGCCGGAAATTTTGTTGATTTGGTGCAGCGGGGTGTTTACGATGGCTTGATGTTTCACCGGGTTGTCCGAGATCCCCAACCGTTTGTCGCTCAAGGGGGAGATCCTCAAGGAAAAGACCCGAACATTCCAGCAGGACGTTTAGGAACAGGCGGTTTTGTCGATCCAGATACCTCTCAGCCTCGTTACATTCCGCTAGAAATTAAACCCCAAGGTGCGGACGCTCCGATTTACAGCAAAACGTTTGATAAAGCAGGTATTTCAGTTCCCCCAGTATTACGGCATACTCGCGGTTCAGTGGCTATGGCTCGTTCTGCTGCGCCTGACTCTGCATCGTCCCAGTTTTATATCAGTTTGGCGGAATTATCGTTTTTAGATGGTAATTATGCTGTCTTTGGTTACGTCAAAGAAGGTATGGAGGTGGTTGATCAGATCCAAGTTGGCGATCGCATTGACTCAGCGGAGGTAACTCAGGGGATTGAAAATTTGAAGAAATAGCTTTTTTGGGGAGTGGGGAGTGGGGAGTGGGGAGTGGGGAAAATTATTGATTCTCCTACTCGGTACTGATGCTTGGTGGATGTTGTTGTTACTGGTATCGGTCTGGTTTCAGCGTTGGGTTGCTTGGAATTAAGCTGGAAAAGGTTACTCAAGGGTGAGTCTGGGATCTGTCAACATCAACCCTTTCCTGAGTTACCATCTCGACCATTGGCGCTGATTGGTCAGGTTCCAAATTCTTTAGAATCGCTCACCCAATGGGTAGTAGCAGATGCTCTTGAGGATGCTGGTTTGGCGATACCAATCCCTGATTGTGGTGTGGTGATTGGTTCAAGTCGTGGTTGTCAGGCTTCCTGGGAGAAGCTAGCTAGGGAACTAAAGACTACACCCCAATCTCCCCACACCCCACACCCCACACCCTACACCCCATACCCTAACTTAGACCATTGGTTAGATACACTCCCCCACCAAGCGGCGATCGCAACAGCACGTCAGATTGGGTCAACTGGACCTGTTCTTGCACCGATGGCGGCTTGTGCGACTGGAATTTGGGCGATCGCTCAGGGTTTTGAACTGATTCAAACAGGTCGATGTGAGCGGGTAATTGTGGGTGCTGTGGAAGCTCCGATTACTCCGCTTACTTTAGCAGGATTTGAGCAAATGGGCGCTTTGGCAAAAACTGGGGCTTATCCCTTTGACAAACACCGTGAAGGGTTAGTTTTAGGGGAGGGAGCGGCGGTTTTGGTGTTGGAGTCGGCGGAATTAGCTCTCAGGCGAGGAGTTCCTATCTACGGTCAGGTGTTGGGGTTTGGCTTGACTTGTGATGCTTATCATATCAGTACGCCTCAGTCAAGTGGTGCAAGTGGAATTAGGGCAATTAAACAATGTTTAGAACGGAGTAATCTTGCCCCAATTGATATTAATTATATCCACGCTCATGGGACAGGTACTCGGTTAAATGATAGCAATGAAGCTCAACTAATTCAACATTTATTTTCCCATGGTGTTGCAGTTAGTTCAACCAAGGGAGCCACGGGTCATACGTTAGGAGCATCGGGTGCTATTGGTGCTGCATTTTGTTTGATGGTATTGAAAGATCAGGTATTACCGCCTTGTGTGGGATTGAGGGAATCAGAGTTTGATTTAAATTTAGTAAATGAGGCACGTTGGGGTGAAGTTCGACAGGTTTTGTGTTTCAGTTTTGGGTTTGGGGGACAGAATGCAGTGATGGCGTTGGGGAAATATTGAAATAAGTTGCCCTCCCGGATTTTTGAAGTAAAATTTCGTAATTATTACACATACATTAAATAGAAAGGAAACTCTTATGGCGACAGAAGTAGAAACTAATCAACAAAGTTTGTATGAGACAGACTATTTGAAATGGATTGAGACTACGGTACATAAATTGCAGGTTCGAGATTACTCAAACATCGACTGGGAAAATCTAATTGAGGAAATTGGAGACATGGGGCGAAGTGAGCGGAGGAGCTTAGAAAGTAATCTCATTGTAATTTTAATTCATTTGCTGAAGTGGCAGTATCAACCGGAATTGAGAAGCGGGAGTTGGAAAGGTAGTATTGTTGAACATCGCCGACGTATTCGCAAAGCTTTAAAAGAATCTCCCAGTCTCAAGCCTTACCTGGAAGAAGTATTTGCTGAATGCTATGCGGATGCGGTTGAAGAAGCAACGGCTGAAACGGGGCTGTCTGTTGAGATATTTCCGCAAGTATGTCCTTACACATCTTTAGAGGTTTTAGACTCTAATTTTCTACCGGCATGAGTATGAGTGTTAATTGTTCAATTTCTGCCAGAATGAGTGTTAATTATTCAATAGACCTCTTGCAAAAGCCAAATCGACCCCCCGGACTACGTCCCGCTGCGCTAACAAGCCTCCCGACCCCTCTCGTTCTTCCCTAAAAGGGGAGATGAGTAAGGACGAATCCTTTTTTTCACGGGGAAGAAATCTTGCTCCCTCTCCGTTTCGGGGAGGGCTGGGGAGGGGTTTTTCGGATTTATGCAAGAGGTCT
>DNGI01000129.1:6275-13833 GCA_003486645.1 Cyanobacteria bacterium UBA11370 | reverse complement strand
TCGGATTTATGCAAGAGGTCTAATGAAACTAATAACCCGCCAGGGAATAAATTCCCTGTCTCATAGCTTAAGTCCATTAAAATGGACTAAAACTATTATCTAATCCTCTTTAGACGACTTAAACTATTAGAGGGTGGTTTTAACCACTGGCGGGACTGGCGTGTTGTTGTGATTAGTGTAAGAGCTGAGTTTAAATGAATAGGAGGAAAAACAATGACGGAAACAAAAACTACTCGGATTGTACGGCGAGGGAGATTATTTCCACAGTATCAGTGGTCTGCGGAAAAGATAGCACAATGGAAAGCTGAAAGAGCAGCACTTTATCAGCGTTGTCAGGTTATTTTTGAGCGGGTTAAGCCTGAGTTAATTGAAACTCATTACAACTGGTTTATGGCAATTGAGCCTGAGAGTGGAGATTATTTTATTGATCAGGATGAAGAGGTGGCAACAGAAATGGCACGTCAGAAGTATCCAGGCGCTATCCCAGTCCTGTTTAAAATTAATCAAACAGGTGTGTGTGGTACTTTATGATTCAAGGTAAATTTGGTGAGGAGGATGAGCTATTTTTTGAAATTGAGCTGATTGCTGCTGACGGATTAGAATTAGCTGTTGATGCACTGCTGGATACTGGCTTTTCTGGCTGGTTAGCGATTGATAATCAGGATCTAGAAGGACTAGATTGGGTTTACGTGCGGAAGGAAAATATGCGGCTAGCACAGGGGGAGGCACTTCTGGATATTTATTTGGGAAAGGTGCGGATAGATGGACAAGAGTTTGATATTCCTGTTTATGTTGGTGTGGGAGTGACAGAATTTTTACTGGGTCGTCAGTGGTTGAAAACTCGACGGCTGGTCGTAGATTTACCTTCAGGGGTATTGACGTTGGGAGATAGTTAAGAAGGGGGAGTTTTGGGGGATCGGTTGTATCTGTCTTGCATGTAAAAGCTGCTAATTGCTAATTGCTAATTGCTAATTGCTAATTGCCACTTTTCGACTCTTGGATACATGACCGATGCTCTCGGACTTGATATAAGATAAAAATTTTCCCTGATGGTGTTGGTTCATTGTGGAGGATTTTGCGATCGCCCTGCTATATTCTACTCAGAAGCATTAACACTTAGAATGTATTCACCTCGGCTGTTGCGATCATAGCCATTGACAACAGCAAAGTAGCTACCACTATTAGGCAAAGTAACGGTCAACCCAGAACTTTGATTACTCTCGTTGAAATCGTCATTGTCAGCAATTTGATTGCCATCTTTATCAAGCAGTATTAAATAAGGATCAAAATCTAGGCTTTGCAGGGTAATTGTAACGGACTGACCAGCATAACCCTCAAAAGTATAGACATCAAATAAACTACCATCACGAGGAAGCACAGAATCACCGGGTTCTAGAATACCTTGTTTTTGCAGTAGTGCAGGTAATCTTTCTACTACAGGGGTGTTGGAGCTAGTCAGATCCAGTTTATAAACTGTTTTAGGTACAGGAAAATTATTGCCTTCTGCTATTGTAATAACAAAAATCCCATTATTGCTAGGATCTTTTACTATCTCCTGAATAAACTGAGACTGAATAGATTCGAGTTCATTCAATGGTTTTGCTTGGCTAAAATTTGGTTTAGAAACACATAAAAGTGCCGCACCATCCTGATAGCGAGCAGCATAAAACCAATAGTTTTGACCATTGGATATAAACTCAGCTTTGTAGAAGAGACTGAAGCTGTCGAATTGATCTAGTGACTGATTAGGACGACAGCGGTTATCTACAAATACTTCCTGAGCAAAAGCAGGTTTTGCCAAGGAGAGCAAAGAACCAGTCCCCAAAATTGCCAAACCTATCCCAAAACTAAATAGCGATCGCACCTTCATCACCTTTATCACCCTTCCCCTTATTCCCAATCAATCTTTCAAACAAATATGCTTTTTATAAGCATTTTGGCTCATCCTAAATCAAACACAAGCTCAAGACCAGATTTTGTGAATAAATTGTGATTGATTGTAATTTTCAGTAATAAAAGACTAACAGGATAAGTGTAACTTTACGGTAGGAAACATTTAGCTAAATGGAATTTGCGATCGCCAATGAGTAGGAGAGACACGATTTAGGTACAATCTAACGAGAATCCGATTTTGCAAAAATGAGGTACAGTTGAAGGTATATCTAGATACAAGCGCACTCAACAGAGTATTTGACGACCAGTCTCAAGCAAGAATCTATTTGGAATCAACCTCAATGCAGCTAATATTCTTGTTAATTGAGAATGAAATCATAGAAATTATATCTTCAGATGCGCTAGTTTTTGAAACTGAGAGAAATCCTTATAGTGATCGGCAAACATTTGTGGAATTGGTTTTGCAGAAAGCCAAATATTTTCAGGCAATTACTCAAGAGGTATTACAAAAGGCAGAGCAATTAGAAGTATTAAATAAAATTAAAGGTATCGATGCTCTACATTTAGCCTGCGCTGAGGTAATAAGAGCAGATTGGTTTATCACCTGCGACGATAAACTCATGAAAAGATATAGCGGCAGTCTTAATGTTAAGAATCCTGTAGAAGCAGCAACAGTTCTTATCAATTCTTTAGAAGAGGAAGAAGAAAATGAAAACAGCTAAAACATTGATAGTGCCCAAAACTGATGAGATTAGAAGGCAAGGTATTAAAGTAATTGTAGAACAACTAGGAATTGCTGGAGCAGCATTCTTTTTGAGAGAAACGATGGCTCAAGAAGTGGATTACCTAGAGTTGAAAAATCAGCTATTTGGAACTATGACAGTTGGTGATATTTACCAGGAGATTAAAAAATCTGCTAGTTTAACAATTGAATAAAACGGAGGCGCTTGGCTTAACTCTATGACTAAACCAAAGATAAAATACCATAAAATCATTGATACGCTGGATCAAAAGACAAATCAGCTTTGATGTATTGTCGATAGTACGATCGCTGTTTTAATCCCCTATGAACCTTCTGTACCCTTTCTTTGCAAATTTAACAAGTTTCCTCAATTCTTAATGTACCCTGTCTCTTCAAGAAAGTTTCGCAAATCTTTGAAGAAAGAATCCCGGTCGCTCCCTTGATACGCTTCTCGCACTCGCTGCCAACCATCCTCACTTTGACCGAGCATATACTTATCCGCTAAATACGCCGCTAAAGCCGCCCTTCCTACCTCTTCATATTCATTTTTATACTCAGTGTAACGCTGCCATAACTGATAAGCATCATTGTAAATTAACTCTGGGTAACTGCGAGTGACATCAACCATGTTGCCATCCCGATACTGCCAAATTTGCAAGGGATAGGAAGAACCTGCATAGCTCGCAAACGCATAAGCAAAACGGTCATCTTGACTATTAAATTCTGGAATACTATCCCGATTTAAATCTTTTAACTCATACCCACCATTTCCCCAGAAATGCTCAATGGATGTGTATTGTTTTCGCGCTGGATCGTAGCGATAAATTAAGGAAAATCTACAACAGTGCGCTCCACCAGTATATAAATCAACAATCACTTCTGGATCGGGATTAGCATCCAAGTTTTGGATTTCAAGTGAAAAAAACCGACAAACTCCACTTTCAGATGATACAGGTTGATCCAATAGGGTTTGACCATCCCGAATAACTTTCAATTGGAGGTTGTCAATACAATATTCATTCTCCTCATAAGAAAATTCAGCCCTCATGTCACCTGATTCAACAGTTTCAGTTTTTGCCATAGCAACTTTGGCACAGATCAGAGAGCTAACCGCCAAGAGAGCTAAACTGAAGATAAAACCTAGTGTAAATTTGCCTTTCATTACACGATCTCCTAATTCAACTAGTATAAACTCTTTACAGAAAAGTAGGTAGACTGATAAAAATAAACTCAACATAGAACGACAGAGTAAGCACCATTTACATCGAATTCGATCCTGCGATCGCCTCCTCATCTCACTACTGCATCTTGGCATTTTTATCAAAAAAAGCTCCCTTCCCATTTCCCACTGTTCATTTTTAAGATAAGAGCTGACGCTTAAACCGAGGACGATTAGGATAAAGAGGGAGCATCTCATTCTAGAGAGTCATTCATGAGCCAAACTGCACAAATTCTCTCCCAGTTGCCTGGAGATGTCCTGGAACGCCTTCGTTCTACTGACAAATTATGGCAAGCACTAAGGCAAGAACCGACCACAGTTCCCTTAGTCGTAAAAGAGAGCAAAGAACCTTTAGGATGTGTTGACTGGGATGTCGTCATTTGCGGCGGTACCCTGGGAATTGCAATTGCTGCTGCTTTGCAAAGGCGAGGGTGGCGAGTTGCATTAATTGAACGGGGAATTTTGCGAGGGAGAGATCAAGAATGGAATATTTCCCGTAAAGAGTTAGATGTATTCTTAGAATTAGAGTTGCTATCTCCTAGCGAACTTGAACAAGCGATCGCCAGTGAATATAATCCAGGTCGGGTTAGTTTTTTTCAGGGGCAAGATTTATGGATTCGTGATGTTCTCAACATTGGTGTTGACCCGGTTTTTCTGCTAGATACTCTGAAGTCAAAATTTTTGGATGCTGGGGGTCAGTTATTGGAAAAAACGGCATTTGAAAGTGCTATCATTCATCCTGATGGCGTGCGAATCAATTTAGAATTGGAGGAAAATAAACTCGATTCAGGAACTGTTAAACCTCAGCAATTACTCAATAATCCAAAATCCAAAATCCAAAATCCAAAATCATTAAACACCCGTTTACTCATCGACGCAATGGGGCATTTTTCTCCAATTGTCAAGCAAGCACGACAAGGACAAAAACCAGAAGGAGTTTGCTTAGTAGTTGGCAGTTGCGCTCAAGGTTTTCCCAAAAATGATACAGGTGATTTGATTGTTTCATTCACGGCAATTCAAAATCAATGTCAATATTTCTGGGAAGCCTTTCCCGCTAGAGATGGTAGAACAACGTATTTATTTACCTACCTAGATGCCAATCCTCAACGTCCCAGTCTGGAATTTTTATTTGAAGAATACCTACGGCTTTTACCCGACTATCAAGGCGTTGAACTGTCAAAACTTGAGTTTAAGCGGGTGCTATTTGGCTTCTTTCCATCTTACAAACAAAGTCCAATTAAAATGCCTTGGAGTCGAATTTTACCTGTGGGCGATAGTAGTGGCGGTCAATCTCCGGTTAGTTTTGGTGGCTTTGGTTCAATGGTACGAAACCTAGAGCGCCTTACCCAAGGAATTGATGACGCTTTGAAAGGTGATTTTCTCAGTCGAAATGCGCTCAAACAACTCCAACCCTATCAACCCAATATTGCCGTTACTTGGATGTTTCAACGAGCGATGAGTGTGGGGATTGAGCAACAATTAAAACCCAATCAAATCAATCAACTCTTAACAGGTGTTTTTCAATCCATGGCAGATTTGGGCGATGATGTACTCCATCCATTCTTACAAGATGTGGTTCAGTTTTCCGGACTATCAAAAACTCTATTGTTAACGTCCCTAACTAAACCCGGACTCGTCATTCCAGTAATTCCGCATGTAGGGCTGACAACCTTGTTAGAGTGGATGGTGCATTATATAAATTTGGGTATCTACAGCGGTTTGTATCCTGTAGGACAACTCATGAAGGAACCTTCCAAAACTCTGCCACCAATAACTCAATACTATTACTACCGTTGGCTAGAGGCATGGCGCTATGGTTCTGGTGGCGATTACTGATTGGTTATTAGTCATTAGTCATTAGTCATTGGTCATTTGGAAATAACGAACAACCAACAACCAACAACCAACAAATAACAACCAACAAATAACAAATGACAAAGGACTAACGATTAATTATGAAATTATGGAAGCGCCTCATAATGGGGCGGCGTAGTCTGAGCATTACCACAAAGTTTACGTTGGCATTTATGGCCCTCCTGTTGTTAATTGGTATTGTGGCGGTGACTGGCTTTGTTTCTCTGCGGCAAATACGAAGTGAGACGGAAAAGGTGATGCTCACTAGTATTGAAGTGCAGCGTCGAGGATTTGAAATGGACGCTATTTTAAGAAATGCTCGTCGATTGGAAATGGATTTTTTTTTGCAATGGCCAACTATTAGTTTTTCCAGTGATAGACTGAATGAGTTTCGCCAAAAACATCGCCAAGAAATTGAAAACGTTATTGATATTAGCAGCGAATTACAAGAAGTACTCGCTCAGGCTAAAGGGGAGGCGGGTAAACGCCGGAGTGATCCGGATTTAGTGGAATATGTGGAAATTGTTGAGCAGTATTCCCGCAGTTTTCAGGAAACGGTTGGTTGGGTGAGTAATTTAGGCATTGATGATGTTGGAGTACTAGAGCAACTTGAACAACGTTTAACGATGTTAAACAATAGGTTGGAACTGGCTAATGCGGAAGAATTATTGGCATTATCTCAGCAAATGGAGTCGTTGCAAAAAGAATATCTCTCAACCCGTCAAGCCGCTACTATTGAGTTAATGTATCAAGCTGCACAGCGACTGCGCGATCGCATTATGGTTAGCTCTAAACTTGATCCTATCGAGCGTACACAAGCGTTACGGCATCTGGATGATTATATAGCGATCGCCAAAGATATTGTTATGCTTGATGCAGAAATTCTTGATAAAATCAACAACTTTGATCAGCAATCACAAGCCCTTTCCAACAAACTGATTGATCTAGCAGACACTGAAAAAAAGCGTGCTAACTTAGCAATAACTAGAACGAGTTATACCGCTACCGTACTGCTAATTGTCGCTGTGATAGTAGCGTTAATTGCAGCAGTAATTATCGCCCAACAATTTGCCTCTTCCTTGAGAACAGCAGCAATTGAACAAGCAAAATCCGAACGTTTGCTATTGAATATTTTACCCGAACCTATTGCTAAACGGTTGAAGAGAGAGGAGCATACGATTGCCGATCATTTCGCCGAAGTGACCGTTTTATTTGCTGATATTGTTGGCTTTACTGAGTTAGCAGCTCAAACCTCTCCAATTGAATTAGTTGAAATTCTTAATGAGATTTTTTCAGAATTTGATCAACTTGTTGATGCTCACAGCTTAGAAAAAATTAAAACCATTGGTGATGCCTATATGGTTGTCGGAGGTTTGCCCATGCCGATGGCAAATCATGCCGAAGCGATCGCACAAATGGCATTGGATATGCAAGCTGTTATTGAGCAATTTTGCCAAGAAACGGGGAAGTTTTTTAGTATTCGGATTGGCATTAACACGGGTCCTGTAATTGCAGGTATTATTGGTAGAAAAAAATTCATTTATGATTTATGGGGTGATACTGTTAATATTGCCAGTCGGATGGAATCCCACGGTTTACCGGGAAATATTCAGGTGACAGAAGAGACCTATAAGCGCTTAAAATATTGCTATTGGTTTGAAGATCGCGGTCCAATTCAAGTTAAAGGAAAGGGACAAATGACCTGCTATTTACTTAAGGGTAAAAAGGCGACTTCTCGTCGTAAGGATTCTAAGAATGGGGTTGATAGATAAATTCTATTTAAGTTGCCAGATACCAGCAGTTCATACCAAGTTGCATTCAGACGTAGTACTTTCTTTCCCCTTGTCCCC
>DNGI01000129.1:4301-6046 GCA_003486645.1 Cyanobacteria bacterium UBA11370 | reverse complement strand
TCTTTCCTATCTACTATCTTTGATCGCAACTTGGTATCAGATCCCTGAATTTTGATAGAAGTCAGGGATCTCGTTTTCACACAATCGGTTTTTATTACCACCCTTCTAAGGCTGGCACTAAGATATTGATTAGAGGATGATTGACTAGTTTTTTTAGGTCATCAGCACCCCCTTGTTGCAGAGCATTGACTACCTTACTTTTTAACAACGGTTTACTTTCAATCTGCTTGATTGCCGCTGCTACCACAATCACTTTTTCTAGTGGGGTATTAATCGGGCAAGCCTGGGTTAATTCTTGCAGAAGTGCTTGAATTTCTGCGGCGACTTCAGACCATTTCGACTGGGAAAGATGATCGTCAAGTTGTTGGAGTAACTGCTCAACTTCCATGACCTCTTTCGGCAAATTAGAGGCGGAAATATTCTTAAATAATTTTTCAGATTGGGGTTGAGATTGTTGGGGAATTTCTACCACAGCGGCTGGCATATTCGGCGGTGGCGTGTAATATTTAATGGGTTGAGAGGGTTCCGGAATTTCAACTACTGCTACTGGCGTATTCGGCGGTGTGTAGTATTCAATGGGTTGAGAATGTTGTGAAATTTCGATAGCTGGTTCCGGTACATTCTGGAGGGATGGGGAATGATTAATGGGATAATCTGGAACCGAGGGAGCTTGATGATTGACAATCAAATTAGATGTATTTAAACTGCGCCAAAGTTTACTAAATTCTCCTAGTGTAAATTTTCCTTCAATCGGACGGCGTTCTTGTTGATCCAAGCGTAAATAAACATAGTCACAAATTACATCTTTCAATTCGGTTGAGTTATTCGTCTGCCAATTTTGCAAACAAGCACCCGTTAATATGGATTTATTGAAGTTCGTATCAAGGGCTTGAGTTCCTTCTAAGTTGGCTCCTGTCAGGTTTGCCATTCTGAAGTTTGCATCGGTAAGATTTGCCATTTTTAAGTTAGCGATACTTACATTAGCACCACTCAGATTTGCCATTCTTAGATTAGCTTCACTGAGATTCGCACCCGTGAGATTGGCAACTTTTAAGTTAGCTTCACTGAGATTAACTGAGGTGAGATTTGCCTCAATTAAGTTCACTAACATTAGGTGTGCGCCGCTCAGATCTGCCTGATCCAGTTCTGCTAAATTTAGAGTAGCCCCTCTGAGGTTTACCCCTCTGAGATCCGCGCCTGTCAGGTCTGCGCCTGTGAGATCCGCGTCAGTCAGGTTCGCCATTCTCAAATCAGCGTGATTGAGGTTAGCCATCCTTAAATTCGCTTCATTCAGGTTTGCTCTACTGAGATCAGCGCCGCTGAGATCGACCAGTATTTGCTCGTTATTTTCCCGCCATTGGTTCCAAGTCTCTACGCCTTGCTTCAGTAGGGCGAAATGTTGCTCATTTGCCATTGACTTATTAGCCTCATCGCTTGCTCTTTTGTCGCAGCTTAACTTAGCCATCTATCTATCAACAAGGAGGGATGAGATATTTTTAGCTATAGTTAAATGCTCACTAATTTTATGGTAGAAGCTTCCTACAGAGACGGAACAGTTCTTTACAGGGTTCCTATGCGATCGCCTGTCCCTCTTCTACTGACAGTTCCAGCGCTTTCGTTATCTGTTCTATCAGCTTGAGTTGAATATCTCTAATGAGAGGGAAGGAGGAAAGGGGGAAATTGGCAACGGATTGGGTAACGGATGTGGCAACGGATTGGGTAACGGATGTAACGGATGTGGCAAC
>DNGI01000129.1:536-4107 GCA_003486645.1 Cyanobacteria bacterium UBA11370 | reverse complement strand
TAACGGATGTAACGGATGTGGCAACAAATTGGGTAACGGATGTAACGGATGGCTTATTTGTTTAAAAAAAACCTTGTCTCTTGCAGATAACTTATCCGTTACATCCGTTATCTCATCCGTTGCCAACGTGTTGATTTTTGCTCATGGGTTCTTCTAGGCGATCGCTCTTGGTTAAACTATCTCTATTTCAATTCACTGATTCGTCAGTTTTATTAGTTGGCTTTTAATAGGAATTGCTTACCAGTTTATTTCCCAGTAACTGCCTGTACTTCCTCGACCGACAACCCCAATGCTTCCGCCACCTGTTCCACACTCAACCCCATATCTAACAACCGAGGAATTGCATCTCGTCTCGCTTGTTCTGCTTCCTCAGCGCGTTGGCGTTCTTCCTCAACACGTTGCTGTTGTTCCTGCAAACGCTGGCTAATTTCCGCATAAGTCAAAAAACGCTCTCCATCAGGGCGATAAATCTCAAAACTTTCTTCTGACCAAGCAAATCGAATTCCCAATTGGGGACTAACCCAATCTACCATTTCCGGGATCACATCTAACCCATCCTCTCCCCGCAACCAACCCCGTAACTGATTGCAATCCGGGTCATAAATATAATATTCTTGGACACCGTAGCGGTCATAAAACAGTAACTTCTTCTCCATCTCATCTTGAGTATTGCTAGGAGAAAGAATTTCAAACACCACCTGCGGCGCAATTCCGTCTTCATGCCATTGCTGATAAGAACGCCTATCTCCTTTTGGTCTGCCCAACACTACCATGACATCGGGGGCATTAACAATATTCGGTTTTCCTTTCACCGGATACCAAAACAAATCTCCGGCGACAAACACATTTGGCTCATCGGCAAACAACCAATCCAAATTCTGCTGAATTTCTACAATCCAGCCAAATTGTACAGTGTTATTTGCCATCGGTTGTCCATTACTATCAGGGTAGATGATCTCTTTTTCGGTCGGGGATTCAAGTTGAGAAACCATAGCTCAACAAACCAAGGCTATCTATATAATATCTCCAAGGTAGCACGATCAATGATAATAGAATAGATGGGATATCTGCTCTCTCCACAAGGTATTACTTAGCTAACATAATGAAATAGAGGAACGTTTAAAATCTTCAACTATCTTGCTGTAGCCAACACTCAATCCAAAATCCAAAATCTAAACTCCCATGATGCAATACCGAAGATTTGGACGCACAGAATTACAGATGCCAGTATTCTCCTGTGGCGGGATGCGATACCAATTCAAATGGCAGGATGTCCCTGCATGGCAAATTTCCCAAGAGAATCAGGAGAACCTAGACGCAACAATTCGTCAATCTATCGCCGTGGGGATTAATCATATTGAAACCGCGAGGGGTTATGGTACG
Source organism: Cyanobacteria bacterium UBA11370 (assembly GCA_003486645.1). GTDB lineage: Bacteria > Cyanobacteriota > Cyanobacteriia > Cyanobacteriales > Coleofasciculaceae > UBA11370. The sequence goes on along the minus strand of DNGI01000129.1, from coordinate 2,724 downwards.
TCTGAGATGCAATTAGGTCGAATACTGCCTAAATTTCTCCGTGAACAACTGATTGTACAAACCAAAGTTAGCCCCAACTCAGATTCCAAAGAGTTTAAACGTCAGTTCGATCAATCTCTAGGTTTCCTCAAACTCGACTATGTTGATTTATTGGGAATACATGGCATTAATACACCTCAATCATTAGAGGATACGATTCGTCCTGGTGGATGTTTGGATGTTGCTCGAAAGCTACAATCAGAAGGTAAAGTTCGATTTATTGGCTTTTCTACTCATGGCCCAACGGACGTAATTGTCAAGACCATTGAAACCGATCAATTTGACTACGTTAACCTGCATTGGTATTACATTAATCAGTTCAATTGGTCTGCTATTGAAGCCGCAACCCGTCATGATATGGGTGTTTTTATTATTAGTCCATCGGATAAAGGAGGGATGTTATATAAACCCCCGCAAAGATTGGTAGAACTTTGTAAACCTCTCAGTCCAATTGTATTTAATGACCTTTTTTGTTTAAGCCATCCCCAAGTGCATACCTTAAGTCTAGGCGCATCTCGATCTTCAGATTTTGACGAACATTTAAAGGCAGTAGAATTGTTAGACCAAGTTGATGAAATCTTACCGCCAATTTTGGAACGATTAGAAAATGAAGCGATCGCCCGACTGGGAGAAGATTGGTACAAAACCTGGCACGTTGGTTTACCTACTCATAATGAAACACCTGGAGGTATTAATATTCCAGTGATTTTATGGCTAAGAAATTTAGCGATCGCCTACGATATGATTGACTATGGAAAAATGCGCTACAATCTCTTAACGAATGCAGGTCATTGGTTCCCTGGTGCTACCGCAGAACGAGTCAAAGAATTAGATTTACGACACTGTTTGCGCCAGAGTCCCCACGCCAAAAAAATTCCCACTCTCTTAGAAGATGCCCATAAATTATTAGGAGGTCAACCCATTAAACGCTTATCACAACAGTGACTTCTGAAACAAATCCTCTCCCCCCTAAGAATATAGACATTCCCCCACAATTATCAATTTATCGGTGGACAAAGTTCAGTCTACAGACAAATTGGCAATGCGGTTCCCTGTGATTTACTGAAAGTCAGGGATAATATTGTACGTCTGCTGCAAAGACAATTCACAAATGACGAACAACCAACAACCAATAACAAATGACAATCCAATGGTATCCTGGTCATATTGCCAAAGCAGAACGGGAACTCAAAGAACAACTCAAACGAGTGGATGTAGTGCTGGAAGTGCGGGATGCCCGAATTCCCCTCGCTACCCATCATCCCCAAACCTCCCAATGGGTGGGAAGTAAAACCAGAGTACTAGTAATCAACCGCATGGATATGATTCCACTAGGGGTACGAAAAGAGTGGGCATCTTGGTTTGAACAGCAGGGAGAAACACCCTATTTTACCAATGCTCAACAGGGACAAGGGGTACGAGAGGTAGCCCAAGCGGTACAAGCAGCGGGAGTGCAGGTGAACCAGCGTCGGCGCGATCGCGGAATGCAACCTCGTCCAGTTCGTGCGGTGGTGATTGGGTTGCCTAATGTGGGAAAATCGGCTTTGATTAACCGACTTTTAGGGCGGCGAGTGGTAGAAAGTGCCCGTCGTGCTGGAGTAACTCGTCAGTTACGTTGGGTGCGTATTTCTGATCAAATTGAACTCTTAGATGCCCCTGGTGTTATTCCCTCTCTGTTAAAAAATCAACAAAATGCTCTCAAGTTAGCGATTTGTGATGATATCGGTGAGGCATCCTATGACAATCAGCGGGTTGCTGTGGCTTTAATAGAATTCCTCCAAGATTTGGAAACTATTTCTCCGTTGAAGATGCGTTACGAACTCGATCCAACGGACTTAAGCAGTGAAGATTACTTACACGCTTTAGCACAATCTCGCTATCAAGGAAATGTAGAACGTACAGCGAACCAATTATTAAATGATTTTCGTAAAGGGTTATTAGGTGCGATCGCTTTAGAACTCCCCATTCAGACAAAGTTATGAGTAGATTGTGTTGTTTTATTAAAGAAATGAGGGGTAATACCCCCCATCCGTTAAACTAAAATTTATGTAGATGCACCCTGATCGAGCGCCCATGGTGGGCGTTTTTCATTCTGGGTTTTAGTCAGTGGTCAGTTGTCAGTAGAAAAACAACGAACAACAAACAACAA